>NZ_JAUEYJ010000007.1:0-320192 GCF_032489615.1 Bradyrhizobium sp. SZCCHNR1051 | reverse complement strand
GGTTCGATGAGCGGGGAAGGGAAACGGGGCGTTGCCGAATGGCCCAAGCCACCGCGCCCTTCCTCGACTCTACCCGTCGGTGGCGCAGCGGTGGCGTTCGTTGGCGACCGAGGGAAGGGGAGAGCCGGTCGAGCGGAGCGGCGGGGGGCTGACACTCAGGGCGCTCTTGATGCCGAAGCGGCCTGATCGCGCGCCAAACGTACACACTCAAGGGTTGTTCGGCTTTTCGTTTCCTCTACGAAAAGTAGAAAAAATAGTCAGCGCGCAGTCTCTGCTGGCACGCCTATGAAAAAATCAGGACAGGCTGGCCTTCACTGCAGCCGGATAAACCGGCTCACGGTGAACCTCCGCGCCAGATTCGTCGACGACGACGATGGACAGCCTGCGGTCGGTGATGCGCGGGTCGTGCCGGAGTCGCCGGGCCAAATCCCGGCTGTGCTCGATCGCCCCCGCACTCGTCGCAAATTCCAGGCCGGTCCGGTCTCTGGTCGGAATGCCATCCTTCATATCGAAATAATAAGTGCGCATGGTCTTCCTGCAGCCGCTGTGTGGCGGGAGTGGGCACGGAGCCCGAGCGGGATCCGCAACCCATTCTTCCCCCAAAGCAAACTATAGAAGACCTCTAATGTGGAGGACAAGCTTACCGCTGCCGTAATCCCCGCGCATTGTTCGGTAAACGACCGTTTCCACTGGTATCGTCAGCCAGAAACTGCCAGAAGACCCAAATTGTGACGCCGAAATCAACCCACCGGTCAGTTCGGCTTGCTGCGAGAGTTGTTCCCTGGCATACTTTCAACCTCATCGGGTTCCGCACGGTCGATTTCCAGGCGGGCCATCCTGAGGATCAGGGTCGCAGTCGTCAGACCGAGACTTTCAGCCTCGATTGCTGCAGTATCTACCTTGCGTGCAAGGCCTTCACGTTTGCTAAGGACTGGCATTACCGTTTCCTGCCAAAGGTGCGAGATGAAGAATTCAACATTCATCGCGGAGCTGCACACGAAGCTCGGAGCCCCATCGAGCGAAGCCGTGGAAAGCCTTCGTCTGCTGAAGGCGTTCCTGAAGCTGGCTCCGGGCCAGCGCATCGAGGTGATCGAGATAGTCGAGCGGTTGACCGCAGACGCCCTTTCGGAGACCGACCGCCCTCTGTCCTGACCTCATCCCTCCCGATTGCATGCAATGGTTGCGGGTGGCCGCGTAGCGATCGCGTAGATTGCATCATCCAGCGCTTCCGATTCGTGCAGCGTCCCGGCCGGCAACAGGATCTTGTCGCCGGCGGTACAGATGCGCTCGCCGCCTTCCCAACGAAACGCGAGCCGTCCCTTGATCACGACGAGGATTTCGTCGACGGGGTGGGTATGGAAGGCGTGAACCTTGCCGGCTGCATCGTGCTGCAGCTCGATGCAGCCCTGCGTCGGCAACAGCGCCAGGATGTCGGGATCGATCGCGAAGCTGGTCTTGGTTCCAGCGATGATCTGGGTCATGCAGCCTGCTCCTTGTCTGTAATGGACGATGGCTTGGTCTGCGCCAGCTTGTGGAAGGGACAGGCCGGCGGCGGCTGGTTGTCGTCGTAGAGGAAGTACTGTTTGAACTCCCGGCCCTCCGGATTGCCGTAGCGTCCGAGCTGGGGCGAAGGCGCCGTCGTGTCGAACGGGACCAGCCGTTTGCGCACCTCGCCGAAGGCCTTGGCCGCCGCCTCGTCCGTGCCGAGCATCCGTTCGAACACCCAGCGCGGTTGGAAGGTCAGCATGAATGCGCTCGATCGGCGGCTTTGCCGCATCACATGTGCGGGCGTGCTGCAGACGACGAAGATCGGCTCCCCGGCGAACGAGAACTCCCACATCGGATGATCGACGGTCTCGGGAATTTCGGCGGGCCACGGCTGGCTGTCGACGCGCGCCAGCTGATCGAGGATGTGCCAGAATTTCTTGTAGTAGGAGTCGATGGTCTGGACCGGGCGCGGGCGCGTGAACAGCACCAGCGAGGTGTTGGGCCCGTGCGAGCGGCTCTCCGAGACGAACAAGGCGAGCTGCTGGCCGAGCACGTCGATGTCGATGGGGTCGAGAAACAGATAACGAAGCTGATCGTGACGATAGCCCGCGACGCCGAATACGCACGGAAAGGGTCTTGCTTCGCTGCTCATCTGAGCCTCGAATTCCGAAAACAGGACGCTCTGCCAGGTGCCGGCCTGATGGCCGGATCGGACTTCGTCCCTTCTCAAATACAAACGCGACATACTGACCCTCTCTGTTCTTATGCTTAAGTACGAAGTATCAATTCGCGCCTCATCATCAGCGGCCCAAGGAGTCCAGGAAGCGACATCAGGAGAAGAATCTCGATCAGGGCTGCGTAGCCGGAATCGCTGGCGGCACTGCGCAGGCTTGATCCGATGTCGGGGTCGAGGCCGCTTGCAGTCACCATGGCAAAGGCGATCGCCGGCTGAGCCAGCCCGGCAAAAATGCCGGCGGCTGTCGTATTGATCGATGCGCCGACGCCGATGCGCTCCGCCGTGTAGAGATGCTTCGTGCTTTTCAGGATCAGCGGCACGGTGCCCCCGGCCACCAGACCGAGCACGGCGAACACCGCGCCGACATAGAAGAAGCCGAAGCTGTGCGCCAGTGCCGGCAACAGCATCACGACGAGCAGCATGCGCAGCAGGGTGATGGAAATCAGGGCTGCATTGAGCGACTGCATCCGGTCGGCGGCATGGCCGAGAAAGATCGATCCGATGGCGTTGCCGACCATGAAGGCGAGCAGAGGGCCTCCGGCCGCTGACGGCGAGATGCCGAAATAATGCGCGACCATCGGGATGCCCCACACCCCGGCAAGCGTGGTCACGACCGCGAAATGCGCAGCGAAGCTCATGGCGCAGCCCCAGGTCGCGGCCGATCCGAGCGCATGCCAGCTTGTGACCAGGACGCTCTTCAGCGTCCGGCTGGTGTAGTTCGCAGGTGCGGATTTCAAGGTCGCGGACGCGCAGGCAAAGTTCGCGACGCCGACGCAGGCGATGAAGAGAAAACAGGCGCGCCAGCCGAAGCCGCTGACCGCAGCGGCGAGCGGGGTCGTGGCGAGGACGCCGCCGACATAGCCCGACACCTGGGAGATGCCGGACATCAGGCCGAAACGCTGGTCGGAAAAGTTCTGCGCGACGAGCTTCAGCAGCGCCGTGAACACCAGCGCGTCGCCGCACGCCACGACCACGCGTGCGACGAAGACGTCGAACAGGGTAGGCGACAGCGCGAAGGCGGCGCTGCCGAGCACCGACGCCGTCATGCTGCACAGGACGACACGCTTCACACCGTAGCGGTCGACCAGAACGCCCGCGGGGATCTGCATCAAGGTGTAGCCCCAGAAGTAGCTGGAGGCGAGCATCGCGACGCCGGAGGCGTCGGTGCCGAAGTCGCGCATGAAGTCGAGGCCCACGGTCTGCGGCGACATCCGCTGCAGGAAGGCGACGGCGTAGGCAAACGCGACCGTTCCCCACGCAACATAGGCGCGATCGAAGAACCGGAGCGAAGAGGACGCGACCGCTTGTTGTCCGAGCGCCGCCATCACACCCTCGCATAGCCGACGGAGAACAGGGCGTCGGCGGAATCCGGGATGATCCGCGACATCGCGGTCTCGACCAGCGAGGCCCTGCCGTGATAGTCTTGCCTGATATGCTGGATGTGTCCGTAGGCGCCGCGCATGATCATGCGGGGCACCTCGAGCGGCTTGCCCGGATAGATCGTCGCGCACATCTCGACGCAGGCGGCCTGCAACTCCGCATCCGCCGCCTCATCGAGCAGCGACGGCGCGACCCTCTCGCAGATCTTGGCGTTGGCAGCCCACACGATCGGGTTGCGCGTACGCCATCCGTAAAGAATTTCTTCGCCGGGCGTGGCCGACCCAGGATGCTTGAGGATCTGCGACGTAAAGAACCCATACAGGCCACGACCCTGATGTGCGGGTAGTACTTCGGTTCCACTGCGATAGATGGCCAGCCGCTGCGCGATGGTCATCACGCGATAGACCGAAAACGCGACCAGTCCGATGTGATCGTAGACTAGAACGAGGCCGTATTTGCTGTTGAACGGCGATGAGGCCGCGGTCCAATGGGGTTCGATTGCTTTCCAGTTAATGGCAATGATCGAATTCATCGCATCCATGATCGGCTGCCGATCAGGCAGCTCGATCTCCGACGCGTCGGAAAAGCTGTAGACGGTGTAGTCGTCCCATGGCGAGGCGATCGTCTTGTATCGGCCGTCCAGGTTGCGCGACATCACGTGAACTCCAGCACTGCAAGGTCGAGCTATACAGGCGGTCCTCCGATGGCTTAAAGGACAATATGCCCTCGAATCCTGCCAACTCTCCCCGGCGTGCTGCGGTGCGTCGAGATGGTGCCGAAAGGCGGCTCGCCATCTTTGCCTTTCCCGGAGTGACGCTGCTCGACGTTTCCGGCCCGGCGCAGGTGTTCGCCGAGCTCAGCGAGATCGAGCTGCCGGGGCCGGGCTATGCGCTCAGCTACGTGTCCAAGGAGGGCGGACTGGTGCCGACCGATGTCGGCCTGATGATCGACACCGCGCCGCTCTCGTCCGTGAAGCCTGAGGAGGTCGACACGCTGCTGATCCCTGGGGGGCCGGGCATCTGGAAGCTGCGGCAGGACGAGACGGTGATGCGGTGGATCGGGGAGGTGCTCCCGGGCGCCCGGCGGATCGCATCCGTCTGCCTCGGCGCCTTTGCGCTGGCCTGGGTCGGCGCGCTGGAGGGCAGGCGGGCCGCTACACATTGGCGCTACTGCCCCCGCCTGCAGGACAGTTTTCCGAACGTGAAGGTCGAGCCCGACGCGATCTTCGTGCAGGACGGCCGGGTCTGGTCATCCGCAGGCGTGAGCGCCGGCATCGATCTGGCGCTGGCGATGATCGAGGAGGATTTCGGTCATACGATCGCGCTCGACGTGGCGCGCCGGCTCGTCGTCTTCCTGAAGCGTCCTGGCGGCCAGAGTCAGTTTTCGACCGTCCTGGCGGCGCAGGCGTCCGACGTCGAGGGTCGGTTCAGTGCGCTGCATGCCTGGATCATCGAGAACATCGCGAGCGACCTGCGCGTCGAGGCGCTGGCCGCGAGAGCCGGCATGACGCCGCGCACCTTTGCCCGCACCTATGTCAGCCGCACCGGGATGACCCCGGCACAGGGAGTCGAGGCGCTCAGGGTCGAGACGGCGCGCCTCCTACTCGAAAGCCGCCAGGTCGAAAACGTGGTCGAAGTCGCCAAACGGGCGGGCTTTGGCGACGACGAGCGCATGCGGCGGGCGTTCCTGCGGCATCTCGGCGTGTCGCCATCGGAGTATCGGCGCCGCTTCTCGGGCTGAGCGGCGCTTGCCGCAACCGGGGCTGACAAGATTCGCCGGAGTCGACGCCTTTGCCTTTGCTTTCGGGTTAGTCTCGCCGCTCGCGTTGAGGCCAGAGCGGCCATGCCTTATGCGATCGCTCGAAGGCTTCCGTAAAAGGCCATGTGTATAACGCTGAAAATTTGATGCAGATCCGCCTCCGCGGACGGGAAAGGCCAATGACCAACATCGTTCCCTTTCGCACGAGGACACTCTCTCCTCAGGCCGCCTTTGCGACGGCTGAAGAGAAGGCCGCGGTTGTGGTGGCCGGTGCCGGCCACATGGACACCGTGCGAGCCGGTGCATTCGGTGTCAGGGAGGATGCGAGAAGAACTGTCCTCCTTCTCGATCTTGCCCTGCAGCATGCGCGAGAGCTCTCAGGCCTCGTTACGGACCGAGCGCGCGCGGCGGACCTATGATCGTCACCTCGCTTCGATCGAATACGCGCTGCAGAATACGCGCCAACGTATGGCCGCACTCTGACAGGCGCGCAGCTTTCTTCCGCATCTATTTGTACGGCGACGCAGGGAGTCGGATGTGGTAGTTGGATCTGTCGTGGAGGACGCAACGATGACCCAAACCAAACTGGAAGTGCCCGCTGAACTGCGGGACCTGGCCGAAAAGACCATCTCGCAGGCGGAAAAGGCGTTCGAGATGTTCTTCGACGCAGCCGGCAAATCGATCGGCACGGTTCCCGGACCTGCCGCCGACATGTCCAAGCAGGCGCTCACTCTCACCGAGCAGAACATCAAGACGGCTTTCGAACACGCTCGAAAGCTCGTTCACGCCACCGAGCTCGAGGAGGCGATGCGGATCCAGTCCGAGTTCCTGCGCAGCCAGTTCACCAACGCCGGTGAGCACATGAAGACGATCACGTCGAGCATCATGTCCGCCGCGAGCAAGGCGACCGAACCCAAGAGCTGAAGCGCGAGCCTCGCCGTCGCAGGAGCGACGGTCTGCATGGACAGAGCTCGGCGGCAGCGCTGCCGCCGAATGGACACGGGCGGACGAGACGGGCGAAAGAGCCCAGCCCTATTTTCGCAGGCTGCCGATATAGGCGGCGATGTCGGCCGCCTCCAGCCGGTTGAGCGGAAAGCTTGGCATCTTCGGATGCGGGTCGAGCAGGAAAAACGCGACCTTCTCTGGCGTGAAATCCGTCTTCTGAGCAATCTGAGCGAAGGTGGGAACGTCCGCGCTCGCCTGCTTCTGCGTCCCTTCGATGAGGTGGCATGAGGCGCACCAGCGACGGGCCAGATCCCCGCCGTGATCCGGATCGGCGGCCCATGCCGGTGTCGACGCCGCAGCCGCGATCGCGATCGCCATAACTCTCATCACCGAGGCGTGCATCAAGGAACTCCTGATCATTGTCTGTTGAGTGGTGGCATACCTCGCCGGAGTGACGGCGGGTGGCTCACGAAGGAATGTTTCGCCCCTGGAGAGGAGCGATCTTGGCGGCTCCGCCTCGCAGGCACGCGCGGCGCGTCGATGAATCTCGACGTCAATTACAGCATGATTTGGGAAAATGGGACAGGTCGATCCGGCTGACGATTGCCTTCAGGAGCGCGCCGGCGCGGCGCAGCCAAGACATATCGGCCGAGCGAGACACATCGGTCGAGGCGGTGATCGTCAGCTCTTCCGCAACGTAGGACATGTCGAGCCCTCCCTGTCGCTCAGCATCTTTCCGCTCAGCCTGTTGACGAGGTGCGTACCGCCGCATGCTGGGCATGCGGCGGCCTCATAGGCATCGAACTGGTCGGCAAGAGCCGGTGCGGCCAAGCCGATCTGAACGTTCGATCCCGTCTGGGAGCAGCGAAAAATGAGAGTTTCCATCGCCTGAACATGACAAATGCCGGCATCGATGCCTTGATCTGTCTCAACAGGCGATGAGCGGTCCGGCGCGCGCCGGACCGCCGGAGAGAGAGAAAGTCAGGTCAGGCCATGCGATGCGGCCTTCGCCATCTCGATCCGTTCGGCGACATTCACCGTGGACACGGAACCCGTTTGGGCCGCACGGAGCGCCGCATCGATCTTCGACTTCACGCGCCGGGCCGCGAGCGCGGCGAGTCTGGTCTGGGTGCGTCCGGTCTTGATCTGATCGCCGAACTCGTACCGCCATTCCCACATGTCCGGTTCAGCAGTCGCCACGACCGTATATTGGACACCTCGGTGGATCACGGAACCCCCCTGTCAACATTTCCACTGCAAGTCAACGTCTAAGCAATCTACAATCAATCCGGGCAAATACGGGACTGGAACAATTGCCAGTCCGGCGGTGGTGAGATGCTTAACACCACCATGCCGACAATGTTCCACAGGCACCCGGTTTCCGTGCACACTTTTCGAGTACGGATATTGGCCGTGCACAATCGGCTGAAATGACGGGGGGCAGCCTGAAGACGCAAACGGGGGGCTGCGCTCAATGGCCAACCTCGAAATCTGCCAGAAGGGTGGACGACGCGTGCGGCGGATTCGAGTTCCGATCGATGACCGGCAGGAGATATTAAGGCACAACATGCATGCCGGAGTCGATGTTGGTCGGCCATCCCGAGACGAGGTCCATCTTGTTTGCCGATGATCAAGAGCTGGCGAGGACGGATAGCGTGGCAGCCGGCAACGGCAACGGAGGTCGTGACCTCCGGGTCGACGCGTTCCGGGGGCTCGCCCTCTGGTTCATCTTCATCGATCATGTTCCGGACAATTCGCTGGCGTGGCTGACGCTGCGCAACTACGGCTTCAGCGACACCTCCGAGGTGTTCGTCTTCGTCTCCGGCTACACCTGCATGCTCGCCTATGGCGGAGCGCTGCCGAAGCAGGGCTGGGCGACCACGGTGGTGCGGGCGCTGCGGCGCGCCTGGGAGATCTATGCGGCGTTCCTGGTGCTGCTGCTCGCCTATGCGGCGCTGGTCTGGGTGATCGGCGGCGGCACGCGCTTCGTCGACGAGACCAACACCGGCTTCTTCTTTCGCGAGCCCGGGCCCACGCTGGTGCATGTGGCGCTGCTGCAATTCGCGCCCGTCAACACCGACATCCTGCTGACGTTTGCAATTCTGCACATCTGCTTTCCCGTCATCCTGTGGCTGATGATCACCAGCGCGACGTTGACGCTGGCGCTTTCATTCCTGCTCTACATGATGGTTCAGCTGTTCAGCTGGCAGGCGCCGGCGTGGCCGAGCGGCGAGCTGTATTTCAATCCGTTCGCCTGGCAGTTCCTGTTCGTGATCGGCGCCTGGTACGGCTGTGCCGGCGCCACACGCCTGCGTCCGCTCCTCGACTCGCGAATGCTGTTGATCGTGGCGATCGGCTATCTCGTGTTCAGCCTGTTGATGGCGCTCAGCTGGGAGTTCAAGAGTCTCGAGAACCTGATCCCGTCGGCCATCAGCGGCCTGATCTATCCGATCTACAAGAGCCACTTGGCGCCGGTGCGGTTGTTGCACTTCCTGGCGCTTGCCTTCGTGGTGTCGCGGCTGGCTCCGCGGGACTGGAAGGGGCCAATCCGTCCGCTGATGACGGCCATGATCAGGTGCGGCGAGAACTCGCTCCCGATCTATTGCCAGGGTGTGCTGCTGGCCTTCCTCGGCCAGGTCGTGCTGACCGACGTGGCGAGCGGGTTGGCGATGCAGGTCCTGATCAGTGTCGCCGGGATTGCGATCATGGTCATCGCGGCCACGCTGCTGACATGGGAATCGCAGCTCGACCGGCGCGGACCGCGGCTGTTCTGACCGCCGTTCCTCAACGCCGGCGTGCGACGGTGACCCCGAGCAGGAAGGCGACGAACAGGCTCGTGAGCGGGGCCTCGCGGGTGATCGCGCTGATGGTCGACAGGGCGGTCCCGGGCCGCCGCGCGTCCCTTGCCGCTTCGCTCAGCCGGTCCACGGCCGCACTCAGGGTACCCACCACTTCGCCGAGTGCATGCGACATGTCCGTTGCGGTGTCGAGGGCGCGTTCGGCGACGCCCGGCTGCGGAGGTGTTTCGAACGTTTCGCTGCTCACTGTCGTTGCCTTCTTGCCGCGGCTCGTCGGATTGGCACCCTCGTGCCGACGCGATTCGGCCGAGGGGCGCATGTAACGCTCGTGGGAAATGCCTGCTGATGCGATTGGTTCCCTGGGACCGAGACGCATCGCCGGCGAAGCGCGCGGTGCAAAATCGCGCTACGCTGGGCGCCCGGCCGTCGATGAAAGGATTCCGTCTTGGCTTCTCCAGACCTTAAGGCGCCACATCGCATCGCCGTCCTTGGTGCTCCGATCGATCTCGGCGCGTCGGTCCGCGGCACGCTGATGGGGCCTGCTGCGCTGCGCACCGCAGGTCTCATCAGCGTGCTGGAAAGCCTCGGGCTCGACGTCACCGACTACGGCGATGTCGGCATCGCCGACATGACGGAGCCCGGTGACGAGCCGCCGGTGAAGGCCAAGCACTATCGCCAGATCCAGCGCTGGTCGCGGGTGCTGGCGCGTCGCAGTCACGAGCTGGCGCAGACCGGCGCCATCCCGATGTTTCTCGGCGGCGACCATTCGCTGTCGATGGGGTCGGTGAACGGGATCGCGCGCCATTGCCGCGAGATCGGGCGGGAGCTGTTCGTGCTCTGGCTCGACGCACATGCCGACTACAACACGCCCGAAACCACCATTACAGCGAACATGCACGGCATGTCCGCCGCGTTCCTGTGTGGCGAGCCGGGTCTCGACGGCCTGCTCGGCGACGAGGCGCGCACGCCCATCACCCCAGATCAGTTGGAGCTGTTCGGCATCCGCTCGATCGACAGGGCGGAAAAGGAGCTGCTGCGTCTCCGTCGTATCAGTATCGCCGACATGCGCGCCATCGACGAGTTCGGCGTCGGCGTACTGACGCGCCGGATCGTCGACAAGGTTCGTGCGCGGAACGGCGTCCTGCATGTGAGCTTCGATGTCGACTTCCTCGATCCCGAGGTGGCCCCCGGCGTCGGCACGACCGTACCTGGCGGCGCGACCTATCGCGAGGCTCATCTCATCATGGAGATGCTGCACGATTCCGGGCTGGTGCGTTCGGTCGATATCGTCGAGCTCAACCCGTTCCTGGACGAGCGCGGCAAGACCGCGCGGGTCGCAGTCGAACTGATCGCCAGCCTGTTCGGCCAGCAGATTACCGATCGGCCAACGCCCACCAACGCGATCGTGCCGGACCAATAGGTGGATGCCTCTTCGCTCGCCACTGGTGAGTCCGAGGCATCCGAGGGCGTCGAGATCAGTAGCGGGCGTCGTACATCTTCGACTCGACCAAGCCGAGCAGATCGTTCGGCGCCGGCCCCGTGGCGAGCCCATTCTGATAGGCAACGCCGGCCACCGCGGCGCCGATCTGGGCAGACACCTCGCGGATGCGCGGCAGCGCCGGGTACAGGCTGCCCTGCTCGAGATCGGCGCCGGTGACGCAGTTCGCCAGGGTGTGCGCGGCAGCCATGAACATCTCGTCCGTCACCAGCCGCGCGCAGCTGGCGATGGCGCCGAGGCCGACACCGGGGAAGATGTAGGAGTTGTTGCCCTGGCGCGGCACGAAGGTCTTGCCGTCGAGCTTGACCGGATCGTAGGGGCTGCCGCAGGCGAACAGCGCGCGGCCCTGGGTGTAGCGATAGGCCGACTCCGCCGAGCATTCCGCCTTCGAGGTCGGATTTGAGAGCGCAAAGATGATGGGGCGCTCGTTCAGCTCGGCCATGGCCTGCAGCACTTCCGGCGTGAAGGCGCCGCCGACGGCCGCAACGCCGATGATCGCGGTCGGCTTCAGCGTCCTGATCGCGGTCAGGAAGTCTGCGATCGGGGCCTGGTCGTGCGCATAGCGTAGCTTATGGCCGTGCAGGTTCTCTCGCCCCTTGATGACGAGGCCGCGCGAGTCCATCAGCCAGTTGCGCCGCAGCGCCTCGGCTTCGGACAGGCCCTCGGCCATCATGGCGGAGACGACGAGATCCGCGATGCCGGTGGCCGCCTCGCCGGCGCCGAGGAACAGCACGGTCTGGTCGCGCAGCTTGCCGCCAGTGATACGCTGCGCCGAGAACAGGCCGGCGAGCGCCACGGCTGCGGTGCCCTGGATGTCGTCGTTGAAGACGCAGGTGTCGTCGCGATATTTGTGCAGCAGCTTGAACGCGGCGTGGTTGGCGAAATCCTCGAACTGGATCAGCACGCCCGGGAAGGCGGCGCGCGCGGCCGTCATGAACTCGTCGACGAACGTGTCATAAGCTTCGCCCGTAAGGCGCTTCTGGCGCAGCCCAATGTAGTAGGGGTCGGCCAGAAGCTCTTCGTTGTTGGTGCCGACATCGAGCATGACCGGCAGGCACTCCTCCGGATGAATGCCGGCGCACGCCGAGTACAGCGACAGCTTGCCGACCGGAATGCCCATGCCGTTGGCGCCGAGATCGCCGAGCCCGAGAATGCGCTCACCGTCGGTGACGACGATCAGCTTGGCGCGATATGGCCAGTTGGCGAGGATCTCCGCGATCCGGCCGCGGTCATTGGCCGAGATGAACAGGCCGCGCGGACGCTGGAAGATCAGGCCGAATTTCTGGCAGGCGAGGCCGACGGTCGGCGTGTAGATCAGCGGCTGGATCTCGTCGATGTTGTCGCAGACCACCCGGAAGAACAGCGCTTCGTTGCGGTCGTGCAGTGCATTCAGTGCCACGTACTTCTCGAGGTCGCTGGACAGGCTGCGAAGATTGACCAGGATCCGCTCGGCCTGGGCCTGCATCGACATTACGCCGGCGGGCAGGAAGCCGCGCAGGCCGAGCGCATCGCGCTCCTGCTCGGTGAAGCCGGTGCCCTTGTTGAGCAGCGGATCGCGCAGCAGCGCGAGTCCGCGCGGGGAATAGGGGGATAGCGTCGGTGCGCTCATGCGTTGCGGTTGGGTCAAGGCAGTCTCCGAGGTCCTTTATTCGAGCACCGCCATACCGGAGCGCGCCCAGCGTTGATCGGCATCAATCGCGGCGGGATGGCGGGAACGGACTGTTAACACAGTTTACGTCCCGCGTTGCACCAATGACATTGTGCAACTGCGTTGCAGTCGACGCAGAGGGAAACGCGATGGTCGCTAGGCGCGGCCCGTGACGAATGACCACAGCAGGGCCAGCACGGCGATGGCCATGATACCTGTCCCGATCCATCCCAGGGCGATCAGCCAGGACCGTCCGCGGAAGCGGCCCATCAGCCCGGCATTGGACACGATCACCATCATCATCGCCATGATCGGCACGGCGGCGATGCCGTTGAGCACGGCGCTCCACACCAGCATGTGGATCGGGTCGATGCCGGTGAAGCCGAGCCCGAAGCCGATGATCGTGGCGGCAGCAATGATGCTGTAGAAGCCGACCGCCTCGTCCGGCTTGGCCTCCAGGGTCGCGTGCCAGCCGAAGGTCTCGGCGACGGCGTATGCCGCCGAGCCCGCCAGCACCGGGATCGCCAGCATGCCGGTCCCGATGATGCCGAGCGCGAACAACAGGAAGGTGAGGTCGCCCG
Source organism: Bradyrhizobium sp. SZCCHNR1051 (assembly GCF_032489615.1). Taxonomy (NCBI): domain Bacteria; kingdom Pseudomonadati; phylum Pseudomonadota; class Alphaproteobacteria; order Hyphomicrobiales; family Nitrobacteraceae; genus Bradyrhizobium; species Bradyrhizobium sp. SZCCHNR1051. The sequence goes on along the minus strand of NZ_JAUEYJ010000007.1, from coordinate 307,360 downwards.
CGAGCGGGCGCAGGGCTTCGGCCGCCTGCGTCGCCGAGTCGATCCTGGTGATGCCATGCGCGTGCAGCACCGTGGCGGTCGTCACGATGATGAAGAACGCGATTGCGTTCGAGAAGATCATGCCGATCGTGGTGTCGATCCTGATCCGTCGGAGGTCGGGGTGGTCCTTCTTCGACAGCTCGCGCAAGGGACGGTCGACCTTGCCCTGGTTCATCTCCTCGACCTCCTGCGAGGCCTGCCAGAAGAACAGGTAAGGGCTGATGGTGGTGCCGAGGACGGCCACCACCGTCAGCAGATAGTCGGCCTCCGTCGACGGGCTGGGCCATACCGCCGCGAGCAGCGCCGTGCTCCAGGGCACTTCGACCATCAAGGCGGTCGCGACGTAGGCGAACAGGCTGAGGGTCAGCACCTTGATGAACGGTGCGTAGCGGCGATAGGGCAGGAATACCTGGAGCAGCGTCGACCCGGCGGCGAAGATCAGCGCGTGCTCATGGTTGAGACCGCCGATCACCAGCGACAGCGCCTCCGCCATCGCCGCGATGTCGGCTGCGATGTTGAAGGTGTTGGCGCCGACCAGGAGGGCGACGAGGCCGAAGACGATCCCGCGTGGCGCAAGCGCAGTGATGTTGGCCGCCAGCCCTTTGCCGGTGACACGGCCGATGCGCGCGCTCACCAGCTGGATCGCGATCATGAAAGGCGCGGTCAGAAAGACCGTCCACAACAGCCCGTAACCGAACTGCGCGCCAGCCTGGGAGTACGTCGCTATTCCCGACGGATCGTCGTCGGCGGCACCGGTCACGAGACCTGGACCCAAAACCCGGAATACGCTCCAGGGCGACCGTTTCGGTTTGTTCGGTTCGGATGCAACGGTCATGGCCATGGCAGTGCTCCCCCGGCGGTGTATGTCTCTCGAAGTCGCACGCCCTCTTTTCGTTCCCGGCTCCGGAACCGGAGGGGAGTACCAGCGTTCCAGATCACGTCGGATTTCGACCAAGGGGGACGCGTGCCGGACCAGCGGCAAACAGGGCATGATCAGGAGCTCGGCATGGCCGAGCGCGAGAGGCTTTTCGCCGGAGGCAGTGAGCTGGCCGGACTGATGTTGCGGTTCGATTGGGAGAGCACCTCGATCGGAACGCCGGAGCATTGGCCGCAGAGCCTGAAGACGGCCGTCAGGCTCATGCTGACATCCCAACAGCCGATCTGGATCGGTTGGGGAAGGGAGCTGATCTATCTCTACAATGATGCTTACAAGACCATCATCGGCGGTAAGCATCCCTGGGCTCTCGGTCGCCCGACGTCCGCGGTCTGGCACGAGATCTGGGAGGACATCGGTCCGCTGCTGGCAAAGGCCGGCGGCGGTGACCAGGGCACCTATGTCGAGGCGCAGCTCCTGATCATGGAGCGCAACGGCTTTCCCGAGGAGACCTACTACACGTTCTCCTACAGTCCCATACCGGACGACGATGGATCGCCCGGAGGAATCTTCTGCGCCAACACCGATGACACCCAGCGCGTGATCAGCGAGCGCCAGCTCTCGCTGCTGCGCGAGCTCGCAAATGCCGGGGCCGGGGCCCGCAGCATCGACCAGGCCTGCGCAAGCTGCGCGGACGCCTTGGCGCGGGAGTCGCGCGACCTTCCTTTCGCGATGATCTACATGACCGACCCGGACGGCGAGGCGGCGCGGCTGGAGGCCTTGACCGGCATCGACCGCGATCATCCCGCCGTTCAGCCGAGGCTGAGAATTCAGCCGGAAGGAACGTGGCCTCTGGCTGAAGCGCTGAGGCTGCAGGATGCGGTGCTGGTTCGCGATCTTCCGCGGCGGTTCGGCCTCAGCTTTCCGACCGGCGGATGGCGTCAGCCGCCACAGCACGCCGTTGTGCTTCCGCTGCCCGCGTCGGGGGAGGCCGGATGGGGCGGCTTCGTCATCGCAGGTCTCAATCCGTTCCGCCTCTACGACGAGAGCTATGCGCGCTTCCTGAACCTCGTCGCGGGGCAGATTGCAGCGGCCGTCAGCAATGGCGGGGCCTATCAGGCAGAGCGGCGCCGCGCGGAAGCGCTGGCCGAAATCGACCGCGCCAAGACGACGTTCTTTTCCAACATCAGCCACGAGTTTCGTACGCCGCTGACGCTGATGTTGAGCCCGCTGGAAGACCTGCTCGGCCGCGACGAGGCCCAACTCACCTCCGAAGCGCGATCCGTCCTCAGCCTGATCCACCGCAACGGCATTCGCCTGCTGAAGCTCGTGAACACGCTGCTCGACTTTTCGCGCATCGAGGCCGGCCGCATGACCGCGCACTTCGAGCCGATCGATCTTGCGGTCTTCACTGCCGAGCTCGTGTCCAACTTCCGCTCGGCGACGGATCCTGCCGGCCTGCGTCTCATCATCGACCCCAAGCCCCTGTCCGAGCCGGTGTATGTCGACCGCGACATGTGGGAGAAGATCGTTCTCAATCTGGTGTCGAACGCGTTCAAGTTCACCTTCGAAGGTGAAATCGCGGTGTCGATCGGCTTGTCCACCGACCGCAATCATGCCGAGCTCAAGGTTCGCGACACCGGCACCGGCATCCCGCCCAGTGAGCTGCCGCACCTGTTCGAACGGTTTCGTCGCATCGAAGGCGCGCGCGGCCGATCCTTCGAGGGCAGCGGCATCGGTCTCGCTCTCGTTCAGGAACTGGTGAGGCTTCACGGCGGGGAGATCGCTGTAGACAGCGCGCTCGGCCGCGGCTCGGTCTTCACCGTGCGAATTCCGCTTGGCTCGGCGCATCTGCCAGCGGGCCAGATCGGACCTTCCCATGTCCTGACCGTTACCAACGTGCGGGCCGAGGCCTACATCGAGGAGGCGCTCGGGTGGCTGAACGGCGGTGTGTCGTTCGAGCTTCCTCACCCGTCATCATCCGACGACCTCGGAGTCCGCTCCGCGACGGCATCGGCCCGTGATCGCGTGGTGCTCGCGGACGACAATCCCGACATGCGCGACTACGTCCGCCGTCTGCTCGGCGAGGATTATGACGTGGAGGCGGTCAGCGACGGCATGGCGGCCCTCGAGGCGGTCCGACGGCGCCGCCCCGATCTGGTGCTGACCGACGTCATGATGCCGGGGCTCGACGGCTTCGGCCTGCTGAAAGCGCTACGTAGCGATGCGCAGCTTCGCGACATTCCTGTGGTCATGCTGTCGGCGCGCGCCGGCGAGGAGGCCAAGGTCGAGGGGCTTGATGCCGGGGCGAGCGACTATCTCACCAAGCCGTTCAGCGCGCGCGAGCTGCTGGCGCGGGTGCGTGCCAATATCGATCTGTCGCGGGTGCGGCACGAGGCCGAGACCACGCTGCGTGAGCTGAACGAGCGCCTGGAGACGCAGGTCTCCGAGCGTACCGCGGAGCTGCAGGCCAAGGAGGCGCGGTTGCGGACGATCTTCGAGGCGAGCTACACGTTCCAAGCTCTGCTCTCGTCCGATGGGACGCTTCTGGATGCCAATGCGACCTCGCTCGAAGCGATCGCTGCGCCCCTGCACGAGGTCGCAGGGCTGCCATTCTGGGAGACGCCGTGGTTTGCGGGGACGCCCGGCACGCCCGAGCTGATCAGATCCCTGGTCGACGCCGTCGCTCGCGGCGACGGGGCCCGCCAGGAGTTGCAGCTCGAGCTGCCGGTCGGCGGCTCACGGTGGTTCGACTTCCAGATGCGGCCGGTGCGGGACGAGACCGGACAGGTGGTCGCCATCGTGCCCGAGGCGGTCGAGTTGACCGAACGGCGCAAGGCGGAGGAGGCGTTCCGCCAGGCCCAGAAGATGGAGGCGATCGGCCAGCTCACCGGCGGCGTCGCGCACGACTTCAACAATCTCCTGACCGTGATCCGGTCCTCGGCCGACCTGTTGCGCCGGCGCCAGCTGTCCCCGGAGCGCATGCGGCGCTACGTGGATGCGATCTCGGACACGGCGGATCGCGCCGCCAAGCTCACCGGACAGTTGCTCGCCTTCGCGCGGCGGACGCCGATGGAGCGCCGCGTCTTCGATGCCGCGGGGCATATCGAGCAGATCGAAGAGATGCTGCAGACCGTGCTCGGTGCGCCGGCCGCGATCGAGCTCGACCTGCAAGCGCGGCCGCTTCCGGTCGATGTCGACATCAACCAGTTCGACACGGCCCTCGTCAATCTCGTTGCCAATGCGCGGGACGCGATGGAAGGCCGGGGCGTCCTGACCATTCGCGGTCAGCTGCTGCCGCAGGACGGCCAGCCCGGGCGGCCGCAATTCGTCTCGATCGCCGTCAGCGACACTGGATGCGGCATTGCGCCCGATCAGATCGACCGCATCTTCGAGCCGTTCTTCACGACCAAGGGAGTCGGGCGCGGCACGGGTCTCGGCCTGTCCCAGGTCTACGGCTTCGTGCACCAGTCCGGCGGACGGGTGTTGGCGGAGAGCGAGGTCGGCAAGGGGACGACGCTGACCCTGCTGCTGCCGCGCACGCACAAGCCGTTGGAGCTGCGCGAGCGGACCGAGCACACTCCGGACATGGTCGTCGCGCGCTGGAACGTGCTGGTCGTCGAGGACAACCCGGAGATCGGCGAATTCTCGACCCAGCTGCTCGAGGATCTCGGCTATCGAACCGTGCTGGCGCGCAGCGCAAACGATGCGCTGCGCTTGATCGACGCGAATCCCGGTGGCTTCGATCTCGTGCTCAGCGACGTCGTGATGCCCGGAATGGACGGAGTCACGCTCGGCCGGGAAATCCGTCGCCGGCTCCCGATGATTCCGATCGTGCTCAACAGCGGCTACAGCCACGCCCTCGCCGACGGCGACCGCCACGGTTTCAGTCTCATCCAGAAGCCCTACTCGGTCGATGAGCTCTCGCGCGTGCTGCGTCAGGTCATGGCCGCACGCGAGGAAGGCGCCAAGTCGGCGTCGTCCTGACGACGCGCGCCGCGGCTTTCCCCTGACGTCGGCATCGCGCTCGTGATCCGCACTTGAAGGATGGTGCCCGGGCGGCGTATTTTCGGGCGCTGGGGGAGGTCTCATGGCAGACGTGGAATCGTTGCCGCGCGGGCGTTGCGTGCCGCGGCGCTCATTTGCTCTGGCCGCGTGTGCGGCGCTGGTCGTCTGCAGCAGCGCGTTTGCCAAGGACGATGATGCGGACGAGCCCGCATCGGGTCTCGCCAATGTCTACATCGACTTCCGGACGAACTATGCCTACGTGCCAGGGGGCACGTTGTCGACCGGCCTGGGCGACACGTCCCTGTTCGGAACCCTGTCGCAGCTCGCGACCTTGCGCAAGCTGCTTGACCGGCCGGCTTTGCCCGGACGGCCGCAACTTTCGGCTCCGACCAACCAGGGCCTTGGCGTCGACGTTCCGCTCACCGTCGATCTCGGCGACGCCTTGTCGCTTTGGGCCGGGTTCACCGGAAGCACCTCCTACAACGGCCTGTCCGGCTGGGCCGACGTGGCCATCACCAGCTGGTTCCTCGGCTTCCAGGCCGACGTCTATCAGCAGAACGGCGGCACGCTTCCGACGCTGACCTTGCAGTCGACGCTGACACGGTCGGTGCCGGAATCGCCATTGGCGACCACCTCGTTCAACACCGTCATCGAAGCCAAATACGCGCTCGATCCGGATGAGACGCGCGGCTGGCTCGCGGGCGTTCAATACACCCATGTCGAGGTCGATTCCGCGCTCGCGCATGTCGGGAGCACGACCGCCGGCTATATCGGCGGCTTCTACCAGTGGGAGAACAACTGGAAGGTCTCCGCGCGCGTCGGCATCCAGTCGTTCGGTGGCGCGCAGCTGCTCGCCATCACGCCGATCGCGTCCTACACGCAGCCGCTGGTCAGGCTCGATCTCGATCGCATGGATGACGATGACAACCGGCTGTTCGGCATCACCGCGCAAATCGCCTGGGCGCCGAAGCCGGTCTATCAGCTGACGGTGAGAACGCCACTCTACGCGATCAAGAACTGACGGGGTGATCGAAGCTGCGCGCCGGCTCGTCTCAGCGCATGCTCACGAACTTGGCCCAGAGGCCGGCGAGCAACGCGCCGGTCATCATGTAGTGCGGCTTGTCGCAGAACAGGCTGCCATATTGACAGACATCGGCGCCGACCGATCCCAGCTGGTGCTGACTCGCCGCGTAGAACAGGGCGGACAAGCCGGCCAGTACGACCGCAACGACATACATCGGAAGACCTCCTCCACCGGCCGCGCCCGACGGGCTGAAGTAGCGTTGCCGATCGGCGCAACTATCTGCGCTTGACACGTCGGGCAAATCAGGCGCATTTTGACATCGTCGAAGAAACCATAAAGCCCGCGCCGCGAACTCGGCAGCGGGCTTTTTATTGGCTCGGCCCGGATTTGGAGCGGCGGTTATCGAAATCGCAAAGCCTGACCGCCGCATTTCGATCAAATTTGACATGTCGGGCAAATCACCGGCATAGTGTCATTATCGAATTTTCCGAACAAGATGATGCCGCGTTGTCCGCGGGCATTTTGACTTGAGCAGCGCAGCCCGGCATCGGCTGTCGACCACGATCGTCGGCTATTCATCGCGCGTCGCGCAGCGCGCAGACAACTTCGAACATCCGGATACTCGCCGGCCCGCGCGAACGGGCCGGTGCGTGGGCGTGGCGACCGTCGCTTCGCCCGCAGCGGTCCCTTGCTTGAGCCGAGGGATAGGGTTCGCGCCTGAAACGATCGCGCTTTCGGCTGCGATCTGCCGCGCTTTTCCTTCGCCCAGGAGAGAGGAAGATGACCGCCTACCTCATTGCGCTCGCCCTGATCGGCCTGGTGATGGTCGCAGCCGCCGATGCGATCTCGTGACGATCACCACCCTCGCATTCATCACCCATGATATCAGGGACGTGACCATGTCGAAGACGATCACCGAAATTCGCTCGATGGCCCGCAGCCACACCAAGACGGCGATCAACACGCTGGTTGGCGTGATGCGCTCACCGAAGGCGACACATGCCGCGCGCGTATCCGCCGCCAACGCCATCCTCGACCGCGGTTGGGGGAAGGCGCCTCAGGCGCTGCAGAACAGCGAGGACGGCGCCCTCGAGCTGATCCACCGCATCGAACGTGTCATCGTGCATCCGGATGAGCACGATGGGGAGCAGGTGGATGAGTGATCCCGGTGGTGGGTGAGGCGTGAGCGCCTCGCAGGATCGGGAGATCGGCTTTCAATTGGCGTGGCAGCTTGGTGTTCTCTCCCCGGCTCCTGGGACGGTGGCGAAATCAGATCGAGACATGCCGGCCGGAGACAATGAGCCGAGACGGACTCAGCGCCCAAACAGCCGCAAAAAATCAGAGCCGGCGGACTTGACGTCGACGCTCGTTTGTTCGATCTTTGTTCTCGGTCCCTGAACGTCGTTCCGTGGGCAATCGCAATCTGGATATCTTCGGGTCATCAACATGATTGCATCAGCACGGTCACGGCCGGCGCGAGTCGTGAGTGTCTTGAAGCGGCTGCTTGCTCTCTGGCTGTTGCTCTTCGGATTATCGTGCCGCGCGGCTGTCGCAAGCGATGTCCTCATCAGCTATGCGGTTGAAGCCAAGGGAGAGACGGATAGCGGCAATCTCAACGATTGCGACGAGGTCGGCGTATGCCGCTTCCACGCTGCCGGTCTAGACGTTGAAGTCGTCCTCTATACAGAAGCAGGCGTTGCCATGCTGGAGATGATTGTCAAAGGACCGCCTGGCTGCTGTTATACCTTCGAGGCCAAAGAGCAATTTCGAGCGACCATTAAACCCGGCCTGACGCGGTTGGAGATCTACCAGCGCATGTGGTCACCGCACGATGATTTCGTCAGGACCCCGTTCTCCTGGAATCGACGGATTGGAACCATCTATCTCGCGTTCTCACAAAAGCGCTCCGCGAAGTAATCGGGCGCGTCATGATTAGGAAGGATTGGACATGGCCAGCGGACGAGATTTCGTAGAGCGGGCGCCACTGCCTCCGCCGGGGGCTCCGAAAATCGAGGAGGGTGACCGATCTCGTGTGTTCGGAGCAATTGGAAAACAGATCGACGACATCGTGAACGGACCCGGGTCCTATTATCCTGAGGGGCACAAGAAGAGCCCAGATGCGCTGCTGGAAGACCTGACCAATTTTTATGGTTCTGTTGAACGTCTGAGCAAACAGCTGGATGACCCCTCCAACATCATGGGTGACGTGCTGGACCAGATCAAGAAGTTCAATGACGCGTTTGCCCCGTCAGCAAGGTGGAGTACGCCGAGCTCCCAGAAAGACAAGGCCATCGAGCTGCCATTTAAGCTCGTTCCGGAGACGAGAGATCGTAACGTTATCGATGTACCGGATGACGGACCATATACGCCGCCCATGCCATGGAGAGCGCCGAGAAAGGATCGCAACGTGTTGTTGGGAGGACCGCAGCGCGTTGCCGGTGGCGTAGATCCGCGGGTCTCTCGGCGTCTCGCAACGCGGCTGATCTATCCCTCCTGACCGTCCGTCGCATCCAGCCAAACGCAATTGCAGGCCGGGCTGCAAGTGCGCAGGCATCCGCATTCGGTCGTGTCTCCAAATAAGACGCTGAGCGAGGGGCATCATGAGGTTGAACAGGGGTGGGTTGATAGTCTGCGCAATCTATCTGATCTGGTTTGCGATATTGACTTGGCTCTCATGGGAAGCGAAGGATCCAAAGGGAGCTTATTTCCTAGGTCAATTGTCAATCCTGCCGGCGCAGGTTTTTTGTGGACCTCCGGGGTCGGTCAGGTCTTGGAAGCTCACGTTGCCTCGGAGTCCCAAATCAACGGACCTCTGTTGACTGTGCCCCTGAGTTTCGCCGTGGTGTATTTGTTTGGCTGGGGAATGAGCGCATTTGGGAAAGTCTGGTCGCAGGCCACGCGCGACGCTGAGCGGGCCGACCGGGAGTAGGTCCGTCGCTTCTGTGTGTGCCTGATTGGATAATCGTGCGCTTACGCTGCTGAAGCGGCTCCAACCGAATGCAAGGCTCCGGCTGCATTTCGCGGCGTGTTGGGTCCGTCCTCCTTCGCCGCCGATCAAGTCGACGGAACACCTTTGGTCTGATCACTCACCTTGCCCCGCTGCTGGAGAAATCCGATGGCATCACGCTATTCTCAGCTGGCCGAGCCGTCGACTGGTACCCAAGATGGGTCAAGTCTCTGGGAACGCCTTAGATGGCCGGAGCATGGCCAAGGATTGCGCCTGCAGTAATAGTTCGAAAGCTCATCCGGAGGTAGACATGCGGCTGAATAGAGGTGGTCTTATCGCGTGCGCCGTCTACACGCTGTGCGCTGCCGGCCTTGTCGGCTCGGCATCCGTCACCGATGTTAAGACGAGCGTGATGCTGTCCTCTCTTGCGGTGTTTCCTGCCGGGATTTTCTGGTCCGTCTGGGCCGCGGTGTCCGGCTCGGAGCGTTTTCCTTTTTCCGTCGAGTCCTGGTTGAATAGTTTACTCGCCTATTACCTCGAGTCGCTCTTTCTCATCTACCTGATCGGTTGGGCTGCGAGTGCGCGGACAGCGGCAGGAGAGCGCCTCCGCAACAAGGAAGTCCGGTTGCCTGATCGTCCTGACGTCGATTGATCGGTTTCGCCTGGACGGCCGCAGCCATTGATCTGGCTCCAAGCGGAAAGCTGTAATTCATTCGCACCATCTGGGCACGGGCGACACTCGTTGCGCGGGGGTAAGCCCGCGCGAAGGAGAAGCTCATACAAGGTCAACGCATATGGCATCTCGATACTCGCTGACCGTTCAAATCAATCCTGGTTTTCCGGGACATGCTGCAGTCGTCGTCAACGAGCCTGGGCGACAGACGTTTGCCGGGTTCGGACCCAGCACCCATGGGGTTCCGTTGAGCCACGGGAAATTTGACGTTCATACGCTCCGTCCGGGCGAAACTCCTCCGCCTGATTTCTCCAGCGTCGTCGACGATGGTCAGTACCGCTCGTTTACCGTTCCCATCACGCCAGAACAGGCGGCAAGCGCGCTGAACGAAATCGGTCGGATCCGAAACGCGGGCGAAACTTACAACGGTCTCAAAAGTTACAGCCCGAACGTTTGCACAACGATCGTGAATCGGATTATGGGGGCTGCCGGTCTGGGCGGGAACAGTCTCCCACGCGTGCTGCCGTCGCAAAGCGGCGAGTACCTCGCGAATATCGAGAGAGAGCTGTCCGCCAACAGGAAAGCGAATGTGACCTTCGATGGTGGCGGTTTCGCCAATCGGATTCCCGACGCGCTTCGTGACATCCAGAGCGATTATGCATTTGTCGGTGGTGGCTACGATACACCGTCGGAGCGAACCGGCCGCCTCCCTAGGCAAGCGTCGAACCTGTACGAGACAGTGCCGCCACCCGACGATGCGGTGGGAATGGACCGCGGGTCCGGCCGATATCTGCGGAGTCGTCGAGCGGACTCGGCGACTGCAACGATGTTCGACAGCAGCACGAATCCCATACCGTACATCCCGCGAGTCCTGCTGGGACCACAGGCGACGCGGTCAGGACGTATCTCTGGATCGCCGGACGAATCCGGGCCGGCCGAGCTGGGCTCTTCATATCGGCAGCTGTGGCCGCAGCCCGACGAAGGGGACACCACGCCGAGTGATTTCAACGATTGGTACACGCGCTGGGTCAAGCCGCTCCGGGAGCCATAGCTGGCAACCGAGACGGGGCCGCGGACGCGAGGTGAACGGCCGGTAAGAGCAGGTGATCATTGTCCACCCTCAAGATCCCCACCGCGAAAGTGTTTGAGCCGCTGCTCGCGCCCGCCCGCTACAAGGGCGCGTTCGGCGGGCGCGGCTCGGGCAAGTCGCACTTTTTTGGCGAGCTTCTGGTCGAGACCTGCCAAGCCGAGCGCGGCACGCTCGCCGTCTGCATTCGCGAGGCGCAGCGTACCCTGGCGCAATCATCCAAGCGGCTGATCGAGGACAAGATCGCGGCGCTCGGCCTCGGCCAGGGCTTCCGGTCGTTCAGCGACCGCATCGCGGCTCCCGGCGACGGGCTCATCATCTTTCGGGGCATGCAGGATCACACCGCAGAGTCGATCAAGTCACTGGAGGGATTTCGCATCGCCTGGATCGACGAGGCACAGACCTTGAGTGCGCGTTCGCTGTCGCTGCTGCGGCCCACCATCCGTGCGCCTCGCTCGGAGCTGTGGGCGAGTTGGAATCCGCGCCGCAAGTCGGATGCCGTGGACGATTTTCTGCGCAGTCGCAAGCCGGAAGGCGCCGCCGTGGTCAAGGCGAGCTGGCGCGACAATCCGTGGTTTCCGGCGGTGCTGGAGGAAGAGCGGCAGCTCGACCTCGCGCTCTATCCGGACCGCTACGAGCATATCTGGGAGGGGGACTACGTGCGCGCGTTCGAAGGTGCTTATTTTGCCGATCTGCTGGCGCAGGCGAAACGCGAGGGACGGATCGGCAAGGTGCCCGCGGACCCGCTGTTGCCGTCGCGGGCGTTCGTCGACATCGGCGGGGCCGGCGCCACGGCGGACGCCTTCACGATCTGGATCGTGCAATGGGTCGGCAACGAGATGAGAGCCGATTTCCAGCACCTGCGGCGCTGGCGCAAGAGCGTGGAGCAGGCCCAGAGCTATACGTTCAAGGCCGTCATCACGGTCATCGCGACCGGTCTGATCGGTGCGATCTGGCTCGGCATCAAAGTCGTGCTCGGAAGGTGATGCCGTGCCAGCCTGGATCTCGCGGCGAGGCCGCCGCTTCCGCATCAGAGAGGTCGACGCTTGCGAGCCTGACGTCCTCGACACCTTGAAGGAGCTCCATGCGCGCACATTCCTCGATTGCGCACCTCTGCCCGATTTCGAGAGCGGACAATGGTGGATATCGACCGAGCTCGGACGGCCCGTCGCCTTTGCCGGAATGATGCCGTCATCCCTCGGCAAGGGCATCGCCTATCTTTCGAGGGTTGGCGTTCTCCAAGAGCGGTGTGGTTACGGCCTGCAGCGACGGCTGATGCGTGTGATCGAGCAGCGCGCGCGTCGCTCGGGCCTGGATTGCATCGTTTCGGATACGACTTGCAACATCGTATCCGCGAACAATTTCATTCGGTGTGGATATGTGTTGTTCCAACCGGTCCGGCCCTGGGCCTGGGTGAACTCGCTCTATTGGCGCAAGATGATCGGGCGGTGAGCTGTCGATCGATGCCTCATGCAGATTGCATTGCGCTGCAGCAGAATTGGGCCGGCTCGACAGCTCCGACCCGGGCTTTTTTTGCGGCTGCCGTTGAGCTAACCATGCATTGTCGGAGTTTGGAGACAATGCCACGCCGGGCAGTCAATGGAAGATCGCTTCAGACGATCAAAGCAGCGGGAAGGACTCTGGGATGCCGGCCGAGGTCACCCTGCCAGAGCGTGCGCCACGGCCGCCTGACGCGCCAACCGCGCTGGCTGGTCTGCTGGTGATCGATTTCACGCGGGTCGTCGCAGGGCCGGCGTGCACACAGACGCTGGCCGATTTCGGCGCCGAGGTGATCAAGATCGAGCAGCCGCTCACGGGAGACGATACCCGCGCATACGAGCACGCCGAGCTCGGCGGAGAGAGCGCAGCGTTCCTCAGTCTCAATCGGAACAAGCGCGGCATGGTGTTGGATCTCACGATACCGCAGGCCAGAGACGTCGCGCGGGCGCTGATCGCCAAGGCCGACATCGTCGTGGAGAATTTCTCGTCGTCCGTCATGGAGAGGTTCGGGCTGGACTATCAGACACTGTCCAGCACCAATCCCGGGCTGATCTATTGCTCGATCTCGGCCTACGGACGCTCCGGTCCATTCGCGTGGCGATCAGGGTTCGATCCAATCACCCAGGCGGAAAGCGGGTTCATGTCCCTCAACGGTTTCGCCGATGGTCCGCCGGTGCGGACCGGTCCTCCGATCGTTGATCTGGCCACCGGCATGTCCGCCTGCAATGCCATCCTATTGGCACTCGCCGCCCGGCAGCGGCTCGGTCGCGGGCAGCACGTCGAGGTGGCGCTGTTTGACATCGCCTTGGCGATGATCGGCTTCTCCGGAATGGCGTATTTGATGAACGGCGTGAACCCCACGCGGACGGGCAATTCGCCGAACGACTCTCCGACGGTCGGCGTCTTTGAAGCGTCAGATGGTCCGCTCTACATCGCATGTGCCAACGATCGGATCTACCGCCGGCTGGCGACGGAGGTGCTTGGTCGTCCGGATCTCCTGAGCGATCCCCGCTTCGCCACGCGAAGGGCGAGATGGGTCAACCGTGCGCAGCTGCGCGGCCTCATCGCCGACATCCTCGCCACGGAACGGATGGATGTCTGGACCTCTCGGATGAACCAGGCTGGAGTTCCGGTTGGACACGTTCGTACGGTCGAGCAGGCGTTCAACGCGGCCGAGGTCCGGATGCGCGACCGCACCTGTCGTATTCCGCACCCGACGGCAGGCTCGATACCCAACATCGAGCCGGCAATCGCCATGAAGCTCACGCCGACCGTCGAGCCGACGGCGGCGCCGCGGCTCGGTGAGCACACGGCCGCGATCCTGCGCCACAGGCTTGGGCACACTGAGCAGGAGATCGAAGCCCTGCGTTGGGCGGGGGCGTTCGGACGCAACAATCCGGGAACCTAAGGCATCGTCACTGGTGCCGGACACGAGGCAGGAAGAGCGGCTGCGTCCTCAGCAGCCATCAGCCGGCTTTGGCCATCTCGTCGTCTTCCGGTGAGTTCAGGTACATGCCCGACATGGTGTCAACCCAGCACAGATGATCATGCACCTTCTTGACACCAGAGATGTTCTCGGTGGCAACGATTGCCGCCTGCCGCGAGCGCTCTTCGGTAATGACGCCGCTCAGATGAACGATGCCGTCCTTGACGATGACGGACAATCCGAACGGGCACCAGTCGTTCTTCTCGAGAGCGTCGATCACACGGTTGCGGATGTGATCGTCATCCGCCGTCGGATCCGGGACCTGCCGCCCGAGCGCGGCGACCGCTTGCAGCAGGTTCGCCCGTGACACGATGCCGATGACCCGGTCTCCCTTGACCACGGGCAACCGCTTCACGTGGTTCTTTTCCATCAGTTCCACGATCTCCGCCAGTGCGGCGTCTTCGGTGATCGTCAGGGGAGACTTGGTCATTACCTCTGACACTTTGCGACCATGCTCGTGGACGAAGTCGGCGGCCGACTTCCCGGGCCCGAGAATGAAGCGCAGCCAACGGCCGCGCTTACGCCCTGTGCCGATCTCGGATCGGCGGATGAAATCGCCTTCCGAGACGACGCCCACGAGCTTTCCACCGGAATCGACCACGGGAAGGCCGCTGACGTGCCGTTGAAGCATGATATTTGCCGCATCCACGATGGAAGTGTCAGGGGTGACGGTGATGACGGGACGGGTCATGATCTGGTGGGCGCGCATGGCGAACTCCAATGTCAAAGGCTAAGAAAACGTAATCCGCCGCCACGGTCTTGAATTGACGCAGGTCAAAGGAGGTGCGGCCGCGTCATTGACGCAGCTCAAGGTCCTGGCATTGAAATGCAGCTATAAGGCATCTTGATCTAGCGAGAGGAGAAGTGCCCATGTCCGAGTTCTCCGGGACCAAGGTCCTGGCCGACGAAACGGCCGAACTGTCCGAACGTGTCGCTCTCTCCAACAAGCACGCACTCGAGCTGCTCGTTGGTTCCCAGCAGATCGTCATGGAGGAGGTTCTGTTTGCCAGCAACGAAGTGCTGGATCGCGCGCGTACGGAGACGCATCTGCTGGCCGAGTTCGTGTCGAAGCTGGCTGGCGTGCATTCCGTGAAGGGAATCCAGGCGATGGTCCAGGAATGTGGACGGCATCAGATTGATTTCGTCAGGCGGGATTGCGATCGACTCTTCAAGCACGGGCAGCGCCTGATTGATGCTAGCGTGAATCTCATGGGGCAACGGTGGCGAAACTGAAGAGTGCGGGGGCGTCGCGTCCCGATCGACTGGAATGCGAGGGAACGACCGTTAACGACCGGAGCAGTGCCGTTGTCTCTGCAGAGACCTCTTTGAAGCCGGAGGGTGCGCTCGCCGCACCCGACGCAAAGTTGCTCTCCCGAGAAGCCGACGCGACCTCCGGGGAGCTTCGACGCGAGGATCACGAGCTGGACAGGGCCTTCAGCGCGATGCTGGCTCGGCTCACCGGTGGAATTTCCCCGGCCGCTCTATCAATGGCGTATCTGGATTGGGCTTGTCATCTGGCCGCTGCACCTCAGCGTCAGATCGAAATCGTCCGAGATGCTTGGCACGGCGCTAAGCAGGTCGCTGAACGGTCATTGCAGTTTGCAGACCCGAATCGCAGTCCTTGGGACCTGATCAAACCGCAGGCCAACGATCATCGCTTTTCCAAGCCGCAATGGGCGACGCACCCGTTCAACTTGTTCGCCCAGGCGTTTTTGCTCGGGGAAGATTGGTGGCACAAGGCGACGACCGGCATTCGTGGTGTCGACCCCGCTAACGAAGCCGTCGTCGACTTTTCAATTCGTCAACTGCTCGACATCTTCGCGCCATCGAACTTTGCAGCGACCAACCCGGAAGTGTTGGAGAAGACGTTTCAAAGCGGTGGCGAGAACCTGATCTTCGGCTGGCAGAACTGGCTCGCCGATCTCATGCAGGTGATGCAGCCGGGGAAGATGCCGATCAATGGCGAATTCGTCGTCGGCAAGACCGTCGCGGCCGCGCCGGGCAAGGTTGTGCTTCGCAATCAGTTGATTGAGCTGATTCAATACGCGCCGACGACCGAGATGGTGCGACCAGAGCCGGTCCTGATCGTGCCAGCTTGGATCATGAAATATTACATCCTGGATCTGTCGCCGCACAATTCGCTGGTCCGATACCTGACCGACCAGGGCTTTACGGTTTTCATGATCTCCTGGCGAAACCCCGGAGCGGAAGACCGGGATCTTGCGTTCGACGACTACCGCTCGCTGGGCGTCATGGCTGCCCTGGACATGATCGGAAGGATCATTCCGAATACGCTGCTCCATGCCGCAGGCTATTGTCTCGGGGGAACGCTTCTTTCGATCACGGCGGCGGCCATGGCACGCGATGGCGACCAGCGCCTGAAGACAATCACGCTGTTTGCGGCCCAGACCGATTTCACGGAAGCGGGAGAGCTGACGCTCTTCATCAATGAAAGCCAGGTCGCCTTTCTCGAAGACATGATGTGGGAGCGTGGATATCTCGACACCACCCAGATGGCGGGCGCATTTCAATTGCTGCGCTCCAACGATCTGATCTGGTCTCGTGTCTCGCGCGACTATCTTCTCGGCGAGCGCGCAAACCCGAGCGACTTGATGGCATGGAACGCAGATGCGACGCGGCTACCGTATCGGATGCACTCCGAATATCTGCGCAAGCTGTTCCTGAACAACGATCTCGCCGAGGGGCGGTATCGGGTCGAAGGGAAGCCTGTTTCGCTCTCGGATATCCACACGCCGATGTTCGTCGTTGGGACGCTGCGTGATCACGTTGCGCCTTGGAAGTCGACGTACAAGATCCATTACGAGGTTGATGCTGACGTCACTTTCGTGCTCGCCAGCGGCGGCCATAATGCCGGCATCGTGGCGCCGCCGGGCGAGCAGGGGCACTCCCATCAGTTGCGAACCAAGGCTGCCGACGCTCCATATCTCGGACCCGACGAGTGGCAGGGCACATCGCCAAAGCTGGAGGGATCGTGGTGGCCGGCCTGGACAGAGTGGCTCGGACAGCAATCGGGAGCGCCGGGCGCACCGCCGCAACTCGGGACAGATCGTTCGAATGATCTCGGAGACGCGCCGGGCGACTACGTGCACACGTGATCGCCGCGCGTTGCGGCCAGGGGGCCATCCCACCGGACTCAGGCGCTGATCCGGAGCAATGAAAGGCTTCGCTCCAATGTCGTCTCAGCCGTGCCTGACGCATCGACCTGGAGCCAATCCAGAGCGCCGATGTCGTAGCGTTCCTGATCCTCGGTAACTCCGATCGTTGCATCGGACGCATCGGCGACTCGATGGTGAATTCGCTCCTGCCGGCTGCGCAAATCTGCGACGAGGAAGAGGCCGGCAAAGGGCGCCTTCAGCCGCTTCGCGAGATCATGGATCTCCTGTCGTTCATCCGGACGTGCAAACACGGCGTCGACGATCACCGTGAAGCCTTGTGAGAGCACGCGGCCGGCCAGCGTCGTCAACTCTCGATAGACCCGAGCACTCGATTCCGGCGTATAGGCTGCAGCCGGGAGGCGTTCGGTTTCCTTCACGCCAGACAGTTGCTTGCGTAGCACGTCGCTGCGCAACACGATTGCTCCCGGTGGAGGCACCAAGAGAGGAGCGAGAGCCTGGGCGAGCGCAGATTTTCCCGTTCCCGACAGGCCTCCGACCGCGATCATCCTCGGCTCTGCCGGCCGGATCAGGCTGCGTGCAAGTTGAAAGTAGCTCTCTGCGGTCTCGATCGTTGCGGAGCGATCAGCGTCCGAGTGTTCAGCATCACCGCGGTCGCGCCTTGCGACAAAGACTTGCGCACGGATGGCGGCCCGGATCGTCGTGAACAGAGGCAGAGCAGCCAATCCTCCGGTCTGGTCAGGCGCTGCGGTCGAGAGGTAGCGGTTCAAGAGACGGTTGGCGGCGACCGGCTGCTCGAAGTGCAAGAGGTCCATCAGTGGAAAGGCGAGATCGTAGAGGACGTCGATCGTGGCGATCCGGTCGTCGAACTCGATGGCGTCGAACAGCACCGGCTTGTCGTCAATGAGGACGATGTTGGCCAGATGGAGGTCGCCATGGCAGCGTTTCACGTGCCCCTCATTTGCACGTTGCTCGAGCAGGGGTCGGAGACGTGCGAAGGCCGAGTGGCAAAGGACGCGGAGTTCTTCGACCTCCGTTTCGCCAAATAGCGAGACTGTCCGAAAGCTGGCGACGAATGCGTCGATCCAAATCGGAATGGACTCGGTCCACCCATTGGAGGAGCTCCGAACGGCGACTGCATGCGACGCTGCGATCGTCTCTGCCAGACGCTCGCCCAATCCGGCGTCCAGCTGCTGGCGGCGAGAAAGATGATCAAGCGTCTGGCTGTCATCGAAGCGACGCATCTCGACGGCATATTCGACCGGAGTGCCCGATCCATCGACATCGAATGATCCGTCAGGCGCCTTGGTGATGGCGACGACACGCAGATAGATGTCCGGAGCAAACGGGTGATTGATCTCGATTTCCTTTGCGCACGCGGCCTTGCGCTGATCGAGCGTCGAATAGTCCAAAAATGGCAGCCGAACGGCGCGCTTAATCTTCAGGGCGCGGTCACCGATCAGAAACACGGAAGCCGCGTGCGTGTCGATCCGGCGGACACCTAGATGTCGAGTGGTATTGCCCAAGAAGGAGAAGACCAGTTCCTGATCGGATGGTGATGCCATGGGCGGTGTTGCCACGTTCATTTCAAAAGTCCGGGATAAGCACCGCCGCGCCGACGACGTCACCCCGCCTCAGGCGGGCCAGAACGTCATTTGCGTCGGACAGCGGATAGGGCGTCGTATGGGTCCGTATTTGAGCCTGCTGCGCGACCCGCAGGAAATCGAGACCGTCTTGTCGCGTCAGGTTGGCGACAGACACCACCTGGCGTTCTCCCCAGAGGAGGGAATACGGGAACGTCGGAATGTCGCTCATATGAATACCTGCGCAGACCACCCGGCCACCCTTCCGAACAGCCCGCAGAGCGGCCGGAACAAGCTCGCCAGCCGGCGCGTAGATGATGGCCGCGTCCAGAGCAACATCGGGACGCTGGCCCGCCGCTCCGGCCCATGTGGCGCCAAGTTGGCGCGCGAAATCCTGCGCAGCTTGGTCGTGCTCGCGGGTGAACGCATAGATCTGGCGCCCCTGCCAGCGGGCCACCTGGGCAACGATGTGACCGGCCGCGCCGAATCCGTAGATGCCAAGCCTCTCGGCTTTCCCTGCCATGACCAGAGACCGCCAGCCGATCAGGCCGGCGCACAGCAACGGAGCGATGGCAATGTCATCCTCCAAACCGTCGAGCGGGAATGCGAAATTTGCGTCCACGACGGCGTGGGTTGCATAGCCGCCGTTGCGTGTGTAGCCGGTAAACGTGGGCTGGTCGCAGAGATTTTCCATACCTCGTGCGCAGAACATGCAATGGCCGCACGTATGCCCCAGCCATGGAATTCCGACGCGCGCGCCGAGCTTGTGCGTCGTCACACCAGGACCAATCTGGTCGACATGACCGACGATCTCGTGTCCGGGGACGATCGGATACCGAATGTCGGGAAGCTCACCGTCGTACACATGCAGGTCAGTGCGACACACGCCGCATGCCCTGACCTTGACGCGGATCTCACCGGGACCAGGATCGGGGTCCGCGAGCGTCTCGGGCTGCAGAGGCGCTCCAGGCTTTCGCAGAACCATCGCTCGCATCGGAGAGCCTCCCGGACGAAGTTGCAGGGTAATAAGATAATCAGCCCGGCAATCGTTTGATGCTCATCAAGGACTTGGTACGAATACTGCGGCCTACCGAGCAGAGCCGGCAGGTGCAGTCAGGGAACGGAGCGGTATCGCCTCCGTGACTATGCTGGGATGATAAGTCGCGCTAGACCCGCTGCGGATTGAAACTAAGATCAATCCTCGGGATTCACCCGCCTTTCACCAACTGATGTTGGACGTGCAAATGTCGACCTACCGATTGCGGAACCTGCTTTTGCCACGCTCCATCGCTCTGATCGGAGGGAGTCCGCGACCGAACTCGGTAGGGAAGGCCATTCTCGACAATATCGTCAAGGCGCGGTTCGAGGGCAAGCTTGGCCTGGTCAATTCTCGCTATCGGGAGATATCCAATATCGCAGCCGTTGGCAGTCTCGCCGAACTGGCGTTCGTGCCGGAACTGGTGGTGATCACGACGCCACCCCCTTCGATCCCGGATCTCATCGATCGCGCAGGCGCGTTGGGGACGGCAGGAGCTCTGATCATTACCTCGGGTCTGGGACACGGAGAGGGGTCGCTTGCCGACCAGACCGAGAAGGCAGCGCAGAAATACGGCATGCGCCTCATTGGACCGAACTGTCTCGGCATCATGATGCCGACCATCAAGCTCAATGCGAGCTTTTCGGCGCACATGCCGGTTGTAGGTAGCCTGGCGCTCATTTCACAGTCCGGCGCTATCGCGGCGGGGATGGTAGATTGGGCTGCTCAGCGCCGTGTTGGGTTTTCCGGAATCGTCTCGATCGGCGACCAGTTGGACGTCGATCTCTCAGATCTTCTGGACCATTTCGCGTTGGACGGTGGGACCCGCGCGATCCTGCTCTACGTCGAAGCTGTCAAGGACGCTCGAAAGTTCATGTCCGCGGCGCGAGCGGCGGCAAGGGTCAAGCCGGTTGTGGTCGTGAAATCGGGCCGCGGTGCCGTCGGTGCGCGAGCTGCGGCGACACATACGGGCGCGCTGGCGGGAGCGGATGCCGTCTACGATGCGGCTTTTCGCCGGGCCGGCGTTCTGCGGGTCTCCGATCTGCGCGAGCTGTTCGACTGCGCCGAAACGCTGGGGCGGGTGGAGTCGCCCATGGGCAAGAGGCTCGCCATTCTCACGAATGGCGGCGGGATCGGCGTGCTCGCCGTGGATCGACTGGTCGAGCTCGGAGGCGTGCCTGCCGCACTTTCGCCGGTCGTCCACGACAAACTCGATGCCATCCTGCCGCCGACCTGGTCCGGATCCAACCCGGTCGACATCGTCGGCGATGCCGATGCCGCACGCTACACGCTCGCGCTCGAGGCGCTGCTCGCCGATCGAGCCAACGATGCAATTCTCGTCATGAACGTTCAGACCGCGATTGCATCCGCGAGCGCCATTGCCACGGCTGTCACCGAGTTCGTCAGTACCTATCGAAAGCAGCACCAGCGCTGGGCAAAGCCGGTTCTGGCGGCATGGGTCGGTGCGGAGCAGCCGGTCATCGAAACCTTGAGCGGGGCAGGAATTCCGAACTACCCAACCGAGGACGATGCCGTTCGTGGTTTCATGCATCTCGTTCGTCATCGGGAGGTGGTCGAATCGCTTGCCGCTGTCCCGCCGGCCATGCCGAGCTCTTTTGCGCCCGACGTCGAGGCAGCCCGCAAAATTGTAGCGACGGCCCTCGCTGACGGGAGGACTTGGCTCGATCCGGTCGAGATCAGTCGCCTGCTGGAGGCCTACGATATTGCGATGGTGCCGACGTTCGCGGCGGCTTCGGTCGACGAGGCGGTCGGGTATGCGGAGCAGTTGTTCGCTCAGGGCACAACTGTCGTGCTCAAGATTTTGTCGAGAGACATCATTCACAAGTCCGACGTCGGCGGTGTCGTGCTCAATCTGACCACGGCCGAGGCCGTGCGTAACGCGGCGAACGAGATCATGGCCCGCGCGAGGGCCGTTCGGCCCGACGCACGGATTTCCGGCGTGATCGTGCAAGCCATGATCGTCCGCGCCAAGGCGCGGGAGCTGATCATGGGCATTGCCGACGATCCAACCTTCGGAACCGTGATCGTGTTCGGCAGGGGCGGTACCGCCGTCGAGATCATCAACGACAAAGCGCTCGGTCTGCCTCCGCTCGATCTCCATCTGGCGCGCAACCTCATCGAGCGGACGCGCGTCTCACGATTGCTGCACGCCTATCGTGATGTCCCGGCGGTCAAGCCCGATGCAGTCGCACTGGTGCTGGTCAAGCTTGCGCAGCTTGCAGCAGACGTTCCCGAGATTCGCGAGCTCGATATCAATCCGCTGCTCGCGGATGAGAGTGGCGTCATGGCCGTCGATGCGCGCGTCGCCGTCGGCAGGGTTCCGCCGAAATTCAAAGGCTCTGGTCCATCGAATTTCGCCGTTCGGCCGTATCCGAGCCAATGGGAACGGCATCTCCAAGTCAAGGACGGCTGGCGAATCCTTGCGCGACCGATCCGACCCGAGGATGAGCCAACCATTCATGAGTTCCTCAAGCATGTCACCGCGGAAGACCTGCGTCTTCGATTCTTTGCCCCCATGAAGGAGTTCACGCACGAGTTCATCGCGCGCCTGACACAGCTCGACTATGCGCGCGCGATGGCTTTTGTGGCTCTCGATGAAGCGACCAACGAGCTGGTCGGCGTCGTGAGGATTCACTCCGACTCGGTTTACGAGAGCGGGGAGTACGCGATCCTGTTGCGGTCGGATCTCAAGGGACGCGGACTCGGCTGGGCGTTGATGCAGCTGATCATCGAATACGCCAAGGCCGAAGGCCTGAAGATGATTTCCGGCGACGTGCTGCAGGAGAATGTCGTCATGCTGGAGATGTGCAGGAACCTCGGTTTCGAGGTCAAAACCGATCCGACCGAACGCGACCTCTGCAACGTCAAGCTCAGGCTTTGAGCTCAGGCTTCGATTGCCTCTCACCTGCTTCAGAAGGATGGGTTCAAGTCGCACGGCGGTCGTTGGGCGGCGGGCTCGCCGCCTCGCCTTCGGAGCCGCCATGCGAGCGGAGAGTTCTGATGATCATCGTCGCAATGGGAACGATGAGCAGCGGAATGAGGCTGTTGAGCGGATGATTGACCACGCTCGAGATCTGGGCCTGCAGAGCTCGTGCTTCCAATTGCAGCGAGTCCATGGACGAGGAGTGAATCTCGTTGGCTAGTTCGAGTTCCCTGCCGGACGGTGCACGGGATGCGATGATCAGCAGGATCACCGCAATCGCGACATTGCAGGCTCCGAGTGCTGCGGCTGCCACGACCGCGGAGGTGATCTGGACCAATGCAAGATAGGCCGCCAGCTCGAACATCAGGAGGCCAAAGACGGCAATCAGCGCCGCAAAGGCCCGGAGGCCGAGCCCGACGAGCAGGTGCCGGAGCCTGATGTCGGCAATGACCCGGTCCGTCCGCCAGAGAAGGCGCAAATGTTTAACGACATTCTCGGTATCCACTTAAGTTCTCCGCAGTAGGAGGCCAACGGCAAGACCGAGGGCGAAGGCCGAAGCTGTCGCCACGATCGGACGGTCCCTGATCATCCGCTCCACCTGAACGTCTGTCTCACTTAGACGCATGTCCAGCGCCTCGATCGCTGCAGCGAGCATTCCGGCGGCTGGTTGCGCGTCCGGGTTGCCACGCGGCGCCCCCGCGCCCCGCAGCAGCTGGCTTAGCTCACGCGTCAGGCTGTCCAACTCGGTCCTGAGCGTCGTCGGGTCGATAGCCATGTTTTGTCCTCGCGTCAAAATCACTGTAGAACGCAGTCCGGCGCGATGCTTGATTTCGCTCAACCCGTTGCGCTGACGGCATTGACGCAGATCAAGCGAGGCAGATCGGCCGGATCTAGGAACGGGTGTGCCTCGGCACGCCGACTGAGGGAGACATCCAATTGCGTGCTCATCCGGGACTGACGGCCGCGACGACGGAGGATGTGCTTGAGCTTCGTCCGAGCGGATCATGGGTGTCCCTCAACGTGGCGGAGCTCGAGAGTTTGACCAGCTCTGCCGGCACCAGGGTCAACAGTGCGAAAGCCGTGAAGCTTGATCTGGGTGCCGTGAGCGAGATCGATACCGTCGGTGCCTGGTTGCTCGAGAAGCTCAGCCGCCGTGCCGCCGCTGGCGGTCGTCGGGTCGAGATGACCGGGGTGGCAGAAAACTACATCGGCCTGGTCGAGGAGGTCCGGCAGGTCAATCGACGAGCGGTCGAGCCGGCACCGAGACTGAATCCTGTCCTCGCCAAACTCACGGACCTCGGTCGTTCGAGTCTGGGGGCAGCCCAGGACGTCAAAGTGTTCCTGGACATGTTGGCCGCGCTATCCTTTGCTCTGCTGCGAACGCTACGCCGGCCGCAATCTTTGCGCGTGACCTCCCTCGTCTATCAGATGTACCGCATCGGATGGCAGGCTATTCCAATCGTGGCGTTGATCACTTTCCTGATCGGCGCCATCATCGCCCAGCAGGGGATCTTCCATTTTCGACGTTTTGGTGCCGAATCCTACGTGGTCGATATGGTGGGAATTCTGGTCCTGCGCGAGCTTGGCGTTCTGATCGTCGCGATCATGGTGGCAGGGCGATCGGGAAGCGCCTACACGGCAGAACTTGGATCGATGAAGATGCGCGAGGAGATCGATGCGCTGGTGACGATGGGGCTGGATCCCGTCGAGGTGCTGATCCTGCCCCGCATCGTTGCGTTGATCTTGACCTTGCCAATTCTCGCCTTCATCGGCTCGATGGCTGGCCTGTATGGGGGAGGGCTGGTGGCCCAGCTCTATGGCGGCATGGGACCGGCAATCTTCATCGCCCGGCTACACGATGCCATCTCGGTCACCCATTTCGAAGTGGGAATATTGAAGGCCCCGTTCATGGCCTTGGTGATCGGCATTGTTGCCTGCAGTGAAGGACTTCGTGTGAAAGGTAGTGCCGAATCGCTGGGGCAACAAACCACGACATCCGTGGTGAAGTCCATTTTCCTGGTCATCGTGCTCGACGGTCTGTTCGCCGTGTTTTTTGCGTCCATTGGAATGTAGCAATGGATGATCTTGGAGTGTCCAGCGCGATCCGCGTGACCGATCTCGTCGTCGGGTTCGGCCGGCAGCTCGTTCTGAACGATCTTTCGCTCGACGTTCGTCGCGGTGAGATTCTCGGCTTGGTTGGCGCGTCAGGCGGCGGGAAATCCGTCCTGATGCGGACGATCATCGGCCTCATTCCTCGGCGCAGCGGGACCATCGAGGTCATGGGGACACCCCTTGGTGGCGCCGAAGAGCGGACGACACAGGCTGCGGCGAGGCGTTGGGGAATTCTGTTCCAGCAGGGAGCTCTGTTCTCGTCTCTGACGGTCAAACAGAACGTTCAATTTCCGCTGCGCGAGAGCCTGCAGATGTCGCAGGGCTTGATGGATGAGATCGCGATAGCCAAGCTCGAAATGGTCGGCCTTCGCGCAGAGGACGGTGATAAATTCCCAGCCGAACTATCCGGCGGCATGACGAAGCGCGCCGCGCTGGCGCGGGCGCTCGCTCTCGATCCGGCGATCGTATTTCTTGACGAGCCGACCTCCGGCCTCGATCCGATTTCCGCCGGCGATTTCGACGCCCTGATCAAGACGCTCCAACTGACGTTGGGATTGACGGTGTTCATGGTGACGCACGATCTCGCCAGTCTGAACACGGTCTGCGACCGGGTCGCTGCTTTGGCCGACGGCAAGATCGTGGCAATTGGCCCTATGAGCGATCTCCTTCGATCAGAACACCCTTGGGTCAGAGCCTATTTTCACGGCAAGCGATCCCAGATGCTGCAACCAAAAGCGAGTTGAAAGATGGAAACCCGTGCGCCTTTCGCTGTCATCGGCGGCTTCGTGCTGGCGGCCATCGTCGCGATCTTTGGCTTCGTTTACTGGCTCAACAACACTGGAGGACTCGGGCCTCGCACGACCTATCACGTGCAGTTCGAGGGCTCAGTGCCCGGCCTGCTGGTCGGGGCTGCCGTTCTGTTCAACGGAATTCGGGTCGGCGAGGTGACTGAGCTGGGCCTGGCGCCGAACGATCCGCGTCGGGTCAACGCAACGATTTCCGTGGCGTCGACGACTCCCGTGCGCGCCGACACCAAGGTGGGTCTGGAATTCCAGGGGCTGACAGGAGTGCCGGTGATCGCGCTGGAGGGCGGCTCGTCGGCAGGAGCGGCGAGTGCCATATCGACACTGATTGCAGAACCGGGCGCCGGACAAAGCATGACGCAGGCCGCCCGGGACGCCCTGCGGCGCGTCGACGCAGTGCTTGCGGAGAATGCCGGGCCGCTCAAAGACACGATCGCCAACCTCAAGACATTCTCGGACGGCCTTGCGCGGAATACCGGCAAGCTCGATGGAATCGTCTCGGGTCTGGAAAAAATGACGGGAGGCGGCGCTCCAGCACAGAAGGTCACCTATGATCTGAGCGCGCCGCGAGAACTGGGGCCGGTCAACAAGACCATCAAGGGGCAGCTCGCGATTCCTGAGCCCACGGCCGTGGCGATGCTGCAGACTCAACGCATGCTGTTCACGCCGACAAAGGACTACCCGGGGTTCGGTGATTTCCTCTGGGCTGACAGCATCCCCAAGTTATTGCAGTCACGTCTGATCGATGCCTTCGAGAATTACGATGTGGCCCACGCTCCGCTGCGGACATCCGATCTCGGCCAGCCGGATTTTCAGCTGCTGATCGATGTCCGCCGTTTCCGTATCAATGGGGACACCGCCGCGGCGGAGATTGGTCTGTCGGCTCGCCTCGTCGACAAGAACGGCAAGGTCATCGCGTCACGGCTGTTTGACGAAAACCAGCCCGTTGCGCGGCTTGATCCTGCTGGTGCCGTGTCCGCCTTCAACGAGGCCTTCGGCCGGGTTGCCAAATCGATTCTGACCTGGACGATACAGGCGCTCTGAATCGACGGGGCTATTCCAAGCTCTTCAAATACGAAAGCAGATCGTGGATCTGCGGCGGCGCAAGCTGGAATTGGGGCATGGCCGGGTGACCAGTCACGATCCCCTCCGCGAGCGCTTCGCCCAGTGATTCGATCGGGTAGCGGAGATGCAGGTTTCGGAACGGGGGTGCCGGTTCGAAGGGACTCTCTCCCGTTCGACCGATGGCATGACATCGTGCGCAGTGGGCCTTCGCGAAGGCCTGCCCACGTTGCTGCGACGTCGACGCCGCGTAGGAGGGGGTCGCCAACGCTATCGCGGCGAGAAGGTGGCACAGAACAAGCCGCTGCATTCACAATGTCCGTTGGCGCTGGCAATGGCGGCCACGATAGGGCCCGGATTGTTGGTTCGTTTGATTTGAATCAATCGGAACTTCGAGCGTCCGTTAGAATGCAATCATTATATCCTTGCGCTTGGCCCAGCGGAGCCCCGTATGAAGACGTCTCTTGTTGCAGTCGATTTCCATGGGCAGGCCTGTGCCGATTGTGCCGTGCGGGGATTCAGTGTCTGTGCGTCGCTCGACCAGTTCGAAATGCGTGAATTCGAGCAGCTCAGCCGCCGGGCCCATTTTACGACCTGCGAGACGGTTTTCGCGCAAGAAGATACGTCGTCCTGCTTCTACAATTTATTGGATGGGGTCATGAGGCTCTACAAGCTTCTCCCCGACGGACGCAGGCAGATCGTCGGATTTGCGCTGCCTGGCGACTTCGTCGGCATGACGACGGAGGAACGGCATGGATTTTCGGCCGACGCAATCGGTCCCGTCACCGTCTGCCAGTTCGCAAAGGGACCGTTCGGACGCTTTGCCGAGGACAAGCCGAACCTGCTGCGGCGGATGAACGAACTGGCCGTGCAGGAGCTGAATCAGGCGCGTGATCACATGGTACTTCTCGGGCGCCGATCAGCCGAGGAGAAGGTTGCGACATTCCTCGTTGGCTGGAGGGACCGGCTGGTGGAGCTTCGGGGACCCTCTAACATGGTACCGTTGCCGATGAGTCGGCAGGATATCGCCGACTATCTCGGGCTCACCATCGAGACCGTCAGTCGAACGTTCACGAAGCTCGAACGGGAGGGCATCATCGCGATCCTGCCCGGGGGCGTCTCGCTTCGAGATTCGGCGCGAGCTGAAGCTATGGCTGCTGCCTGACGTCGCTGGCGAAACCCGCATTGCATTGATCTGGATCAAGGACTGTCGCGCAGCCGATAGGGAACTGTGTCTCAAACTCGAACAGGGGAGAGAGACATGCCGCTCGACGCTATGATGGTCAGCTTTGCAGTTGTGGGGGTTTTTGTCGGGTTCGCTGCGGTCCTGCTTTGGGCTGATTCACAGACAAGACATCGGGTGTGACGTACAGGCTGCCCTTGGGCTGCGGCATCTTGCGCTCAGAAGAGTAGCGCTGCTGGTCCGACGGGCGGCTGGACGACTCTCACGCGCTGCACAATGTATGCCGGGCCCGCCTCTCGGGGGCGGAAACGCCTCCGGCGTCGATTGGCAGATGGCTTCGCCTTGAGCGTTCGCCGCATTTTCCTGGACAATCCGCCGATCTGCCGTATTCCGAAGTGCAATGAAATCGAGGATCGGTGGTCGCAAGTCCGAGGGATCGTCTTTGCTGGTGGCTGTAGGCGTGTCCATAGTCCCCTGACATCCGCGGGGGGCCTTGGCCACCGGCTTTGGACAGCTCCCTTGGCGGCGGTATTCGGACGCCTGGGAGATGCGGTGTGACTGAGGAAAAGCGGGCGAGCGTCCGACCTACCAACAACGGCAAACTGTCGGTGCTGCGTCAGCATCCGATTTTTCGTGAACTCGAGGCCGATGCGGTCGATCAGCTCTGCCGCTACGCCAAGCCGACATCGCTCAAGCGCGGTTCAACCATCTTCTCAAAAGGCGATCCTGGCTCAAGCTTGTATGCCGTGATCAGTGGCACCGTCAAAATCAGTGTCTCATCGCCCGACGGCCGCAATGCCATCCTGAACCTGATCAGCGCGGGTGAGATATTCGGCGAAGTCGCCGTGCTCGACGGCCGAGAACGCACAGCCGACGCAACGGCCAATACGAACTGCGAGATCCTGGTCATCGATCGGCGCGAATTCCTGCCGTTCGTGAAGAGCCAGCCGGTGCTGGCAATGAAATTCATCGAGCTGCTTTGCGATCGGCTGCGCTGGACCAGCGACCAGGTCGAGCAGGTCATCCTTCAGGATCTCCCCCGCCGCCTTGCCAGTGCGCTGCTCGGCCTGACCGACAAGCGCAAGCTGGATACCGCAAGCCGCACCATCGCCATCACTCAGCAGGAGATCAGCGAAATGGTCGGCATGACGCGGGAGAGCATCAACAAGCAGTTGCGTGCATGGGCCGCGCGGGACTGGGTCCGCCTCGAGCACGGGGCGATCGTGCTTCTGAATCCCGAGCCGTTACGCGGATTGGCGGAGGCCGGTCAAGACGAAGACGAGTAGGGGCGGCGAGGCATTTTCCGACGTCCTACCTAGCCGGTGATGGCCGTATCCCGCCGACGGCGAGCTGGATTTTCCCGGGGGGCGGACATGAACAGTGCGCTGATCGAGATCGTCCCGCCGGCCGCGAGCGCGTGAAGGACGGCGTTATGGTTTGGTGGCACCAGCACAACAGGACGGCCATCGCTTCGGGTCAGGAAGCCGCGCTGTTCAGGACGTAGCGGGTGAAGACCGCCCAAGTGATGACGGCTGAGATCAGCACGAGCGCCGTTACGCCCACGATGACGCAAACGGGATACAGCGCATCCATCGCCCGGCGATAGAGTCCGGCCATCGTAAGCCTCTTGATCGTCCGAACCGAGCGTGCGGTCTATGCGATGTCCTGAATGCGCTTGATCATTTCTTGGTACTTCGGACCGTATTTGTCCCAGACCGGCTTCACGGCCTTCTGGAACGGCGCCTTGTTGGCGATTTCGACGATCTCGGAGCCACCGGCCTTGGCCTTCTCAATCGCTTCCCGCTCGTAGGCCTTCCAGAGTTCGCGCTCCTCCATCTGCGCTTCGCGCGCGAACTTCTTGATCAAGGTCTGGTCGTCGGTCGACAGGTTTGCCCAGGACCGCTTCGAGAACACGAGGATTTCCGGAATGACGAGATGCTGGGTGAGCGAATAGTACTTCGCGGCCGTGTAATGATTGCTGAAGACGTAGCTCGGCGGATTGTTTTCGGCCCCGTCGATCACGCCGGTCTGCAGCGCGCTGAAGACCTGATCGTAGCCCATCGCGACGCCGTTGCCGCCAAGCGCGTTCATCATGTCGATGAAGATGGGATTGCCGATCACGCGGATCTTCAGCCCCTTGACGTCCTCGACCGTCCTGATGGGCTTCTTGGTGTTGTAGATGCTGCGCGCGCCCGAATTCATCCAGCAGAGTGCGACCAGATTTGCGCTGGCATTGGCGCTGACGCGGTCCAGAAGGTCCTGACCGATCGGACCGTCCATCATCTTTTCAGAATGTTCGATGCTCTTGAACAGGAAGGGCATGTTGACGACGTTGACGTCGTCGACGATCGGGCCGAGCGCGCCGGCGCTGACCCGCAGCATCTGGATCGCCCCGATCTGGGTCTGCTCGATGGTCTCCTTCTCGCCGCCGAGCTGAGCGGAGGGATACATCTGGATCGACAGCCTGCCGTTGGTTGCCGCTGCAAGCTTTTTGCCGAGGTTTTCTGTTGCTGCAACCGTCGGATAACCCGGCGGCTGAACGTCGGATGCCTTGAACACCGCCTTCGATTGCCCAAGGGCGGCCGAGATCGGCGGCAGCGTTGCAACGCCCGCAAAGCCCACGCTCAATCTGATGAAATCGCGTCTTTTCATGGCGTCTCTCCGACGGAATGATCGTGTCGCCGCAAGGTTCGATGCGATCATCTCGTTAGCTTGGTTGATCGAAATACTCTGGATTCTTGGTCTGAATTTCAGAGATGTCGTCGAGCAGGCGTTCCAGATGACTCGCCATGGCAGCCCGGGCACGATCCGGATCGCGCCGCTCGATGGCCTGAAGGATTGGTTCGTGCTCTGCGATCACTTCGGCCATCCGTCCGATCTGCGGCAGGGTCAGTCGACGATAGCGGTCGACGTGAACCTTGACCTGAACGATCAGTTTCCAGATCCCGGGATAGCCCGCGACCTCGGCGATGCCAGCGTGAAACATCTCGTCCGCCTGGTGGAAGGCTTCGCGATCCTTTGCGGCGCAGGCCTCGCGCTGACGCTCGAGGGTCGCATGCAGGTTGAGCAACTGGCTCGATGTCGCATGCTCGGCGGCCATCCGAGCGGTGGTCTCTTCGAGAGACTTTCGGATGATGATGGTCTCGGGCAGTGCTGCGACCGGAATGCGCGAGACGAAGATGCCGGACTGCGGAAAGATCTCGACCAGCCCTTCATCGGAGAGTTTCAGAATGGCCTCGCGGACCGGTGTCCTGCTGACACCATAGGTCGTCGCAATCTGCGCTTCCGAGATCGGCTCCCCCGGCAGGCGCACGAGCGACACGAGTTCGGACCTGAGATCGGTGTAGATGCGTGACGCTGCTGTCGCGCCGCGGGGCCGACCATTGCGGCGCATGCGGGCAACCACAGGCCGTGGCGCTGGGGCCATTTTCCTCGGGGCTCGACTGGACATGTGCGTTTCCTCAACTGATATATTAATATATGAAGCTGGCTTTGCAATCGAAATTGCCGGTCAGCTGAGGGCTGGGCATGGTGCGCTGCGACGTAGATCGTTCGCAGGAGAGCGACCCCGAGCGCGCAACAGAAGCCTATCGTCTTTTGATGCAGTCTTCACCTTGCCCCTGGCGGCGGATCGGTTGTTGTCGATGGTGACTTGCCGCGTCTAGAAGCAGGCCCAACGTTTGCGGTGGAGCAGACACGCACGAATCTTGTTCATGCGAATGCCTCGCGAATGCTCTCGGCGGACGCATTCTTTGGTGCTACGAATCGGGCATGAACCAGCAAACTCGGGTCGACATCCGCCATTCCACCTGCCCGCACGATTGTCCGTCGGCCTGCGCGCTCGACGTCGAGGTGCTCGATCGAAAGACGATCGGCCGCGTTCGCGGCTCGAAACGGCAGACCTATACGGCTGGCGTGGTTTGCGCCAAGGTCGCGAGATATGCCGAGCGGATTCATCATCCTGAGAGGCTGATGCATCCGATGCGTCGCGTCGGCCCGAAAGGCTCAGGGCAATTTGCACGCATCTCCTGGGACGAGGCGTTGGACGTGATCGCCGAGCGGTTTCTCCAGGTGGAGCGCGACTTTGGCGCTCAGTCGGTCTGGCCGTATTATTACGCGGGCACGATGGGTCTCGTGATGCGCGATGGCCTCAACCGTCTCACCCATGTGAAGAAGTACTCGCGGTTCTACTCCACGATCTGCGCCAATGTCGCGCGCATCGGCTTTGCCATCGGCACCGGGAAGATTGCCGGCGTCGATCCGCGGGAGATGGCGCTCTCGGATCTGGTCGTGATCTGGGGCACGAACCCGGTGAACACGCAGGTCAATGTCATGACTCATGCGGCGCGCGCCCGGAAGGAACGAGGCGCCAAGATCGCGGCGATCGATGTCTACGACAATGAGACCATGAAGCAGGCCGACATCAAGGTCATCCTGCGACCTGGGACCGACGGCGCATTTGCCTGCGGCGTGATGCACGTGCTGTTTCGCGATGGCTATGCCGACCGCGCCTATATGGAGAAGTACACGGATTGTCCTGCCGAACTCGAAGCGCATCTGGAGACCCGGACGCCGCAATGGGCATCGCAAATCTCTGGCGTTCCCGTGGCCGAAATCGAGGCGTTCGCCCGTCTGGTCGGAGAGACGAAGCGGACCTTCTTCCGACTGGGTTATGGTTTCACTCGCAGCAGGAACGGCGCGACGCAGATGCATGCGGCATCGTGCATTCCCGCGGTGACCGGCGCCTGGCAGTATGAGGGAGGCGGAGCCTTCTTCAACAACGCGGCGCTGTGGCATTTCGATGAATCGATCATCGAGGGCCATGATGCCGTCGATCATTCCACCCGCTTTCTCGATCAGTCGCAGATTGGGCGTATCCTCACCGGGGATCGAGCAGCGTTGTGCGGCGGTCCGCCGGTCAAGGCGATGCTGATCCAGAACACCAATCCGATGACGGTGGCGCCCGAGCAGGAGCTGGTTCGCAACGGATTTGCGCGCGAGGATCTTTTCGTCGCGGTCCACGAGCAGTTCATGACCGAGACGGCGCAGATGGCGGATATCGTGCTGCCCGCCACGATGTTCATGGAGCATGACGATCTCTATTACGGCGGCGGCCATCAGCACATTTCGATCGGACCGAAGCTGATCGACCCGCCCGGCGAGTGCCGGTCCAATCATGAGGTGCTGCAGGGCCTGGCGCGCCGGCTGCGGGCGGTGCATCCGGGCTTCGAGATGTCGCCGCGCGAGCTGATCGATGCGACGTTGAAGAAGAGCGGCCATGGCGATATCGCCGGGCTCGAGGCCGATGTCTGGCGCGACCTTCAGCCGGACTTCCGCACCTCGCACTATCTCGACGGCTTCGCGCACAGCGACGGGAAATTTCACTTCAAGGCCGACTGGGCGCATCCACTATTCGGCCGCGTCATGGGCAATCCTGAACGCATGCCGTCGTTGCCCGACCATTGGGCGGTGACCGAAGAGGTCGATCGGCAGCATCCGTTTCGGCTTGCGACCAGCCCCGCGCGCTCGTTCCTCAACACCTCCTTCAACGAGACGCCATCGTCGCAGGCGCGGGAAGGGGGACCCTCCGTCATGATCCATCCGCTCGATGCAGCCCCGCTCGGCATTGTCGACGGCGATATCGTCACGCTCGGCAACGAGCGTGGCCAGACCTCGCTTGCGGCCCGGCTGTTCGACGGAGTCCGGCGCGGGGTGCTGATCGCCGAATCCATCCATCCCAATCGCGCCCATGTCGGGGGGCGGGGCATCAACGTGCTCACCGCTGCCGACACCGTCGCGCCGATCGGGGGCGCGGCCTTTCACGACAACAAGGTCTGGCTGCGCAAATCGGCCGGGTGACGCCGACCTGGACGGGTCATCGAAAATATTTTTAGAATCAATGGCTTGATGTCCTGCCTTGGTGTACTGGCCGCGGCCGGGAAGACTTCGTTTACCCAATCGCTCCGCCTTATCGAATCTTCTTGAGCGCCGCTCATTTTTGCGATATCGATTTTGAGCGTTGCTCAAAATCGAAGGAGTGATCCCATGTAGGTTCTCAGCTTTCGCGGTCCGCAGCTTTTTCCCGTCGTCGATCTCCAGCCGTTGCTGAACGGTTTGGCTCGGGCTGCGTCTCACCTTGTGGCGGCACGCGTTGAGCGCATCGCCAACGCCTGTGACGTTGCCGGCCTGCTGGCCGCGCGGCGCGCAAGGCGGGTGCCCGGAGACCGGCTTTTTCGCGCAGCTGCTCGCGGGGGACGCCGGCCTCGCCGCTGTGGCCTGTTCGGCTGCTTCCACTACCTGAGTGAGCTGGGTTGATCACGGCTCAAATCCCCGGCTCATACGCAAGGAAGCGGTCACCATGTCCTCGCGTCCCATAACCTCCGTCCAGCTGCCCTCGGTCTGGATAAGCCTTTTGCACACGACCTTCGGGCTACTCTTCGTGCTGGTCGGCGGCCAACAACAGAACGGCAGACCGCATGACCGCGTCTAACAGGGTGCATCACCGGCACCACCTCATTTCATCACCAACCTTCAAGACTCTTGCCATCCTTGCGGCCGAGCCGCCGCAGCACACCAGGAAACGACCATGATCAAGCAGTTGATGTCGTCGCGCCGTTTTGCCCCGCTGTTCTGGGCGCAATTCTCCTCGGCGCTGAACGACAACGTCCTGAAGAATGCGCTCGTCATCATGCTGCTCTATGGCGCCATGGCCGTGCATGGCGATGCGCTGGTGACCGTGGCCGGTGCGGTGTTCATCTTCCCATTCTTCATTCTTTCGGGACTCGGCGGCGAGTTGGCCGACAGGTACGTCAAGGGCATCGTCGCGCGCAGGCTGAAGTTCGCCGAGATATTCGCTGCCGGCTTCGCGGCGCTGGGTTTCTTCATGCATTCGATCCCGCTGCTGTTCGTCGCCCTCGGCATGTTCGGTGTCATCGCCGCGCTGTTCGGCCCGGTGAAATACGCCATGCTGCCGGACCAGCTGACGGTCGGCGAGCTCGCCACCGGCAATGCGCTAGTGGAAGGTGCGACCTTCATGGCCATCCTGATTGGCACCATCGCCGGCGGCCAGCTTGTCTCCGGCTCCTCGCACATGGGCTGGGTCGCTCTCGCGGTGATCGGCCTTGCCGTCATCTCCTGGGCCTCCGCCTCGCGCATCCCGCACACGGTGCCGTCCGCGCCGGATCTGCGGATCACAGCCAACCCCTGGACCTCGACCTTGCACCTTCTGAAGTCGTTACATGCCGCGCCCCGGCTGTGGGACGGCATGGTGATCGTGTCCTGGTTCTGGCTGGTGGGTGCCGTCGTGCTGTCGCTGCTGCCGGCCCTGGTCAAGGACGTCGTCGGCGGTACCGAGGGCGTCGTCACCCTGTGCCTCGCCATCTTTGCGGTCGGCATCGCGATCGGCTCGCTGTTCGCCGCGCATCTCAGCCACGTCAGGCCGAACCTCGCGCTGGTGCCGATCGGCGCCATCATCATGGGCGTGCTCGGCCTCGACTTGTCCTGGGCGATCGGCACGACGGAGATCGCGAAGGGAATCACGCCGCTGGGATTCATCGGCTCCTGGTCAGGCTCGCGCATGCTGTTCGATTTCGCCTTGTTCGCCTTCGGCGGCGGCCTCTTCGTGGTTCCTGCGTTCGCCGCTGTGCAGGCGTGGTCGGAGCCCACCGAGCGCGCCCGGGTCATCGCCGCCGGCAACGTGCTGCAGGCCGCTTTCATGGTGGTCGGCTCGCTGGGCGTGGCTGGCCTGCAGGCTGCAGGCGTCTCGATCGCCTGGATCTTCTTCGGTCTGGCCTTGGCGAGCTTCGGCGCCGTCTGGTTCGTGCTCACCAAATGGGGCAGGGAGGGCGTGCGCGACTTCGGCGCGATGCTGTTCCGCGCGCTGTTCCGCACTGAGGTGCGTGGGCTGGAGAACCTGCCGCCGGCCGGCACCCGCATGCTGATCGCGCCGAACCATGTCAGCCTGATCGACGGTCCGCTGCTCCACGCGGTGCTGCCGATCGATGCCACCTTTGCCGTCGACACCGGGATCTCCAAGGCCTGGTGGGCGAAGGTCTTCCTGAAACTGGTGAGCCACATCACGATCGACCCGACCAAGCCGCTCGGTGCTCGCGATCTGATCAAGCTGGTCGCCAGCCAGGAACCGGTGGTGATCTTCCCGGAGGGCCGCATCACGGTGTCGGGCTCGCTGATGAAGGTCTATGACGGCACCGCGATGATCGCCGACAAGGCCGACGCCGTCGTGGTGCCGGTCCGCATCGAGGGCGCGCAGCGCTCGCATCTCAGCTATCTCAAGGATGGCCAGATCAAGCGCTCGTGGTTTCCCAAGGTGACGGTGACGATCCTGCCGCCGGTGAAGCTCACCATCGATGCGGCTCTCAAGGGCAAGACCCGCCGCAATGCAGCTGGCGCTGCGCTGCAGGACGTGATGATCGAAGCCATGGTGAAGAACGCCATGCTGGATCGAACGCTGTTCGAGGCGCTCGCCCATGCCCATCGCGACCACGACACCGGCAAGGTGATGATCGAGGATCCGCTCGGCACCAAGCTGACCTATCGAAAGCTGCTGCTTGGCTCGCAGGTGCTCAGCCGCAAGCTCGAGCAGGGCACGATGGTGGGCGAGAACATCGGCCTGTTGCTGCCGAACTCCGCCGGCGTCGCCGTGGTGTTCATGGCGCTGCAGTCGATCGGCCGCGTGCCGGCAATGCTGAATTTCTCCGCCGGCCCGGTGAACGTGCTGGCGGCGATGAAGGCGGCGCAGGTCACGACCGTTCTGACGTCGCGGGCCTTCATCGAGAAGGGCAAGCTCGACAAGCTGATCGCGGCGATCGAGGGGCAGGCCCGTCTGGTCTATCTCGAGGACGTCAAGGCCTCCGTCAGCTTTGCCGACAAGATCAAGGGTATGATCGACGGCACCAAGCCGCGCGTCGGCCGCAATGCCGACCACCCCGCCGTGATTCTGTTCACGTCCGGCTCCGAAGGCACGCCGAAGGGCGTTGTCCTGTCCCATCGCAACATTCTGGCGAATGCTGCGCAGGCATTGGCGAGGGTTGACGCCAACGCTAACGATCTTGTGTTCAATGTTTTGCCGGTGTTCCACTCCTTCGGCCTCACCGGCGGCATGATGATGCCCATGTTGGCGGGCATCCCCATCTATATGTACCCGTCGCCGCTGCACTACCGGATCGTGCCCGAACTGATCTACCAGACCGGCGCCACCATCTTGTTCGGCACCGACACCTTCCTGACTGGTTACGCGCGCTCCGCCCACGCCTATGATTTCCGTACCCTGCGGCTGGTCATCGCCGGCGCCGAGCCGGTCAAGGACCGGACACGGCAGATCTACATGGAGCGTTATGGCATCCGCGTTCTCGAAGGCTATGGCGTCACGGAGACCGCGCCGGTGCTGGCGATGAACACGCCGATGGCCAACCGTGTCGGCACCGTCGGCCGCCTGTCGCCGCTGATGGAGTACCGGCTCGACAAGGTGCCGGGCATCGAGGAGGGCGGACGCCTCTCGGTCCGTGGCCCCAACGTCATGCTCGGCTATGTCAGAGCCGAAAATCCGGGTGTGCTGGAGGCACTGCCGGAGGGCTGGCACGACACCGGCGACATCGTCACCATCGACGCGCAAGGCTTCATCACGATCAAGGGCCGCGCCAAGCGCTTTGCCAAGATCGCCGGCGAGATGGTGTCGCTGACGGTGGTTGAGCAGATTGCCGCGACGCTATGGCTGCAAGCGGCATCGGTCGCGGTCTCGATTCCCGACCAGCGCAAGGGCGAGCGCATCGTGCTGATCACGACGCAGAAGGATGCCGAGCGCTCCGCGATGCAGCGCCAGGCCAAGGCGCAAGGCGCGCCGGAGCTGGCGGTGCCGGCCGTCGTGATGGTGGTCGACAAGATCCCGCTGCTCGGTTCTGGCAAGACCGACTATGTCGGCGCCAAGGCGCTCGCCGAGGCGAGTGCGGCAACAGCCACGGTCGAGCGTGAGCCGGAAGAGCGGGAAGTCGCGTGATTGCATCGCTGCGCCGGCGTTCTCAGCACATTGGCCACCGCGACGCGGGGGTCGTCCTGCTGCATGGAATCGCCGGCCGATCATTGATGCTGCGTCCGCTGGAAAAGCGGCTGCAGCGAGCTGGTTTTGCGACGTTGAACCTCGACTATGAAAGCCGCAAGAAGCCGCTCGAGTTTCTTGCCGAGGACATCCGTCCGGCGATCGCCGATTTTGCCGCCGGGATCGACGGCCCGATCCACTTCGTCACCCATTCGATGGGCGGCCTGCTGGCACGGGTCGCGATCGCGAAGCATCGGCCGGCGCGGCTCGGCCGTGTCGTCATGCTGGGAACGCCCAATGGCGGCAGCGAGCTCGCCGACCGGCTGCAGAATGTCGGGCTCTATCGCACCTATTTCGGTCCGGCCGGCCTGCAGCTGGTGACGGCGAAAGACGTCACGCTCGCCTCTCTGCCGCCCGCCGATTACGAGATTGGTGTGATCGCCGGAAACCGTTTCCTCGATCCGATCGCCGGCCTGTTCCTGCTGCCATGGCCGAACGACGGCCGTGTCTCGGTCGAGAGCTGCAAGCTCGCCGAGATGACGGACTACACCGTGATCAAGGCCTCGCATATGGGCCTGCTGGTGCATCCGACGTCGTTCCGGCAGACCATCGCTTTCCTGCACACCGGACAGTTCGATCCAGCGCGTCCGCGGCTGCACGGTGTCATCGCCGAGATCGGCCGCCGCGCGGCCAGCTGACGCAAGTTTTCCTTGCCCGCGGCGGCTATCCCGCGCCAATCTCGCATCCAACATCAAGCAACGGGCAAGGCGATGACCGACGACAGCGTGATTCTCGACAAGCGCGGGCAGGCCCTCTGGATCACCATCAATCGTCCAGAGAAGCGCAACGCGCTGAATGGTGACGTCATCGCCGGGATCTCGCGCGGCTATCGCAAGGCGCATGACGATCCGCAGGTTCGCGTGATCGTGCTGACCGGCGCGGGAGACAAGGCATTCTGTGCGGGCGCCGACCTGCAGAACTCGGGCGCGGCCTTTGCGATGGATTTCTCCCGCCCCAATGTCGACTACGCCGATCTGCTCAGGCTGTCGCAGAATGCCACCAAGCCCGCGATCGCGCGCGTCGGCGGCGTCTGCATGGCCGGTGGCATGGGGCTGTTGTGCATGACCGACATGGCGGTTGCGGCCGATCACGTCATCTTCGGCCTGCCGGAGGTCAAGGTCGGCGTGTTCCCGATGCAGGTGCTGAGCCTGTTGCAGAGCATCGCGCCACCGCGACTCGTCAACGAATGGGCGCTGACGGGCGAGCCGTTCGATGCCAAGGCTGCACAGGCTGCGGGGTTGCTCAACCATGTCGTTCCCGCCGCCGAGCTCGATGCCAAGATCGAGTGGCTGATCGGCCGCATCGTCGACAAGTCGCCGACCGCCATCCGCCGCGGCAAATACGCCATGCGCGCCATCGCGT
This sequence comes from Bradyrhizobium sp. SZCCHNR1051, assembly GCF_032489615.1. Lineage (NCBI taxonomy): Bacteria > Pseudomonadati > Pseudomonadota > Alphaproteobacteria > Hyphomicrobiales > Nitrobacteraceae > Bradyrhizobium > Bradyrhizobium sp. SZCCHNR1051. The sequence continues at coordinate 268,392 of NZ_JAUEYJ010000007.1, read as the reverse complement.
CGATGTCGTTCGACGAGGCGATCGCCTATCTCGAAAGCCAGATCGCGCTCTTGGCGATGACCGAGGACGCCAAGGAAGGCCTGAAGGCGTTCGCCGAGAAGCGCAAGCCGGTGTGGCCGGGGAAGTAGCGCGCGGCAGGTGGATCGCTTGACGGCGGCTCTGTTGTTCCAGCTGTCATGCTCCGCGAAGGCGGAGCATCGCTCGTTCCTCGGCTAGCGCGCAGCTTTACGCGCGCCTCGGGGACCCAATTCCCGGCGCTCGTTCATGCACAGGCCAAGCGCTCTGAGCGGGATCCATCGGATCGTGGGTGACGAGATCAAGGATCTCGTTGTTGGCGAAGCCGATCGCCATTGGTCGTATCACGTCTGGCACAACGCCCAGATCGTAGAATTCGGCTACCGCCCCATCAATCCGAAACCAGTTTTCGCAGGCACCGGTGTCGAGATTGATCAATTGGATTCCGCACCATGGTTCAGAATCGGTTTCGGCCAACCTGCGATCCAGTGCGAGACCCTCGAAACGCTCATAGCGAGGTTTCGACAAGCCAACGAAGGCATAGTTGCCGAAAAACGCGAGCCCGCGCACGAAGCCGGGACAGAATGCCAGAACGTGGAACGTCGCGCCGGCTGCTGAACGCTCGATCCATCCGATCTCCCCCGTGCCCGAGTTGAGCACCCACAATCTCCCGCGATAGAGCCGAGGGGAATGAGGCATCGAGAGACCATCGATCACTATCTCATTGGAGTGCACGTCGATGACGATGCCGCCATCGGAACGACGGTCGCGCCAGCCGTCGACGGTGTCCGATCTGCTGATCGCCGTAACGTAGCGCGGGGCGCCGTCTTCGATGGCAAGTCCGTTCAGATGACATCGGTCCTCCTTGACGATCTTCGAAATGAAGGAAGGCTTCCACAGCGGCGTGAAGCTGTGCCGTTCCGATGTAGAGGCAAGACAATTGTAAAGCGTGTTGACGAAGACGATGCGGCCGTCGCTCAGCATCCCCACGTCATGAACATCGAGCTCGCCAGTGGTGAAGATCTGGCGCGGGACATAACAGGCATCGTGCAGATCGTTGATCTGCTGCCCGGGCGCAAGTACGTTCCTGAATCTCAAGATCTGGAACATCGTGGCGAGCAGGATCGTATCGCTGTCCACGACGCAGATTCCCATGGCCTTGTGAAAGAGGCGCTCGTGGACCAAGAGCCCGCCGTCGGCATTCTGACCCAGGAAATAGAATTTGCCGGATTGATAGGACGAACCCGCGATGGCGATGCGCTGAGAACCAAGAAAGCCGGGCAGTCCGGGTGACATGGAATACCGAACCGCTTCACTGCCGGCCTGGCCAACCTGTTCCGCGGGAAGGCGTACGCAAGTTCGATCGGCTGGCAGAATCTCGTTTGATTCGAATGTCGGTACGTCGTCACGACGGCCCATGGATGCTTCTCCAAACGGCGGTGAACCCGACAAGAGGCAGGCCTCTTCAGCGCGGCCTAGGAGAGTGCCTCGAAAGACGGGAACGGCTTAAGACTTTTTGGTCGATGTGCCATCATCTTCTGGTTGTCCAGTAAATCTTGACATATAAAGGTTGAGTTTCCCAGCCCAAAGGAGGAGGGCGGCGCTTGTCCGACAGGTTTCCATGCCGGCAGTTGGTGCTGTCGTCTTCGATGCTGGTGGGCGCAGTTTTCGGCTATAGCCGCCGGGTCTACGCTGCTTGCGCCAATGTGGGCGGTTCCAATTGGGAATGCTCGGCGGCCAGCACCGCCCAGACGATTTCGGGCGCCAACGCTCACGTGACTGCGCTATCGGGATTCCGCATTACGACCGTCTCCTCGAATGCTCTGACGATCACCGGCGCCGGCAACCTTTCATACACCGATACGAACTTCTCTCCGTTTACTGCGACCGCCGGCAACGGACTCAATATGACGACGACAGCCGGCGTTCCGGGCAGCATCACAGTGAATACCAACGGTGATATCACCGCCCTCAACTACGGCATTCGGGGCCGCAACCAGGGCACCGGCGCGCTCAGCATCACGACCAACGGCGATGTCGTAAGCACGGGCACAACCTCGGTATCGCGGGGAATCGTGGCGATCAATTTCGGCACTGATCTGACCGTGACAACCGGCGCAGGCTCCAACGTCCGCGGCGCGCGCTACGGAATTCTGAGCCGCAACTACGGCACTGGATCGACGACCGTGACGGTCAACGGTGACGTCACGGCCGCCGGCACGACCGGCAGCGATTTCGCTCTTCTCGCGAGAGGGAACGCAGATGTCACGGTGACCACAGCCGCCGGAACTACCGTGAGCGGCCAGGAGAGCGGCATCTTCGCGCGGAGCGATGGCAATGGCGCGGTAAAGATCGCCGTCGCTGGCGACGTCACAGGAACCAATACGACGGGCATATATGCGAGAAGCGGAACGAGCGGATCAATTGCGATTACGATCGGCGCCGGAAGCCACGTGACCTCGAATGGTACGGGAGCGGATGGTTTCGCCATTGATACATCGAGCTTCGTCGTCAGCCCTACCACTCTCACTGTGGCCGGTACGCTAGATGGCGGTGCGGGCGGCGCCGTTCGGTTTCATGGTTCGGCGAACCGGCTTGAGCTCTATCCAACCGCTGCGATCAACGGCAACGTTTTCGGCGGCGGCAGCGACACCCTTGCACTGGGCGGCACTGGTACAGCGAGCTTCAACGTCGCAACGATCGGTGCCGGCCTGCAATACCAGGGCTTCGGGACGTTTCTCAAGGAGGGCAGCAGCCACTGGACGCTTACTGGCACCACTCCGCTCATCTCCAGCTTTACCGTGAATGGCGGCCTGCTTGAGGTCGACGGAAACATGCCAAACACCTCAGTCACAGTGAATAGCGGCGCACTGCAACTCGGGAATGGCGGCAGCGCCGGCTCGATCGGCGGCAACGTCACTGACAACGGCATCTTTGCGATCAATCGTTCCGACAGCTACACGTTCGGCGGCATCATTTCGGGCACCGGGACATTCCAACAGCTTGGCTCCGGCACCACCATCTTCTCCGGTGCGAACACTTATACCGGCGGCACCATCGTCAGCGCGGGCACACTGCAACTCGGCAATGGCGGTACCAGCGGCTCGATCGTCGGCGACGTGATCGACAACGGAATCTTGGCCTTCAATCATTCCGACGGTTACACCTTCGGTGGAACGATCTCAGGCTCTGGTGCCCTCGAGCAAAACGGCAGTGGCACGCTCGTCCTGAGCGGGCACAGTAGCTACACAGGCCCGACGTTCATCAACAGCGGGATACTAGACGTCACAGGGGAGCTCGCATCGACCGTGTTCGTCAACTCCGGGGCCCGGCTCATGGGCAATGGCACGATCGGCGGCCTCGCTGTCGCGAGCAGGGGAGTCGTTTCTCCAGGCAATGCGATCGGGACGCTTAATGTCTCTGGCGACGTATCCTTTGCCTCTGGCTCCACCTACGAAGTCGAGACCAACGCGTCCGGGGCGGCAGACCGGATCGTGGCGACCGGCACGGCAAGACTCAATGGCAATGTCGTCGTCCTGCCGCAGAACGGTGCCTATGCCTTCCGTACCGCCTACAATATCCTCAATGCCGCCGATGGCATTAGTGGTGCCTTCTCTGGGGTGAGCAGCAACTCTGCGTTCCTGTTTCCCAGCCTGAGTTATGATGCCAACAACGTGTTCCTCTCGTTGACCCAGTCGACGTTCTTTCCGAGCGTCGCGCGGACGGCAAACCAGCTGGCCGTAGCCACCGCTCTCCAGGAAAGCTCGCCGGATAGCCGGCTCTTCGGCAGCGTGATCTTCCAGACAGCGCCCGGCGCGCAACAGGCGTTCGACGCGCTGTCGGGCGAACTTCATGCCAGCGCACGGACGTCCCTCGTCGAAGACGGTCATTTCGCCCGGGACGCCGTCCTCGGACGCTTGCGTCAAACTTCCTTTGAGGACCGTTTTGGGCCGTTTGCGAGTTTCGGCTCCGGTGGTCCAGCCGTGATCTACGGCGATGTCGATCTATCCTCGCCGAAGCATCTGGCCTACGCCGCCGATACGGACAGGCGCATTCTCCGCACCGGCAGCATTCCGTCGTCGGCCAACGCGTCCACATCGCGGGATATTGGCTGGTGGGCTCAGGGAGTGGGGGCTTGGGGCACGGCTCATGGTGACGGCAATGCTGCTGGTATGAGCCGACGCCTGAGCGGTTTCTTCAGCGGAGTAGATGGGCGGCTGGGCGACAACTGGCGGGCAGGCGTCGCGGTCGGCTACACCAATTCGAGGACGAGCATCGATGCCCGTGCGAGCTCGGCCGATATCGATAGCGCATATCTAGCCGTCTATACTGGCTTTGACGTGGGTGCCTGGAACGTCCGCTCGGGGGCACTTCTGAGCTTCAGCACCATTGGGAGCGCTCGCTCGATCAGCTATCCGGGTTTTCTCGAACGGGCGACCGGGCGTTATGGCGCGTTCGGCTCACAAATATTTGGTGAGATTGGGTATGATCTGAACCTCGCGGATGCTCTTGTGGAGCCATTTGCAGGTTGGTCCTGGATCCATCTCCATACCAATGGCTTCGATGAGGCCGGTGACGTCGCCGCACTTTCCGGCTCATCGCGCGAGGAGGACGTAGGTTATACGGCGATCGGGGCGCGCGCATCGGCGCTGATTGCACTATCGGACGGAATGGCGCTCAAGCCGTCAGCATCGCTCGCTTGGCAACACGGTTTCGGCCAGCTCAAGCCGGAAGACCACCTGCTTTTCAGAAGCACCGGCGCTGCATTTGACATTGCAGGGCTGCCGCTCGCTCGGGATGCCGCCCTGGTGCAGACCGCCCTGGATCTGCGCACAAGCGCCAATACTGTCATGGGAGTGTCCTATCGCGGCAATCTTTCGAGGAGCAGCCAGGATCACTCGATCGAGGGGCACATCAAAGTTCAATTCTAGCTCTATCTGGGGAAAGATATCCGGACAGCGGATGCGCGAGGCGATCAGCGTCTCATCGAGACCTGCCTATCATTTGGCTGCGAATGCGCAGCGCACATTTGAGTGCCGCCTGGCTTGTCCTTGCAGCAGATGAACAGCGTGCTTGGACGATCATCATTCGAGACTGAAACCTCACAGCAGTATTGGCCGCGTAGGTTGCCCTGAGGTTCGCGCGGCGTCATGATTGACGGATGGTGCGGCATTCGGATCGAGGGGAACATGACACGACCCGCCGGACATCCCGACGCTGATGGCCTGCACATCCGGCCGATGCGGCCGGACGAGATCGGGCTCGCGATCGACTGGGCGGCAGCCGAGGGGTGGAATCCCGGGTTGTCCGATGCGACGTGCTTCGCAGAGGTCGACCCCGACGGCTTCCTCGTCGCCGAGCGCGACGGCGTGCCGGTCGCGACCGTGTCCTGCGTGAACTATGACGACCGGTTCGCCTTTCTCGGATTCTACATGGTGCGTTCCGAGCTGCGCGGGCGCGGCTACGGCTTGCGGCTCTGGCAGGCGGCGATGGCGCATGCGGGATCGCGCATTGTCGGACTCGATGGCGTGGTCGCGCAGCAGGACAACTATCGGAAATCCGGCTTCAGCTACGCGTATGCCAATATCCGCTACGGGGGACGATCCGCCGCCTTGCTGCAATCGGCGGATCGATCAGGTATCGTCGCTCTTGCCGATGTGCCGCTTTCCGACATCGAAGCGTCAGATGCGACCGTATTTCCCGCCCCGCGCCGGGCATTCCTGCGGGCCTGGATCGACACGCCCGGTCATGTCGGCCGGGCGCTGATCCGCGACGGTACGCTAGCCGCCTGGGGTGTGATCCGTCCGTGCCGTGCGGGCTACAAAATCGGTCCGCTGATTGCGGAAAAGCGTGCCGATGCCGAGGCTGTGGTGTCGGCGCTGCTGAGCGCAGCCGGCGACTGCGAGATGTTCCTCGACGTGCCCGCGATCAATCCGGAGGCGGTTACGCTCGCCGAGAGCCTCGGCCTGAAGCCGGTGTTCGAGACCGCGCGCATGTACACCGGGCCGATCCTGCCGCTCTGGATCGACCGGGTGTTCGGTGTCACTACCTTCGAACTCGGCTAACTCACCGTCCGAGCGGCCGCGCGAAGCTCAGTTCGTGGCCGTCGGGATCGGTGAGGTGGAAATAGCGCTCGCCCCATTCGGCATTGCAGGGCGTGGTCGAGGGGACAAAGCCAGCGGCCAGCGCCTTGGCGTAGACGGCGTCGACATCGGCGACGTGGAAGATGATGCGGCCCCACCAGCTCCATTGCTTCTCCCTGGACATGGCGATCAGGTTGAGGAAGCCGGAGCCCACACGGAAGCTCGTGAACGACGTGTGGGCGCCGCCATGGGCGATGTCGTCGAAGCCGAGCGCGCGATAGAACGCGACCGCGCGCGTCATGTCGTGGGTGGCAATCGTAATCGCGCTGATGCTCTCGATGGTCATGGAGGCGCTCCTCGCCGTGTGGAAGCCGCGCCATAGAGAAGCTCAGATCACAGTTGGCACGCAAGGGCGGCCGGGTCGTGACGAATTCAGCGCCAGCGCCGCCGGCTCATCACAGCGCCCAGCGCGAAGAACACCGCCGCGCCGAGCGCAATGGTCGCCGCGCGCGCGACATCCCCCGGCACGAGCATCGCCCGCTGCGCCGCGCCCTGGCTGAAGGAGCCGCGGGTGCGGTGTAGGCGCGTCACGGGACGGTCGAGATTGTCGGTGCGATCGGGCACCAGTGGTACGTCGGTCTGTTGCCCGGCGATCGCCTTGGCAGCGAGGTAGCGGTCGAGCAAAGCGGGCGCGACGGCGTTACCGAGGATCGTGAGCAGTGTCGGCCAGCCGATCCAATATTCGCGGAATCCGCCGTCGGCGACGCGATAGACGGCGTCCGCGATCACCTCGGGCTCCACCGGCCGGCCCATTGGTCGTGGCGTATGCGCAAGGTGCGCGCGAGCCCAGTCGAATTGCGGTGTGTTCACCGCGGGCAGGTCGACGATGCTGAGCGTGATGCCTGAGCGCTCGTGCATCAGCTCGGCACGCAGCGAGTCGGTGAAGCCCCGGATCGCATGTTTGGCGCCGCAATAGGCCGCCTGCAGCGGAATGCCGCGATAGGCGAGCGCCGAGCCGATCTGAATGATGCGGCCTTCGCCGCGCCGGCGCATCGAGCGCAGCGCCGCCATCGTGCCGTGCACGAAGCCGAGATAGGTGACCTCGGTGACGCGGCGGAACTCCTCCGGCGTGATGTCGGCCACGGTCGAGAACACCGTCTCCATGGCGTCATTGATCCAGATGTCGACCGGACCCAGGCGCTGCTCGAGCCGTTCGGCGGCCTCGAACAGCGCCTGCGCGTCGGCGACATCGACCGCCTCGTATTCGGCATGGGCAAACCGCGCCTGCAGCTCGCGCTGGACGTCGCGCAGCGCATCCTCGTCACGCGCGATCAGGCCGACGCGGTCGCCGGCCTCGCCGAAGCGTTTTGCGATGGCGCGGCCGACGCCGGCGGAGGCGCCCGTGATGATGATGGTGCGAGCTGGTCTGCGAGGCATGTCCGGTTCTCCACGCGCCCCGTCGTACAAACGTGCTGCGGCCGGCAATGTTTCGGGCCGGTCAAGCCGGCCGAATGAATTCTCCGTCAGCCGTTATCGGAGCCGTGGACTTCGACGCGCGATCCATCAGGCTCTGAGAGGGCAGGCCAGCCCCCCCGGAGATTGTGGGACAGAAAAGCTCGCTGAGCCTTGCCGGTGCGACCGGAGCTCAGCCCGGATTGGCCTTGAGGCCGGCGGCTTCGATGCCGGCGACGGCGCAGATCTCGTCATTGTCCGAAGTGTCGCCGGAGACGCCGACGGCGCCGACGAGCGTCGTGCCGTCCATGATCAGCACGCCGCCGGGCACCGGGACCATGCGGCCCTGGGCCAGCGTGTTCACGGCGTCGATGAAATAGGCCTGCTCCTGGGCGCGCTGGAACAGGGCGCGGGAGCCGAGGCCGAGGGCGAGTGCGCCGTAGGCCTTGCCGTGCGCGACCTCGGCCCGCATCAGGCTGGTGCCGTCCTGCGCGGCGGCGGCCTTCAGGCAGCCGCGCGCGTCGAGCACCATCACAGCGAGCGGCTTGAACTTCTTCTCGATGCCCTTCGCGAGCGTGGCGTCGAGGATCTTGCGGGCGGTGTCGAGCGAGAGATCGGCCATGTCGGTGTCCTTGTGCTTTGTGATGCCAAGTTGGCTAGGTCATCCGTCATTGCGAGCGAAGCGAAGCAATCCAGGGTGAAAGAAAAGGTCTGGATTGCTTCGTCGCTTCGCTCCTCGCAATGACGAACATTGAGATCATGCTCCGCGGCGTTCCGACCTCGTGAATCAAGAACGCATCTGCGTCCGCTCCAGGCTCATCGCCAGGAGCTGCGCAGCGTGCACGGCGCCGCGACCGGCGCCGTCTTGGATCTGGTGGCGGCAGGAGGTGCCGTTGGCGACGATGAAGGTCGAAGCTTCTGCCTTGCGTACCGCAGGCAGCAGCGACGCCTCCGCCATCTGCAGCGAGACCTCGTAGGTCTCCGCGCCATAGCCGAACGCGCCGGCCATACCGCAGCAGGAGGATTCGATGGTCTCGACCGTGAGCTCCGGAATGAGTCGCAGCACCTGCTCGACAGGCTTGAAGGCGGCGAAGGATTTCTGATGGCAATGGCCGTGCAGCAGCGCCTTGCCGGGCAGGGGGGCGAGCGGCAGCGCGAGCCGTCCGGCCTCTGCCTCGCGCGCCAGAAACTCTTCCAGCAGCAGCGCGTGCGCGCTGATCGTCTTCGCGGCGGTATCGTTGCGTAGCGACAGCAGCTCGTCGCGCAGCGTCAGCAGGCAGCTTGGCTCCAGGCCAATGATCGGCACGCCGCGCGCTGCGAACGGCGCGTAGGTCTCGACCAGGCGCTGCAGCTCGGACTTGGCTTCGTCGACCAGACCGGCGGACAGGAACGTCCGGCCGCAGCACAGCGCCCGGCCGCCATCGGCGGGCTTGGGAACGTAGACGCGGTAGCCGCCCGCGATCAGCACGCGCAGCGCGGCGTCGAGATTTTCGCGCTCATAGACGCGGTTGAAGGTGTCGCCGAACAGCACGACCTCACGGCCATCAGCCGGACCGAACGCGTCGGCCTCGACGCGGAAGGTGTCGGTGCGGAAGGCGGGCAGCTTGCGCTTGGCGCTGATGCCCGCAACGCGCTCCATCAGCACGCGCAGGGGCGCAACATGATTGCGCAGGTTCACGAGCGGCGCGACGCGGGCGACGAGATCGGCGTAGCGCGGCAGGTAGGCGACGAGCCGGTCACGCAGCGTAAGACCATGCGTCGTTGCCCGCGCTGCCAGCACCTCGATCTTCATCTTGGCCATGTCGACGCCGGTCGGACACTCGCGGCGACAGGCCTTGCAGGACACGCACAGCTTCAGCGTTTCCATCATCTCGTCAGACGACAGCGCGCCGGGACCGAGCTGGCCGGAGATCGCGAGCCGCAGCGTATTGGCGCGGCCGCGCGTGACATCCTTCTCGTCGCGGGTGGCGCGATAGGACGGGCACATCACGCCGCCGTCGAGCTTGCGGCAGGCGCCGTTGTTGTTGCACATCTCGACCGCGCCCTGGAAACCGCCGGCGGCGCCGGGATAGGCCGACCAGTCGAGCACGGTCTTGAGATCATCGATGCGATAGTCCGGCGGATAGCGGAACAGCGAGCGGTCGTCCATCTTGGGCGGATCGACGATGCGGCCGGGATTGAGCACATTGCCGGGGTCGAAGCGCTGCTTGACCTCCTTGAAGTCGGCGACGATGCGGCTGCCGAACATCTGTTCGTGGAATTCCGAGCGCACGATGCCGTCGCCGTGCTCGCCGGAATGCGATCCCTTGTACTCGCGCACCATGGCGAAGGCTTCCTCGGCGATGGCCCGCATCGCCTTGACGTCCTTCTCCAGCTTCAGGTTCAGCACCGGGCGGACGTGCAGGCAGCCTTCGGAGGCATGCGCATACATGGTGCCGCGCGTGCCGTGCTTCGCGAACACATCGTTGAGCCGTGCGGTGTAGTCGGCGAGATGCGGCAGCGGCACGGCGCAGTCCTCGACGAACGACACCGGCTTGCCGGCCTCCTTCATCGACATCATCACGTTGAGGCCGGCGGCGCGGAAGTCGGCGACCGCGGTCTGCAGGGCAGGGTCTGATATCTCGACCACGCCGCCCCATTTGCGCGGCTCGTTGCTCCAGGCGAAGCCGAGGTCGCCCATCAACTCGGAGAGCTGCTTCAGCTTGGCGAGGTTCTCGTCCGTTGTCTCTTCGGCGAACTCTACCACCAGGATGGCGTCGGGGTCGCCGCGCACGGCGGCGGCGATCACTGGCTGGAACATCGCGATGTCGCGTCCAAGCCCGATCATGGTGCGGTCCACCAGTTCGACCGCGATCGGCTTCAGCTTCACAAGGTGCTGAGCCGCGTCCATGGCCGCGTAGAAGCTGCCGAAATGGCAGACGCCGAGCACCTTGGTGCGGATCAGGGGCCACAGCTTGAGCTCGATGCGGGTGGAGAAGGCGAGGGTGCCTTCGGAGCCGACGAGCAGATGGGCCAGGTTGTTGGCGGCGTTGCGCGGCGTCAGCGCATCCAGATTGTAGCCGCCGACGCGGCGCTGCACCTTGGGAAACTTGTCGGCGATCTCCGCGGCCTCGCGCTCGCCCAGCGCAAGCATGTCGCGAAACAGCGCGTGAGCGCTGTCCGGCGCGCTGACGTCACGAAGGTCTCGCGGCACCTCGCCAAAATGCGCCAACGTGCCGTCGGCGAGCGCCGCGTCGATCGCGATGGTGTTGTCGCGCATCGTGCCGTAGCGCAGCGAGCGGCCGCCGCAGGAATTGTTGCCGGCCATGCCGCCGATCGTGGCACGCGACGCCGTCGAGACGTCGACGGGAAACCACAGGCCGTGCTGCTTGAGCTGGCGATTGAGGTCCTCGAGCACGATGCCCGGCTCGACCACGCAGGTCCGAGCCTCGACGTCGAGAGAGACGATGCGGTTCAGGTGCTTGGAGAAGTCGACGACGATCCCTTCGTTGACGGTCTGGCCGCATTGCGAGGTGCCGCCGCCGCGCGGGGTGACGATGCGGCCGTCGTCGCGGGCGAGGGCGAGCGTGCGCAGTGCCTCGTCCATCGTGTGCGGCACGACCACGCCGGCCGGGATGACCTGGTAGAACGAGGCGTCGGTGGCGTAGCGGCCACGGCTGAAGCGGTCGAAGAAGACGCCGCCTGCAATCTCGGCGCGGAGCTTCTGTTCGAGCCTGGACGGACCGGCTTTGGCGTTCGGCATGGTGATCCCTGGTCGGGCCCGGCTGTCGTCTGGCGGGCCCTCTTGAGCCCCGTGTCATTCATTTCTGCAAATGCGTCAATCTGATTGCATGCAAATTTGCGCAATCCTGGGCGTCATTCGACCTTGTCCGGCTTACTTCCCGCCGTTGGCGGTTGACTCTCGCCGAAGTAGGCGATCGCGGCCGCGCCCTTGTTGCGCAGATGTTGAAACAGAATGTCGGACAGCTCGCTTCCGGCGCGCCGGCGCAGGGCGTCGAGGATCATCTCATGCTCGCGCATGGCCTCGCTCCAGCGTTCGCGCTTGCGGGCGAAATTGGCCGAGAAGCGCACCCGCCGGATGCGGCCCGCCAGGCTCTCATAGGTCGCATGAAGGGTGGCGTTGGCGGCGGCATCCACGATCGCGCGGTGGATGAGCTGGTTCATGCGGAAATAGCCCTGCATGTCCTGCCGCATGTAAAACCCGTACATATCATGATGAAACTGCTCGATTTTTCCGATCGCTTCATCCGAAATCTTCTCGCAGGCGAGGCGGCCGGCGAGCCCTTCCAGGCCTCCCATCAGGTCGAATAATTCGTGGATGTCGGCGGCGCTGAGCGGGCGCACCCGAGCGCCGCGATTGGGCAGCAGCTCGACCAGGCCTTCGGCCGCGAGCACCTTGAGCGCTTCGCGCAAGGGAGTGCGGGACACCCCCAGCATTTCGCAAAGCTGGCGCTCGGACAGGCGTCCGCCGTCGGCGACGTGGCCCTCGACGATGTAGTCGCGCAGCCGTGCCAGGATCTCGTCATGCAGTGAGGTCTCGTCCCGCACAGGCGCAGGTCGACCACTTGGATCTGCCAATGGTGGCGTCTCGATATCGGGAATCGTGGAATTCATTTCACCCCATTGTAGCGATAGTTACAGATGTGGTCGACCTTGTGTGTGAATGCGTTTAATCTCTTGCATGCTGAATAATTGAATGCAATCATTGGTGCCAGAATGCCGTCGTCGCCCGGAGCTCTGTCGTGACCCGTCCCCAAGGCCGTCATTTCTTGCATATTCCGGGCCCAAGTCCGGTGCCCGAGCGGGTGCTGCGGGCGATGGACATGCCGGTGATCGATCACCGCAGCGCCGAGTTCGCCGAACTCGGCAAGGCCGTGCTCGGTGGCTCGCAGGCGATCTTCAAGGCCACGAGCCCGGTAGTCATCTATCCGTCCTCGGGCACCGGCGCCTGGGAGGCCGCCATCGTCAACACGCTGTCGCCGGGCGACAAGGTGCTGATGGTCGAGACCGGCCACTTCGCCACGCTGTGGCGGCAGATGGCGGCGCGGTGGGGAATCGAGGTCGATTTCATTCCCGGCGACTGGCGCCGTGGCGTCGATCCTGCCGTCATCGAGGAGAAGCTGGTTGCCGACGTCGGTCATCGGCTCAAGGCGGTGATGGTCGTGCACAACGAAACCTCGACCGGCGCGACCAGCCGGATCGGCGAGGTGCGCGCCGCGATCGACCGCGCCAAGCATCCGGCGCTGCTGATGGTCGACACGATTTCTGGTCTCGCCTCGGCCGACTTCCGATTCGACGAGTGGAAGGTCGACGTCGCCGTGTCGTGCTCCCAGAAGGGCTTCATGCTGCCGCCGGGGCTCGGCTTCAACGCCGTCTCGGACAAGGCGCGCCTTGTTGCCAAGGCCAACAAGATGCCGCGCTCGTTCTGGGACTGGGAAGACATGCTGAAGCTGAACGCGAACGGCTTCTTCCCCTACACGCCGGCGACGAACCTGCTCTACGGTCTGCGTGAAGCGATTGCGATGCTGCTCGAGGAGGGTCTCGATCAGGTGTTCGCGCGCCACCTCAGGCTTGCGGCCGCGACCCGCGCCGCCGTCGAGCATTGGGGCCTGGAGGTGCTGTGCCAGGAGCCGAAGGATTTCTCTCCGGTGCTGACCGCCGTGCTGATGCCGCCGGGCCATGACGCGGATCAGTTCCGTCAGGTCGTGCTCGACAACTACAACATGTCGCTCGGTTCGGGTCTGTCCAAGGTCGCGGGCAAGGTGTTCCGCATCGGCCATCTCGGCGAGTGCAACGCGCTGACCCTGATGGCTGCGCTGAGCGGTGTCGAGATGGGGCTGCGTGCGGCCGGCGTGCCGCATCGTGCCGGCGGCGTCGATGCCGCGATGGCGCTGCTTGAAGAGCCATTGGAGGGCAATGCGCCGCGCCATCTGGCTGCGGTGAAATGAGGCCAAATCGCGTGCAGCAAGCTGGGACGTCCCGCTATGCCGCACTGCACAGGAGAAGGGGATTCGTGTGCATCTGAGGGATGTCAGCCCGAAGCGATCGGTGCTTGCGTCTTCTTTGTTGACGCCAGCGGTCTGGCGGGAGAAAAGCGCGGCCAGCGCGTGGGATGCCACGCCCGCGCACCAACCAAATGACCGGGGACGGACGCCAATGACTGTGCACACAGGACGGCATTTTCTTCAGATTCCGGGGCCGACCAACGTGCCCGACCGCGTGCTGCGCGCGATGGATATGCCGACGCTGGACCATCGCGGTCCCGAGTTCGCCGAGCTCGGCTTCGCCGTGCTGACTGCATCGCAGCGAATCTTCCGCACCAAGCAGCCGGTGATCATCTATCCGTCGTCGGGCACCGGCGCGTGGGAAGCCGCGATCGTCAACACGCTCGCGCCTGGCGACAAGGTGCTGATGGCCGAGACCGGCCAGTTCGCGGTGCTGTGGCGTGGCATCGCCGACAAGTTCAAGCTCGACGTCGACTTCATCCCCGGCGACTGGCGCCATGGCGCCGACATTGCGGCGATCGAGCAGCGACTGGTCGATGACAAGGCGCACAAGATCAAGGCCGTCTGCGTCGTGCACAACGAGACCTCGACCGGCTGCCTGACGCCGCCGCTCGAGGTGCGCAAGGCGCTCGACCGGGCCGGCCACCCGGCGCTCCTGATGGTCGACACCATCTCTGGCCTCGGCTCGATGGAGTATGAGCACGACGCGTGGGGCGTCGACGTCTCCGTCGCTGGCTCGCAGAAGGGCCTGATGCTGCCGCCGGGCCTCGGCTTCAACGCCGTCTCGGAGAAGGCGCTCGCCGCCGCCAAGGCCAATCCCGGCATGCGCTCCTACTGGGACTGGCAGGAGATCATCACCTTCAACAAGCTTGGTACCTTCCCCTATACGCCGGCGTGCAATCTGCTGATGGGCCTCAACGAGGCGCTGAAGATGCTGGAGGAGGAGGGCCACGACAACGTGTTTGCGCGTCATCGCCGCCACAGCCTTGCGACGCGGGCTGCTGTCAAGGCCTGGGGCCTGGATACGCAGTGTCAGGATCCGCAGGCGCATTCGCCGGCGCTGACCGGCGTGGTCATGCCCGAGGGCCATGACGCCGATCAGTTCCGCAAGACGGTGCTGGAAAACTTCGACATGTCGCTCGGCACCGGCCTCAACAAGATCAAGGGCAAGGTCTTCCGCATCGGTCATATCGGTCACTTCAACGACTTGATGCTGATGGGCACGCTTGCAGGCGTCGAGATGGGCCTTGCGCTCGCTGGCGTGCCGCATCGTGCAGGTGGCGTGCTCGCGGCGATGGATGTCCTGAAGGCGCGCGAGGCAGCGCCGATTCCGAAGGTGGCCTGATGAACGCACCTGTGACCGGCTCCGACGATCTGATCTATGCCGTCGACGACGGCATCGCCAAGATCACCTTCAACCGGCCGCAGGCGCGCAACGCGATGACGTTCGCGATGTACGACCGGATGGCCTCTATCTGCGAGGCCATCAACGCCGATCGGTCGATCAAGGCGCTGATTCTGACTGGCGCGGGCGACAAGGCCTTCGCCTCCGGCACCGACATCTCCCAGTTTCGTGCCTTCAAGACCGCGCAGGATGCGCTCGACTACGAGGCGCGGATCGACCGCGTGCTCGGCACGCTCGAACTGTGCCGTGTGCCGGTGATTGCGGCGATCGCGGGCGCCTGCACCGGCGGCGGTGCCGGCATTGCCGCCTGCTGCGACATTCGCATCGGCACCGAGACGACACGTATCGGTTTCCCGATCGCGCGCACGCTCGGCAACTGCCTGTCGATGTCGAACATCTCACGCGTGGTCTCCCTGATCGGACCGGCGCGCACCAAGGACCTGATCTTCAAGGCCCGGCTGGTCGAGGCGCCGGAGGCGCTCGCGCTCGGTCTGCTCAACGAGATCGTGCCTGACGTCGAGACGCTGCAGACACGCGCGCTGGAGACCGCGAGGCTCGTCGCCTCGCACGCGCCGATCACCCTCGAGGTCACCAAGGAGGCCGTGCGCCGCATCCGCCGGACCCTGTCGCGGGACGAGGGCGAGGATTTGATCCTGCGCGCCTATATGAGCGAGGATTTCCGCGAAGGCATGGAGGCGTTCCTCAACAAGCGGACGCCGAACTGGAAAGGCAAGTAGTCCGATGCCGTGCTTGCGACCTTATGCCGAGGAACATGAGGTCGCATCATGCTTGTGTTCTTGAACTGACCACAATAAGCCAGCAGTATCCTGGTAGGATGCAAGCTGGGGCTTCGAACGGGGAAGAAAGCACGTGCGCAAACTCATCAAGATCGCGGCCGCGACGGCGGCCTTTTTCGCAACTGCGCCGGCCTTTGCCGGCTGGGAGCCGACCAAGCCGGTCGAGATTGTCGTCGCCGCGGGCGCCGGCGGTGCATCCGACCAGATGGCGCGGATGATGCAGGCTGCCATTCAGAAGAACAATCTGCTGAAGCAGCCGGTGGTCGTGTCGCTGAAGGGCGGCGCGTCCGGGGCCGAGGCGCTGATGTACATGAAGTCCAGCGACGGCGATCCGAATAAGGTCCTGATCGCCTATTCGCTGATCTACATGCTGCCGCTGTCGGCCAAGCTGCCGTTCGACTGGCGCGAACTGTCGCCGGTCGCGGTGATCGCACTCGATCAGTTCGTGCTGTGGGACAACGTCAACGGCCCGAAGACGGTGAAGGAGTTCATCGAAGCCGCCAAAGCGTCGAGTTCTCCGTTCAAGTTGGGCGGCACCGGTTCCAAGCGGGAGGATCACGTGCTCACGGTCTTCATGGAGAAGAAGACCGGCGCCAAGTTCTCCTATCTGCCCTACAAGTCGGGGGGCGAGGCCGCGACCCAACTGGTTGGCGGGCACACCGAAGCGAACGTCAACAATCCTTCCGAGAATCTCGAAGTCTGGCGCGCCGGCCAGGTGCGTCCGCTCTGCGTGTTCGACAAGGAGCGCATCTCCTACACGACCAAGGTCACGGAGACGCAGTCCTGGAACGACATTCCGACCTGCAAGGAGCAGGGGCTGGACGTGCAATACCTGATGCTGCGCGGCATGTTCCTGCCCGGCAAGGTGACCCAGGAGCAGCAGGAGTTCTACGTCGACCTGTTCAGCAAGCTGGTGCAGACGCCGGAATACAAGGACTACATGGAGAAGCAGGCGCTGAAGCCGATCTTCCTCACCGGCAAGGACATGCTGCAGTTCCTCGAAGAGGACGGCTCGCTCAACAAGCAGCTGATGACGGAAGCCGGCTTCGTCGCCAAGTGAGGCTGGGCGGGGCGAGGGGATGAGGAGGATCGATGTCCAACGCTGAGCTCGAGATTGCCGTCGACGATCCGACCGCGCCGGAGGAGGATTCTCCGGCCGTCACCTCCACCCGGACTGTCGACGTCGCGGTGTCGCTGCTGCTGCTCGCGCTCGCGGTCGTGCTCGCCTGGGACAATTGGCGGACCGGCGCGTCCTGGGACTCGACCGGTCCGGAGCCCGGCTACTTCCCGTTCTATCTGTCGGTGATCCTCGGCGGCGCCAGCCTCTACGGGATCGGCGCCGCCTTCGTGTCGAGAAAGGAAGCGGTCGAGACCTTCGTGACGCGCGCGCAACTGCGGCGCGTGATGGCGGTATTCGTGCCGACGCTGCTGTTCTGCATCGCGATGCAGTTTCTCGGCATCTACGTCGCGAGCTTCCTGCTGATCGCCGGGTTCATGCGCCTCGTTGGCAAGATCGCGATCTGGAAATCGCTGCTCACGGCGTTGCTGTTCAGCGCCGTGATGTTCGTGACTTTCGACGTCGTGTTCGACGTGATCATGCCGAAGGGCCCACTCGAAGCGGCGTTCGGGTACTGACACCGGTCTCTCCCTCGTCATTGCGAGGAGCAACGCGACGACGCAATCCAGGGCTGCGCACTCGACTCTGGATTGCTTTGCTGCGCGCGCAATGACGAGGAAACAGTTGGAATGAAATCATGGAAGCCTTGGGTCTGCTGCTGCACGGGTTCGCGGTCCTCCTGACCTGGAAGACGCTGCTGCTGATGATGGTTGGGCTCGTGCTCGGCGTCTTCGTCGGCGTGCTGCCCGGGCTGGGGGGGCCCAACGGCGTCGCCATCCTGTTGCCGCTGACCTTCTCGATGGACCCGACCTCGGCCATCGTGATGCTGTCCTGCATCTACTGGGGCGCGCTGTTCGGCGGCGCCATCACCTCGATCCTGTTCAACATTCCCGGCGAGGCGTGGTCGGTGGCGACCACTTTCGACGGCTATCCCATGGCGCAGCAGGGCAAGGCCGCGGAGGCGCTGACAGCCGCCTTCACCTCGTCGTTCATCGGCTCGCTGGTCGCGGTGATGCTGATCACCTTCCTGGCGCCCTGGATCTCGTCCTTCGCGCTGAGGTTCGGTCCGCCCGAGTTCTTCGCCGTGTATCTCCTGACCTTCTGCTCGTTCGTGGGCTTGGGACGCGAGGACAAGCACAAGACGGTCATTGCGATGGCGCTCGGTCTGCTGCTCGCCGGCGTCGGCATGGACACCGTGTCCGGTCAGTTGCGGATGACCTTCGGCTCGACCGATCTGCTGCGCGGCATCAACTTCCTGGTCGCGGTCATCGGCCTGTTCGGCATCAGCGAGATCCTGCTGACGATGGAGGAGCGCCTGGCGCTGCGCGGTCACGCCGCCTCGATCTCGCTGCGCACCGTACTCGCGGTGTGGAAGGACCTGCCGAAATATTGGATGACCCTGCTGCGCTCCTCGGTGATCGGCTGCTGGCTCGGCATCACGCCAGGCGGCGCGATTGCCGCCTCCTTCATGGGCTACAACCTCGCCAAGCGCTTCTCGAAGGATCCGGACAGTTTTGGCAAGGGCCGCATCGAGGGCGTGTTCGCGCCTGAGACGGCGGCGCATGCCTCGGGCACCGCGGCGCTGCTGCCGATGCTGGCGCTCGGCATCCCCGGCTCCGGCACCGCGGCGATCCTGCTCGGCGGCCTGATGGTCTGGGGTCTCAATCCCGGACCGCTGTTGTTCGTGGAGCACAAGGATTTCGTCTGGGGCCTGATCGCCTCGATGTATCTCGGCAATGTCGTTGGCCTCGTGCTCGTGCTTTCCACCGTGCCGATCTTCGCCTCGATCCTGCGCGTGCCGTTCGCGGCCGTCGCGCCGATGATCGTGGTGTCCTGCGCCATCGGCGCCTACGCGATCCAGAATGCGATGTTCGACGTCTGGCTGATGCTCGGCTTCGGTGTCGTCGGCTATGTCTTCAAGAAGATCAAGATCCCGCTGGCGCCGTTCACCTTGGCGCTGGTGCTCGGCAGCCGTGCCGAGGACGCGTTCCGGCAGTCGATGATCATCTCCGGCGGCAACATGAAGGTGTTCTGGGCGAACGGGCTGGTGGGCACCATAACGACGCTGGCGATCGTGCTGCTGTTCTGGCCGCTGATCGATCGTGTGATCGCGAGCTTCAGCAAGTCGGGAGCGCCGGCCGCGAAGGCCGAGGCTTAGTACGGTTGTCGCTGATCACCCGTGCCCTGCCAGCTGGACGCCTGCGCTCGATCGGCTACGCCGCTCCTACCACGTGTAGCGCACGCTGCCCTTGCCGGCATAGGAACGGGTGACGCTCGAGAACTCGCCTTCGAACGTCGCTATGGCGCTCCAGCCGTTCTGCCAGCTCATCTCGACCGAGGTCGTCGTCAGCGCGGAGTCGCGCGCCTGCGCGGCGCCGTTGACGACGAAGCTTGCGCCCGGCAGCGTCTGGAACGTCGCCGCGACCGAACGATCGGGATTGAAGTCGTGCGCCCAGGCGAGGCGGCCGCGCAAGGTGAGGGCGCCGTCTGCCAGCGCATAGGACTTGTCGGTGCGCAGGCCGAACTCGGTACGTGTGTCGGTGACGGTCTTGCCGGTGTAGCTCAGCGCGAAGGTCGACGTGCCGGAGATGGCCTGCTCCACATAGGCCGGTAGGCGCAGGCTCGTCACCCGCGCAGCCGCGTAAGGCGTGAGGCCGATGCCGCCTATGGGAGCGACGAAGCGCGTGCCGCCCTCGATGCGGCCGATCCAGGCATTGGCTTGATAGGTCGCGCGCAGCCGGTCGGCACCGGAGATGGTGACGGTGCGATCCGCGGTGACGTCCTGCCAGCCATAGGCCAGGGCCGCTCTCAGATAGCTCGGGCCGATATGATGATGCAGATAGGCGCCGGCCTGGAACAGATCGGAGCGGCCGGAGCCGAGGCCGTTGACGCTGAAGCTGGTGCCGCCGCCGCCGAGCGCGAAGCCCGCAATCGTGCGCGGTGCGATCCGGTAGTCGGCGCCGACGGCGGTGCCGGCGATGCGGCTGGTGGTATCGTTGGAACCGACGACTGCATTGCCGCTGGTCGTTTGCGAGCCGCCGAAGCCCGCCGCCCAGACATTCCAGCGCTGCGCAAAGTCGGCCGGCCTGTCGTCAGTCAGCATCGCGAAAGCATCGGTGCGCTTGCGGGATGTGTCAGCATAGCTGATCGTGCCCCCGCCGCTGGCTTGACGTTGTGCGAAGGGATCGGTCAGCAGGCTGGCGAACTGGCTCATGGCGTTGAACGTGGTCTGTTGCACGCCGGTGGCGCTCTCGCCGGACGCCTGCGTAAGGCCCGCCTGGTTCAACTTGCCGAACACGACGGGAATATCGCCGGTGCGATCGAAGAACGCCGACAGCGTATCGCCGACCGTCTTCTGATTGCCGTTGAGTCCGCCGGGCACGGCGAAGGCGAGGATCAGATCGAGATAGACGTTGTTGGCGTCGTAGCTCAGGCTGGTCTTGAAGCCGGAGGGCAGGTTGGTCTTCACCACCGATCCGAAGCCGCCCGAGATGCCGCCGCTCGTCGTCAGGATGGTGTAGCGCTTGTCGATATAACCGCCGCCGGTGCCGAACACGGCGTTGACGGTGGCTCCGCCGAGGGTGGCCGATCCGGTGACGCTCGCGAATGAGGCCGTGGTCGGATCGAGCTGCACCAGATAGTACGCACCGGACTGGAAGGCGAGATTGCCGACGATGGTCATCGACGAGCCGGCGGTGCCATTGCCGGGCGCCAGCGTGCCGCCGGCATTGATGCCGACCGTCATCGGCGGATCGACGAGACCTGCACCCGTCAGGGTGCCGCCGGCATTCACGGTCACCCCAGAGGTGTTCATGATCGCACCTTCGACGTCGAGCACGCCGCCGTTGATGGTCGTCGCCCCGGTGTAGCTGCTGGTGCCTGACAAGGTCAGGATGCCCACGCCGACCTTGGTGAGCCCGCCCGTGCCCGAAATCGTCCCGCCGAGTGTCGCGTTGTTGCCGTTGGTATCGAACGTGCCGCCGCCGGCATTGAGGGTCACGGTCCGGCTGGAGCTGAAGCCGGCGAGATATTGCAGCGTGCCGCCACCGAACGACACGCTGCCGGAAGCATCGCCGAGATTGGCATCTGATGACACCGCGAGCGCGCCCTGGTTGATGCTCCACGGCGTAACCTCGGTCGTCGTGCCGGTCAGCGTCCAGGTCGCGGTGCCCGTCTTCACGAAACTCGAGAAGCCCTGGAATTGCGCGGTCGCACCGATCGTGGAAACGTCGAAGCTGCCGTTCGCGGCGCCACCGAGCCGGAACGTATCGGTGCCGGTGCCGACGACATTGCCATTGATGATCGAGCTCGCCCAGATCTCCAGCACGTTGCTGCCGCCGGTGAAGCTGATGGCGGCGGGGGCCACGAAGAATCCGAAGCCGTTACCGCGCGAGATCGTGCCGCTGTTGATGATCGCGAGATTGGCGCCGATGACGCCCGCACCGGCCCTTCCAGCCGTGCCGGAGTGACTAGTATCCGTCGCGCCGGCCACGCCTGCGTCGCCGCCGGTGATGGTGCCGGAGTTGATCAGCGTGCCGTCCGCGGCGAAGGCGACGCCGGCGGCACCACTACCACCGTCGCCACTCGCATTCGGTTGGGTGCTGGATGGCGCCTCACCACCATTTCCGCCGCCACCGCCTTTGATGGTGCCGGCGTTGTTCAGCACGACGCCGCTTCCCGTCAGAAAGATACCGTAACCGCCCTGGCCGCCATTGCCACCCCAGCCATTCACGACGACATTTAGCGAGGCAGCCGCGCCGCCATTGCCGCCCTTGCCTCCCGTGATGCTGCTGCCATTGCTGTAGGTGAGCCCGTTGCCATCGACGACCACCCCGTATCCGCCGGCGCCGCCGCCGCCACCGCCGAAATCCCCGGTGGTGGCGCCGCCACGTCCACCATTGCCGCCCGACACCGCTGCAGAGTTGCTCGTGTCCGTGGTTACGACGGCGCCATGTGCGCCACCACCACCTCCGCCTCCGCTGTGAATCGAGAAGCCGCTTTGACCGCTTATTCCGTTGGCGCCCGGACCGATCCCGCCGCTGCCACCCGGTGCGGCACCGGTCGAATCGCTGCCGCCGGCCCCGCCGAGTGTGCCGGCGCCGCCACCGCCGCCGCCTCGGGTAGGAATAGGTGCATTGGCGCCGACATTTCCAACGGCCGTGGCCGAGCTGGCACCGCCATTGGCGAAGGTGTCCTGGCCGCTGCCGCCGGCGCCGCCTCTGGTGGCCTGCGCAATGGCTGGCGCCGCCGCAAGCACCGGGGTGACCAGCGCGGCCGCTGACAACCAGCACAACCGCCTCGACCGCGAGACCGTATGGGGACCGGATCGGTTTGCGATCAGCACGTCGGCCTTTGCATCTTCGCGATTGAATCCATGTCATGCAGACGCCGTCAGGCGCCTCCAATCGTGCCAGACGGCATTTCGTCAAGAGCAGCCAAGATCGCCTTGGCGGGTACTGTGATTTTTTGGGTGGATTTCGAGATGGCCTAAGTTCGTCGCTGCCTGTGACCGTCGTGCAACACTCGATACGAACTAGCCTCCGCTCCCGGTTGTACGTGGTCGTTCCACAGCCGAATCGCGCTCATGCGGCGGGCTTGTGCAGCATGGGCTGTGGCATCAGCGATCCTGCCTCAAACGCTGCGGATAGACCGCGACGAGCACCTGAATTGCCCAGATTCTCCCTGCGCGTCAGCAGACCAAACGCGGCGGGTGAACAGGCCACGCTGAGGCTCCAACGACCATCGGCATCAGTTGCGAGTTTCTGATTGGGACCATGCCGTAATTGGTTCGCGGATTGTGGTGGATAGAGCTTGGCTGGGAACACCAAAACAATCGTACCGATGTTCGAAGCCGTCCGGCGCTTCTCCAGAGGTTGTGTCTTTGCGATGACAGCTTTTTAGGCAGGAGAGTGGTAGGCTTCATTCATGGGCAGTTTCTGAATTGCTCACGCGCGGTGCCTGATCTCTGGTCATCGCGCCCTGATGTTTCCTCCCGAGACGATCCCTTGCCCGGCGCTTGCGTCGGGCTTTTTTTTGCGTTCGGTGGATCAGAGTTCGCAGCTCATCCCGGTTGCGCCCCGAAATGAAAAAGCCTCCGTCCGGCTTCTCGGAAGGAGGCTTTGGGCAAAGGCGATGTAGGAAAGAGAGCGCGCGAACCCGAGGAAGGTCAGCCTCAGTTGGCCTTCTCGGCCACCGGCATGTGGTACCAGTCGGACTCGTTGTCGAGCATCGTCTCGTCGAACGGCAGAGCGCCGGGGTGATTCAGAGCGGCTCCGTTGACGTCGCGCACGATGTTCATCGCCGTCAGAAACTCGTTCAACTCGGATGCGCTCATGATCCGCTACTCCTCACACGCACGGGCCCCGAGGGGGTCCGCGATCAACTGATGCGAAGAGATTAACGCGATCTTGCCTTGGCCTCAATCCGGCCAAGTCTGAAGTTCCAACGTGGTGACATCTGGGCCACAGCGGCGGGATGCCGCAGCTTGGACATATTGCACCTGCTCACACGACGCGATGCAGTCGGAGATCGGCGATCTCGCCGTCGGTGAAGCCGAATTCGGACAGGATCTCCTCGGTCTGCTCGCCGAATTCCGGCGGCCGCGCCGCCATCCGGCTGGGCGTGCGCGACAGGGTGAAGGGCTGCGCCACCAGCGTGATGTGGCGGCCGTCGTCGTTCGGCACCGGCTGCGCCATGCCGAGATGCTTGACCTGCGGGTCCTCGAACATCTGATCGATCGCGTAGATCGGCCCGCACGGCACGCCCGCGGCATTCAGCTCAGCGACCCATTGCTCGCTCGTCTTGGCAAGCGTGCGTGCGTTGATCTCGGCATTGAGCGCGTCGCGGTTCTTCGAACGCGCCGGTGCCGTCGCGTAGTCCGGATTGTCGATCCATTGGGAGGCACCGAGCGTCTGGCACAGCCGCTCCCAGATTCGGCCGCCGGTCGCGGCGATATTGATGTAGCCGTCGGAGGTCTTGAACACGCCGGTCGGAATGCTGGTCGGATGATTGTTGCCGGCCTGCGGCGCGACGTCCTTCTCCATCAGCCAGCGGGCGGCCTGGAAGTCGAGCATGAAGATCTGCGCCTGCAGCAGGGAGGTCTGGACCCACTGGCCCTCGCCGGAGACCTCGCGCTCGAGCAACGCCGTGAGGATACCCATCGCGCAAGAGAGCCCTGCCGAGAGATCGGCGATCGGGATGCCCGCGCGCATCGGACCCTCGCCAGGTGCCCCGGTGATCGACATCAGCCCGCCCATGCCCTGCGCGATCTGGTCGAAACCGGGCCGCTTGGCATAGGGACCATCCTGGCCGAAGCCGGAGATGCTGCCATAGACGATGCGCGGATTGATCTTGCGCACCGCCTCATAGTCGATGCCGAGCTTGGTCTTGACGTCGGGCCGGTAGTTCTCGATCACGACGTCGGCTTTTTCGGCGAGCCGCATGAACACGTCGACGCCCTTCGGATCCTTCAGATTGAGCGTCATCGCGCGCTTGTTGCGATGCAGGTTCTGGAAGTCGGCGCCGCGGCGCGGGCCGCCAAGCGCTTCGCCGCCATCCTCCATCATGGCGTCGATCTTGATGACGTTGGCGCCCCAATCGGCGAACTGCCGCGCGCAGGTCGGGCCGGCGCGCACCCGCGTCAAATCGAGCACCGTGAAGCGGGACAGGGCTTTGGATGCGCGCGGGAAGGCCATGCGGACGAACTCCGAGAGAGGCGACATGGCTGTATAGGAGAGCGCGCGCAGCGCGACAATTGCGCGGACAGCGGTGCGTGCCGCGCTGCTCATGCCGCTGGTGCAGGGCTTCTACTTGAGCGGAACTTGCGCGCGCTCACCGCTCGTCGGCGATCACCTTGCCATCGTTGGGCAGCGTGCCCGGCGCGACCAGCTCGACTTGGCCGCTGAGCTTGGTGACGCTGCGCAGGCTGGCGGCCAGCGCCTCTTGCAGGTCGGCTGCGGGCGCCGCGCACTCGGCCTTCAAGGTCATCGCGTCGGTCTCGCCGGCACGGGTTACGACCAGGCGGAGGCGGCCGAGCTCCGGGTGGCGCTTGCCGATCTCGGCGACCTGCTCGGGGCGCACGAACATGCCCTTGATCTTGGTGGTCTGGTCGGCGCGCCCCATCCAGCCCTTGATCCGCATGTTGGTGCGGCCACACGGACTGAGACCCGGGAGAGCGGCGGTGAGATCGCCGAGTGCCAGGCGAATCCAAGGATGGTGGGGATCGAGCGAGGTGACGACGATCTCGCCGACATCGCCCTCTTGGACCGGATCGCCGGTGCCGGGCCGGACGATCTCGAAGATCAGGTCCTCGTTGACCACCATGCCCTCGCGCGCGGCGGTCTCGTAGGCGACGATGCCAAGATCGGCGGTGCCGAACGCCTGATAGGCGTCGATGCCGCGGCCCTTGATCTCGGCCTGCAGCGATGGCGGGAACGCCGCGCCCGACACCAGCGCGCGCTTGATCGAGGAGACGTCGCGACCGGCGCTGGCGGCGCCGTCGAGCAGGATCTTCAAGAAGTCCGGCGTGCCGCTGTAGCCGATCGGCCGGTAGGCCTCGATCAGCTCGAACTGCGCCTCGGTGTTCCCTGGCCCCGCCGGGATCACCGCGCAGCCGAGCGCGCGCGCCGAGGCGTCGAAGATGAAGCCTCCGGGCGTGAGGTGATAGCTGAAGGTGTTCAGCACGACGTCGCCGGGACGGAAGCCGGAGGCAAACAGCGCGCGGGCGCCGCGCCAGGGATCGTTGTGCGCCGCCTCCGGCTCGAAGATCGGTCCGGGCGATGTGAACAGGCGCGAGAACGCGCCGGGCACCTGCGCGACGAAGCCGCCGAATGGCGGCGCCGCCTTGTGCAGCGCCGGCAGCTCCGACTTGCGCAGCACCGGCAGTTGCGCCAGCGCGGCGCGCGTCGTGATGTCCTGGGGATCGATGCCCTGCAGCAGCGCGGCATAGGCCGGCGCCTTCATCGCCGCGTGCAGCACGTCGGGCAGGCGGCCGAACAGATCCTGCTCGCGGGCTGCGGGATCACGGGTTTCGAGGGCGTCGTAGTGGGTCATCGTACCCAGTCCTTGAATCTTGCGGTCGTCATGGCCGGGCTTGTCCCGGGCATCCACGTCGTTCGTCGTTGCGGCTCGCGCGTGGATGGCCGGGTCAAGCCCGGCCATGACGAGGAGAGAGTTCGGCTACAGCCACCGCTTCCGCCGCTTGAAGCTCTTCAGGTTCTTGAAGCTCTTGCGCTGGTCGCCGGCGCCGCCGAGGTAGAACTCCTTGACGTCCTCATTGTCGCGCAAGGCATCCGCGGTGCCGTCGAGCACCACCTTGCCCTGTTCCATGATGTAGCCGTGGCTGGCGACCGACAGCGCCGCGCGCGCGTTCTGTTCGACCAGCAGGATGGTGACGCCGAGATCGCGGTTGATCTCCTTGATGATCGCGAACACTTCCTTCACCAGCAGCGGCGACAGGCCCATCGACGGCTCGTCCATCAGGATCATCTTCGGCCGCGCCATCAGCGCGCGCCCGATCGCCAGCATCTGCTGCTCGCCGCCGGAAAGATAACCCGCAAGGCCGGTGCGCTCCTTCAGCCGCGGGAAATAGTTGAACACCATCTCGATGTCGCTGTTGACCTCGCGATCGGATCGCGTGAACGCGCCGAGCTTGAGGTTCTCCAGCGAGGTCATGTCGGAGACGATGCGGCGTCCTTCCATCACCTGGAAGATGCCGCGACGGACGATCTTCTCCGGATCGATGCCGTCGATGCGCGCGCCGTCGAACATGATCTCGCCGCGCGTCACCTCGCCGTCCTCGGTCTTCAAGAGGCCGGAGATCGCCTTCAACGTCGTCGACTTGCCGGCGCCGTTGGCGCCGAGCAGCGCGACGATCGCGCCCTTGGGCACATCGAGGCTCAGCCCGCGCAGCACCAGGATGACGTCGTCATAGACGACCTCGATGTTGCGGACGGAGAGCAGGGGGGCGGGTGCCCCAGCAGTTGCGGCCGTCCGCAGATTTTCCAGTGTATCGGTCATGGCGACACTCTATCCGTCGTCATGCCCGGGCTTGACCCGGGCATCCACGCCTATCAGCGTGTGAAGCAAGACGTGGATGGCCGGGGGATTGTGCAAAGACGCGCTTCGCGCTTCTGCCCGGCCATGACGCTGGTGTAAGGAACTACCACCCAGCCCATTCGGCTTTGCGCGGCAGCTCGATGGTCTTCACCTTCTCGAGCTTGATCACGCCCTTGGCCATGAGCTCGTTGAGGTCGCCATCCGTCGGACCCGTCACGCGCGCGCGATAGAGGTCGACCTTCATCGTGCCGCGATGATCCTTGTCGGTCCAGGTCGAGGGGCTGCAGACGCCTTCCATCCCTGCGGGCACCCAGTCCTTCTTCTGGTAGAAGCCCTTGGCGACGTTCTCGCCGGTGGCGCCGCCGTTCTTCGCAGCCCACTCGATCGCCTCCTTCATGTAGAGCGACGAGCAGACTGCGGCGACGTAGTGCACCGGGCGGTAGACCTTGCCGGTCGGGTCGGACATCTTCGAGATTTCCTGCACCGTCTTCATGCCCGGCGCATCGCCGCCCCAGGCCACCGAGGTGCGCAGCGGAAAGACGACGCCGTTGGCGGCATCGCCCGCGGTCTTGGCGGCGTTCTCGTCCATGCCCCAGACGTTGGACAGGAACTGCACCTCGACGCCGGCATTCTTGCAGGCCTTCATCACCGAGATGTTGGAGGCCGCGGTGTTGCCCAGATAGGCGTAGTTGGCGCCGGAGCTCTTCAGGCTCAGGCACTGCGCGCTGTAGTCGCCGGGCGCCAGCGCGAACACCAGCGGCGGCAGCACCTCGAAGCCGAGCTCGGTGGCGAGCGCTTCGCCCGCGGCCTTCGGCGCGTTGGGATAGGGGTGGTTGGCGCCCATGTGGACGAATTTCGGCTTGCCCGGCTTGCCCTTGGCCTTCCAGTCCTCGGCCGCCCAGGTCAGCTCGGCGCGCAGCGCATCCGAGTAGCTCGGGCCGTAGAAGAAATTGTACGGCGCCGGCTTCGCCTTGCCGCTGGTGCCCTCGGGATCGGTCAGCGCGGCGGCGTAGGAGCCGGACATGTCCGGGATCTTGTCGTTGGCGAGGAAGCCGGTCAGCGCCTCGGTGTCAGCCGTGCCCCAGCCCATGATCGCCGCGACCTTGTTGTCCGGCGCCGACCACTTCTTGTACAGCGCGATCGCGCGCGGCACCTGGTAGCCATAGTCGTTGCTATCGACCGCGAGCTGCTTGCCGCCGATGCCGCCGTTCTTGTTGACCCAGGCGAAGCTGTCGACGACGGCCTGGCCATAGGGCGTACCGACGTCGGACGTGCCGCCCGACAGATCCTGCAGATGGCCGATCGCGATCTGCTGCGCCTGCGCCGTTGAAGCGAAGGCGCCTGCGAGCAGCGCGAGAGCCGCCGAGCCCAGCAATGATTTCATCGTCATAGTGCTTCCTCCTGTGGTGCGTTCGGGCCGGATTGTCGCCGGTCCCTGTTGGTTGAGTTCAATGTGAGAACGGATAGAGCTTCCAGTATGTCTTGATCTGTCGCCAGCGATGCGCCAGCCCGTCCGGCTCGAACATCAGGAAGGCGATGATGATCAGGCCGATTGCGATCTCGCGCAAAAAAGTGATGTTGTTGTTGAGCGCGAGCGCCTTGTCGATGGCACTGCCCTTCAGATTGTGGCTGAGCCACTCCATCGATTCCGGCAGCAGCACGACGAACGCGGTCCCCATCAATGTGCCCATGACCGATCCGGTGCCGCCGATGATGATCATGGCCAGGAACAGGATCGAGCGCTCGATGCCGAAACCCTCCTGCGAGATCACGAGCTGGTAATGCGCGTAGAGCGCGCCCGCGATGCCGGCGAAGAAGGCGGCGAGGCCGAACGAGAGCGTGCGATATTTGGTCAGGTTGATGCCCATGATCTCGGCGGAGAGATAATGGTCGCGGATCGCGATCAGTGCGCGGCCGTCGCGGGTGCGCATCAGGTTGGTGACCAGGAGGTAGCAGACCACGACATAGGCCAGCACGACATAGAAATATTGCCGGTCGCCGCGCAGCGTGTAGCCTAGAATCGAGAACGGATTGGCCGAGGCCGGCACCGATCCGCCGGAGAACCATTCGGCACGGGAGAAGAAGTCGAGCAGGATATATTGCGCAGCGAGGGTGGCGATGACGAGATAGAGCCCCTTCAGCCGCGCTGCCGGAAGGCCGAAGATCAGACCAACGAGGGCCGTGATCACGCCCGCGAGCGGGATCGCGAAGAATACCGGGATGGCATAGGTGTTGTTGATGTAGGCCGAGGTGAAGGCACCGAGCAGGAAGAAGCCTGCCTGGCCGATCGAGATCTGGCCGGTGAAGCCGACCAGGATGTTGAGGCCAAGCGCCGCGATCGCGAAGATGCCGATCTGGATCGAGACCGACAGCCAGTATTCGGAGAACACCTGCGGCGCGAAGCACAAGAGGATCACGCCCGCAATCGCGAAATTGCGGCTGGTTCTGGTCGGGAAGATCGTGGTGTCGGCCGCGTAGGAGGTGCGGAAGTCACCGGCGGGGATGGTGGAACGTGCGACCATGGCGGGCTCTATCTCGCCTGAGGCTTGAATTGCGTCATGGGCTCGCCCTTCTTTTTTGTTTGAGCATGATCGTTACCGAAAACGGGCCTCCACTTTTCGGCGATCATGCTCATATCCGCTCGATGTCTTTGGTGCCGAACAGGCCATAGGGCTTGATCATCAGGATGATGATCAGGACGTAGAACGGCGCGATCTCGTAGAGATTGCCCCAGTGCAGATACTGGCTGTCGACATATTGCGCGATGTTCTCCAAGAGGCCGATGATGATGCCGCCGAGCACGGCGCCGCCGACGGAGTCGAGGCCGCCGAGTATCGCCGCCGGAAACACCTTGATGCCGTAGGCCGACAGGCCGGAGGAGACGCCGTTGACCACGGCGACGACGACGCCGGCCACGGCGGAGACAGTCGCCGAGATCGCCCAGGCCATCGCGAACACGTTCTTCACGGAGATGCCGAGCGACTGCGCGACCTGCTGGTTGAAGGCGGTGGCCCGCATCGCAAGGCCGTATTTGGAAGCCTTGAAGAACCACGCCATGCCAAGCATCATCAGGACCGACACCACGAGGCTCATGACATAGACCGTTTGGATTTGCAGTCCGAACAGGTCGACGGACGTGCTGGCGAACACCGGCGGGAACGGCTGCGGGTTGACGCCGAACATCCATTTCAGCGCCGCCTGGAACACGGTCGACAGACCGATCGTGACCATGATGACGGAGATGATGGGCTCGCCGATCATCGGCCGGAGGATCACGACCTGGATCACGATGCCGAACGCGAACATGAAGACCAGCGTGAGCGGCATGCCCACCCAGAACGGCACTTGATATTTCGTCAGCAATGCCCAGCACACCCAGGCGCCGATCAGGAGCAGCTCGCCTTGCGCGAAATTGACGACCTGCGTCGCCTTGTAGATCAGCACGAACGACATCGCGACCACGCCGTAGAGCGTGCCGACCACGAGGCCGTTGACGAGGAGTTGGAGGAGGAAGGCGGTGTTCATGATCGGTCTCACTCGTCATCGCCGGGCTTGACCCGGCGATCCATCGCATCAGAGATTTTCGCAATAGGATGGATGCGCGGGTCGAGCCCGCGCATGACGATCTCATGTGACGGAAGACTCATCACTCCGCGGCCTCCGCCATGGGTCCATGGCCGCCGAGGTCGACGACCTTCAGCGTGGTGCGGATGCGCTGGGTGGTGCCGTCCTGGAAGCGGATGACGGTGTCCACCGGGATGTCCGGCTTGCCGCCATAGATCCCGTCGATGATGCCGGCGTATTTCTCGTTGATGACGCTGCGGCGGACTTTGCGGGTGCGGGTCAGCTCGCCGTCGTCGGCGTCGAGCTCCTTGTAGAGCAGGAGGAAGCGGGCGATGCGCTGCGCCGGGGGCAAGGTCGCGTTGACCGTTTCCACTTCCCGCTGCAGCAGCGCATAGACCTCGTTGCGCGAGGCGAGATCGGAGTAGGTGGTGAACGCGATGCGGTTCTTCTCCGCCCATTTCGAGATGATCGAGTAGCGGATGCAGATCATCGCCGCCAGATGCTCGCGGCCGGCACCGAGCACGACGGCTTCCGCAATGTAGGGCGAGAATTTCAGCTTGTTCTCGATATATTGCGGCGAGAAGCGTTCGCCGCGTGCGGTCTCGGCGAGATCCTTGATGCGGTCGATGACGACGAGCTGCTTCTCTCGGTTGAAATAGCCGGCATCGCCCGAGTGCATCCAACCGTCCTTGACGTCGGCGGTCGAGGCCTCCGGGTTCTTGTAGTAGCCCAAGAACATGTTCGGGTGGCGCACCAGGATCTCGCCGATGCCCTGGCTGTCGGGCTGGTCGATCTTGATCTCGATGTCCTGGGACATCGGCACGCCGGTCGTGTCGGGATCGACCTTGTCGTCGGGGTGCAGCGTGTAGGCCCCGAGCAGCTCGGTCTGGCCGTAGAGCGTGCGCAGGGGCACGCCCATGGCGCGGAAGAACTTGAACGTGTCGGGCCCGAGCGCGGCGCCGCCGGTGGCGGCCGAGCGTAGCCGGGTGAAGCCGAGCCGGTCGCGCAGCGCACGGAACAGCAGCAGATCGGCAAAGCTCGAATGCTGACCCTTCTCCAGCGCGGCGAGGCCGGTCGACATGCCCAGATGATAGAGCCGCTGCTTCAGCGGCGAGGCGTCCATGACGGCGGCACGAACGTCGGCCGCGATCTGCTCCCACACCCTTGGTGCGAACAGCACGAAGGTCGGCGCGATCTCGCGGAAGTCGTTCATCATCGTATCCGGCTCTTCGACGAAGTTGACCTTCATCCGGCAGAGCAGACCTTTGCCGAGCACATAGACCTGTTCCATGATCCAGGGCAGCGGCAGCACCGAGACGTATTCATCGTTGGGGCCTTTGGGATCGAAGCTGAGATAGGTGGCGCAGTGTTTCAGCACGCGCGCCGCCGAGAGCATCGCGAGCTTGGGATGCGATGTCGTGCCCGAGGTGGTGCAGAGGATCGCGACGTCATCGCCGTTTGTCGCATCGACCATGTGGTCGTAGAGGCCGGGCTCGCGCGCCGCTCTGTTGCGGCCGAGCTCGGCGAGCTTGTCGGCCGGCAGCAGCCGGGGATCGTCATATTTGCGCATGCCGCGCGGATCGGAATAGACGATGTGCTTGAGCGCCGGCACGCGGTCGGCGAGGTTCAAGAGCTTGTCGACCTGCTCCTCGTCCTCGGCGAAGACCAGCCGCGCCTCGCCATAGTTCAAGAGATAGGCGGCCTCGTCATCGAGCACGTCGCGATAGAGACCCAGGCTCAAGGCCCGGATCGCGTGGGTCGCGATTTCGGCAGCGACCCAGTCCGGCCGGTTGTCGCCGATGATTCCGATCACATCGTCCTTGCCGAGGCCGAGCTCCACCATGCCGAGCGCGAAATCGCGCACGCGCGCCTGGTAGTCGGCCCAGGTGAAGGTGCGCCACAGCCCGAGATTCTTCTCGCGCAGCGCAATCTCCTTGCCGTGCTCGCTTGCATTGAGGCGCAGCAGCTTCGGATAGGTGTCGGCCTGCCGGACGCGCCCTGCA
This sequence comes from Bradyrhizobium sp. SZCCHNR1051, assembly GCF_032489615.1. Classification (NCBI taxonomy): domain Bacteria; kingdom Pseudomonadati; phylum Pseudomonadota; class Alphaproteobacteria; order Hyphomicrobiales; family Nitrobacteraceae; genus Bradyrhizobium; species Bradyrhizobium sp. SZCCHNR1051. Next base: position 235,895 of record NZ_JAUEYJ010000007.1, on the reverse strand, counting down.
TAGTCCATCATGCCGCGTCCTCCGCGATGGACGGCGCCTCGTCGGGATCGACCAGCAGCTCGTCCTCCTCGCCGAGATAGGCGCGCTTGACGTGGGGATCGGCGAGCACGGCGGCCGGGTCGCCTTCGGCGATCTTGCGGCCGAAATCGAGCACCATGACGCGATGGGAGATGTCCATGACCACGCCCATGTCGTGCTCGATCATCACGACCGTCATGCCGAATTCCTCGTTGAGGTCGACGATGTAGCGCGCCATGTCCTCCTTCTCCTCGAAGTTCATGCCGGCCATCGGCTCGTCGAGAAGGATGAGATGCGGCTCGAGCGCCATCGCGCGCGCGAGCTCGACGCGCTTGCGCAAACCGTAGGAGAGGGTGCCGGCCGGCGCCTTGCGCACCGACTGCAGGTCGAGGAAGTCGATGATCTGCTCGACCTTCTCCCGATGCTTCAACTCCTCCCGCCGTGCGCCGGTGAGCCAGTAGAGCGAGCCGGTGAGGAAGTTGTTCTTCAAGAGGTGATGCCGCCCGACCATGATGTTGTCGAGCACGCTCATGTGGTGGAACAGCGCGAGGTTCTGGAAGGTGCGGCCGATGCCGATGTTGGCGCGCGCGCTCGGCGGCAGGCCGGTGATGTCGCGGCCGCGATGGAACAGGCGGCCCTCGGTCGGCTTGTAGCGGCCGGAGATGCAGTTGACGATCGAGGTCTTGCCGGCGCCGTTGGGGCCGATGATCGAGAACAGCTCGCCTTCGCGCACGCCGAAGCTGACGTCGGTCAGGGCTCTCACCCCACCGAAACGCAGCGAGACTCCGCGCGCTTCCAACGTATAGTCCAAGTCGTCCTCCCGAACTGTCTTCGGCGCTTGGCGCGCTCTTCAGGCATTGTGTCGTGCGACGTTGAGTTCGTCGCATCGGTTGCAATCCTATCCCGGGCATCGGTTCCGCGCCATCCGACGAATGACGGGCCACCCGAGCGGGTGCATTTTGCCGCATCTCAGGCGCGCGTCATCCCGTCCCAGGATGCGCGAGTCGAAGGCGGTGGTCCTCGATAGGGGAAAGCGCTATCAGGAACTGTCTTGCGCCTGACATTTCCCAGGCAAATTTCACCGCAGGATTGTTGCGATGCAATATGATCGCCGCGAGCTTCGACGAGACGAGATGACGGCTTGATCTCTTCCGATACCCTTCTGCGCATCGCGCCATGGTCCTGCCATTTGAAGCCCGAGGAAATCGACACCGCCTCGTCCGGCATCGTCGAGCGTTCCTATGCGGCCAACGAGCACATCTTCGTTCGCGGCGACCCGTTCGAATACTGGACCGGCATCGTCACCGGCCTGGCCCGCATGAGCACGGTGTCACGCGGCGGCAAAGCCACCACCTTCGCCGGCATGTCGGCGGGCGCCTGGTTCGGCGAGGGCAGCGTGCTGAAGAACGAGCCGCGCCGCTATGATGTCGTGGCACTGCGCGATACGCGCGTCGCGCTGATGGAGCGGCCGACCTTCATGTGGCTGTTCGAGAACAGCGTCGGCTTCAACCGCTTCCTCGTCACCCAGCTCAACGAGCGGCTCGGCCAGTTCATCGGCCTGGTCGAAGTCGGCCGCACCTTGGATGCGACGGCGCGGCTCGCCCGCAGCATCGCTTCGCTGTTCAACCCGATCCTCTACCCGAATACGACCCGTCACCTGGAGATCACCCAGGAGGAGATTGGCGCGCTCTCGGGCCTGTCGCGGCAGAATGCCAATCAATGCCTGAAGACGCTGGAGCGCGAAGGCCTGCTGCGCGTGGAATATGGCGGAGTGACGGTCATCGATCTCGACAGCCTGCGCTGTTACGGGGATTAGATTCCGCTTTTCGCAGGCAGGCCCCTTCAGGGTCTATCCGGCGCTGGTTCGTCGTTGAGCTTGACCCGCGGCCTCGGCTGTGGACTGCTCACCGGGAACTCCGGCCTTGAAGGGCCGAGACGGTGTTGGAGTGAGTATGGCGGGGCAGGATTGCAGCGGTCGCGTGGCGCTGATTACGGGCGTCACCGGCCAGGATGGCGCTTATTTGGCCGAATATCTGCTCGGCCTCGGCTACACCGTGCACGGCATCAAGCGGCGGTCGTCATCCTTCAATACCGCGCGGGTCGATCATCTTTACCAGGATCCGCACGAAGGCAACGTGCCGTTCCTGCTGCATTACGGCGACATGACCGATTCCACCAACCTGATCCGGCTGGTGCAGCAGATCCGCCCCGACGAGATCTACAATCTCGCCGCCCAGAGCCATGTCGGCGTCAGCTTCGAGAGCCCGGAATACACGGCCAATGCCGATGCGCTCGGGGTTCTGCGCTTGTTGGAAGCCATTCGCATTCTCGGCATGGAGAAGCAGACGCGCTTCTACCAGGCCTCGACCTCGGAGCTGTACGGTCTGGTGCAGGAGATCCCGCAGCGGGAGACCACGCCGTTCTATCCGCGCTCGCCCTACGGCTGCGCCAAGCTCTATGGCTACTGGATCACCGTGAACTATCGCGAGGCCTATGGGATGTTCGCCTGCAACGGCATCCTGTTCAACCATGAGAGCCCGATCCGTGGCGAGACCTTCGTGACCCGCAAGATCACCCGCGGCGTCGCCCGCATCGAGATTGGCCTGGAGGAGACGATCTATCTCGGCAATCTCGAGGCCAAGCGCGACTGGGGCCATGCCCGCGATTATGTCGAGGGCATGCATCGCATCCTGCAGGCCGATACGCCCGACGATTTTGTGCTGGCGACCGGTGAGGCCCATTCGGTGCGCGAGCTGGTCGAGCTCGCCTTCGCCGAGGTCGATCGCCGCATCGAATGGCGCGGCGAGGGGGTCGAGGAGACCGGGATCGACGCTAAGTCCGGCAAGGCGGTGGTGCGGATCGACCCGACCTATTTCCGCCCGACCGAGGTCGACCTCTTGATCGGCGATTGCAGCAAGGCGCGCGACAAGCTCGGCTGGAAACCGAGGACGAGCTTCGCCGAGCTGGTCAAGGAAATGGTCGCCAGCGATCTATGCGCCGCACGGCGGGAGGCGAGCATTGGCAACGCCGTTTGATCTCGGCGGCAAGCGTGTCTTCGTCACGGGCCATCGCGGCATGGTCGGCAGCGCGCTGGTGCGGCGGCTGGCGAGCGAAGGCGTCGAGCTGCTGACGGTGCCGCGCAGCGAGGTCGATCTGCGCGATCAGGCGGCCGTGTTCGCATGGTTCGCGCGCGCCAGGCCGCAGGTCGTGTTCCTCGCTGCGGCGAAGGTCGGCGGCATCGTCGCCAACAACACGCTGCGCGCCGAGTTCATCTACGACAACATCGCGATTGCTGCCAATGTCATCCACGCCGCGCATGTGAACGGCGCCGAGAAGCTGATGTTTCTCGGCTCGTCCTGCATCTATCCCAAGCTCGCCCCCCAGCCGTTGCGCGAGGACGCGATGCTGACCGGGCCGTTGGAGCCGACCAACGAGCCCTATGCGATTGCCAAGATCGCCGGCATCAAGATGGTCGAGGCCTATCGCAGCCAGTACGGCGCCGACTTCATCAACGTGATGCCGACCAATCTCTATGGTCCCGGCGACAACTACCATCCTGAATACAGCCACGTCGTCGCGGCGCTGATCCGCCGCTTCCACGAGGCCAGGCTTGCCGATGCACCCGAGGTGGTCGTCTGGGGCACGGGAACGCCGCGGCGCGAATTCCTCTATGTCGACGACATGGCGGATGCCTGCGTGCATCTGATGAAGACCTATTCGGATTCGGAGCTGGTCAACATCGGCACCGGCGAGGACATCACGATCGCCGATTTCGCGCGCGTCGTTGCAGCGGCCGTCGGCTACACAGGAGCCATCGGCTTCGATACCTCAAGGCCCGACGGCACGCCGCGCAAGCTGCTCGACGTGTCACGGCTCTCGAAGCTGGGCTGGCGCGCCACGACCTCGCTTCAGGACGGCCTCGCGCGTGCGTATCAGTCGTTCCTCAAGGAGACGGGGCATGGCGCAGAGTAACATCCGTCCTTGCGAGCCGCGGCAGCGTCGAAGCCGTCCAGGACCGAACGTGAGACGCTGACTTGCTCCGCGAACCCCTGTCATTCGGCCGCGCGTCCCTCGGCGGCTCCTTGCACAGCCCCTATCTTGCTGCGCACCGCCTTGATCTCGCGCACCGGCGACGAGCCGAACATCCGGCCGTATTCGCGCGTGAACTGCGGCACACTCTCATAGCCGACGGCAAAGGCCGCGCTGCCTGCGGTCATGCCCTCCGCCAGCATAAGCCGTCGCGCCTCGATCAGCCGAAGCTGCTTCTGGAACTGGAGCGGCGACAGTGAGGTGAGGCTGCGGAAGTGCTGGTGGAATGACGACGGGCTCATGCCCGCGACGGCCGCCAATTGCTCGACCCGCAAGGGCCGTGCAAACTCGGTGCGCAGCACGGCCACTGCGCGTGCGATACGCTGCGCGTGGCCATCCGGCCAGCCGAGACGACGGATCGCCGTTCCATGCCGGCCGGTCAACAGCCAGTAGTGCATCTCGCGCAACAACTGTCCCCGCAGCACCGGTATCGATTCCGGACGATCGAGCAAGCGCATCAGACGTAGTGCAGCGTCGGCCACCTCGCGATCGGTCGGGTCGACTCGGACCGGCGTTTGGTCGTCTCCGCCGGCGTCATCCATCTGTGCCGAGAGATCGGTGAGAATCGCCGGATCGAGCTCGAGCACGAGCGAGAGATAGGGCGCCGCGATGCTTGCGCGCGTGATCTGGCTGACGGTCGGCACGTCGGCCGTGATCAACAGCGAATCCCCAGCGGAAAAGCCGAAGCCCTGGCCGCCCATCGTGACATGCTTGCTCCCCTGCACGACGAGGCAGACCAGCGGCCGCGAGATCGCGTAGAGGAGGCCGCTGGGCGCGGTCGCCCGTACGGTCATCAGGCCCGGGATTGGTGTTTGGCCAATACCGGCACCGTCGGCATGGGCTTCGGCGTGGCGGCCCACGGCGTGAAGGAGCGTGCTCATCATGGTCCGAGCCTAATCGGTCGACGCCGGCGATGCACCGCATTTTGGAGGATTAGGCAAGAAGCGGCGAGCTTCCGGCAACAAAGGCGCGCGCGCCTGGTCGATATCGGGGTGGTCAAGACCGCAGGAGTTCAGACCATGACCAAGATTGCTCTCGTGACCGGTTCGAGCCGAGGCCTCGGCCGCAACGCCGCGCTCAACATCGCCCGCCGCGGTGGCGACGTCGTCCTCACCTACCAGTCCAGAGTGGACGACGCTCACGCGGTCATGGCGGAGATCGCTGCGCTGGGCCGCAAGGCTGTCGCCTTGCAACTGGACACCGGTGACGTCGCAGGTTTCATGTCGTTTGCCGAGCGGCTGCGGACCGCGTTGCGCGAGACCTGGGGCCGAGAGACGTTTGACCATCTCGTCAACAATGCCGGCCATGGCGACTATGCCTTGATCGGCCAGACCACTGAGGCGCAATTCGATCGCCTGGTCGACGTCCATTTCAAGGGCGTCTATTTCCTGACGCAGACATTGCTGCCATTGCTCGCCGATGGCGGCCGCATCGTCAACCTGTCCTCCGGCCTGACCCGTACGTCGTTTCCCGGTTACGCCGCCTATGCGGCGGTCAAAGGCGCGGTCGAGGTGCTGACCCGTTACATGGCGAAGGAATTGGGGGGCCGCGGGATCGCGGTCAACACGGTGGCGCCCGGCGCGATCGAGACCGATTTCGGCGGCGGGGTGGTTCGCGACAATCCCGAGATCAACAGGGTGTTTGCGGACATCACCGCGCTCGGCCGCGCCGGCCTGCCCGACGACATCGGGCCGATGATCGCGAGCCTGCTGTCGGAGGACAATCGCTGGGTCAACGCGCAGCGGATCGAAGTCTCGGGTGGACAAGGCATCTGAGACGAGCAAATCCGGGAGATCTCCCATGTCAGTTTCAGCAGGACCCGCCGGCACCATCGATCGGCTCTACGTGCTGGATGCCGGGCTCGCGGTCGCGCCTGATCGATCGGTTTATACGCCGGGACAGTGGGAGGGCGAACAGGTCACGTTGAGCTGCAATGCCTACCTGATCCATCGTGGCGGCGCCTGGATCATGTGGGATACCGGCATCGAGGATACGATCGCAGAGGAGGCCGGCGGCCGGATCATCGCCCACGGCATCAGGGGCGTCGTTGCGCGCCCGATCGTCAGCCAACTCGCCGATATCGGACTTGTGCCCGAGGATGTGGCGACGGTCATTCTGTCTCATGCGCATTTCGACCATGTCGGCAATGCGCGGCTGTTCGCGCATGCCACGTGGCACATCCAGCGGGACGAGCATCGGGCGATGTTCGGTCCCGACTATCGACAGCATGGCTATGTGCCTTTGCTTTATGAATGCCTGAGGCAGGCAAAGGTCGAACTGATGGACGGAGACCATGACATGTTCGGTGATGGTTCGATCCGTGTGATCGCGACCTCAGGACATACGCCAGGGCACAGTTCGCTGCTGGTCCGGCTCGCGAACACCGGGCCGATCCTGCTGTCAGGCGACGTTGCGCATGACCGCTACAACATGGAGCATCGCCGCGTGCCGACCATGAACGCCGATGCGGAGCAGTCGCAACGATCGATGGCGCGCGTCGATGCCGTCGTTCGGGCCGAGGGGGCGCAGCTCTGGATCAACCACGATATCGTGCAGAATGCGACGATCGCACACGCGCCGTCCTACTTCGATTGAGTTCCGGGCCGTTCAGCTCGTCGCCGTCCGCGGCGGCTTTCCACTGAGCGTCACCGCCATGGCCGAGATCAGCGGTTTCATGAAATAGGCCTCGCCCGCGGGCGTGATCGTCGGCGCAACGCCATGGGCATGCAGCTCCTCGGTGACCACAGGCCCCACGGAGGCGATCGGCGTGCGCGCCAGTCCCTGGCGCAGGCGGTCTTCGACGCCATGTGCCTTGGCGACGTCGAACAGCCGCCGCGGCTGGCCCGAGCTCGTCAGCGCGATCGCGTCGACCTTGCCGGCGATCATCTCGTCGATCGCGGTGAGGATGTTCGCATCCGCGGCCTTGGCGTCGTAGACGTAGGGCAGCACCGGATCGACCTCGGCGCCCGCGGCCGCGATGGCGCCGATCAGCGCCGCATGATCCTTGTCGGGATAGAGCTGGAGGCCGAGCCGGTGGCCTTTGAGGTCGAAGCGCGCCAACAATTCGGCGACGCCTTCCGACGTCGGCTTCTCGGTCGTGACCTGCGGCTCGAGCCCGAGCTCGCGCAAGGCGCGGCCCGGCTTGGGGCCGCGGGTGAACTTGCGGGCCTTGCGAAGCGCCGCGATGAATTCGGTCTCGAGCCCGATTCTCCGCACCACCGTCATCAACCGCCGCAGACCTTCGCCGGTCATCAGCACGAGATCATCCAACGGCCGCTCGATGCAGCGGCGGATCCAGGCTTCGATCGGCGCGGGGTCCGGCGCATCCTGGATCGTGAACATCGGACATTGCAGCACGTCGGCGCCTTGCTCGGCGAGCAGCCGCGAGAACTGCGCCTCCTCGCGGGTTTCCAGGATCAGGATGCGGTTGCCGGTCAGCCTGTCAGCCATGGCGATGCTCGAAGTTTGAGAGTTGATGTTTTGTTCATCCTGCCCCCGCGCCGAGCGTTGGCGCAAGGGCGTGGAGGGTGATAGAGCAGGGCCCGAACGGGCGCCAAGCCTGCCGCATCATTCATCCTCACATCATCCGCCCGGTACGTCATCGCCATGTCCGACCACCAGTATGTCCTGACCCTGTCCTGCCCGGATCGTCCCGGGATCGTCTCGGCCGTCTCCACCTTCCTCGCCCATAACGGCCAGAACATCCTCGATGCCCAGCAGTTCGGCGACTTCGAGACGGGGCACTTCTTCATGCGGGTGGTGTTCACGGCCGCCGATCTCGCCGTCAACCTGCCGGCGCTGCAGACCGGCTTCGCCGCGATCGCCGAGCGCTTTGCGATGGACTGGCAGATGCGTGACCGCGCCGGGCAGCGCCGGGTGATGCTGCTGGTGTCGAAGTTCGACCATTGTCTGGTCGACATCCTCTATCGCTGGCGCACCCGCGACCTCGCGATGATTCCGACCGCCATCGTCTCCAACCATCCGCGGGAGACCTATGCCGGGCTCGATTTCGGCGACATCCCGTTCCACCACATGCCGGTGACCAAGGACACCAAGCGCGACCAGGAGCAGGCGATCCTGAAGCTGGTCGATGAGACGAAGACCGATCTCGTCGTGCTGGCGCGCTACATGCAGATCCTGTCGGACGAGATGTCGGCGAGCCTGTCGGGCCGCTGCATCAACATCCATCATTCGTTCCTGCCGGGCTTCAAGGGCGCAAAACCCTATCACCAGGCCTATGAGCGCGGCGTCAAGCTGATCGGCGCCACAGCTCACTACGTGACCCGGGATCTCGATGAGGGTCCGATCATCGACCAGGATGTCGAGCGCATCAGCCATCGCGACACGCCGGAGGACCTCGTGCGCAAGGGCCGCGACATCGAGCGGCGCGTGCTGGCGCGGGCGATCCGCTATCACCTCGAGGATCGCGTCATCCTCAACGGGCGCAAGACCGTCGTCTTCATGGATTGATGTCGCGACCGCCCGTCAGCGGCCGGGGACGGTCGCCTGCGCGTTGGCGTTCGACTGCGTCTCCTTGTCGCGTTCGGCGGCCGGCATCTGCCGCTGCCGCTCGCGCTCCTGCATGAAACGGTCGTATTCCGGGGTTCCTGGACGGGGCGGCGCACCGGCCGGCAGGCCGCCGGCCCATTGCGGCATCAGATCGCCCATCCCCGCGCCGACCTTCTCATTGATCGACGAGCAGCCGGCGAGGATCGGCCCGGCCACGGCCAGAAGCATCGTTGCGGCCGGAAAGAGCCTGGTCCGAGGGTGGCGTCTGGCCAGCATTGATGGGGGACCTTTCGTGCTGCGGGCGACCCGCGGCCCGGACCCTAACGATTTGCCATCAATTGGTAAAATTTGGCCGTTCGATGATGTCGGTATTAATATACCAATCACGGATTGGTGGTCCGTTGCGGAAACCTACCGTTCACGAAGCCTCCCATGATCGCCATTGACAACGGGGTCCCGAGTCCGCAGCGATGCGCCCGCGATATCGTGAACGAGATCGCACGGTTAAGACAACAATGGCCGGGGGCTGCGGTCCTGATCCGACCAGGGAGGTAGTTTCAATGTTCGTGCGAAGCAAGACACTGACGCTCGCCAGTGCGGCTCTTGCCGCGGCTGCGCTCGCGTCCGGTGCGGCGCGGGCCGAAGACGCATTCAAGATCGGCTTGATCGTGCCGATGACCGGCGGCCAGGCGTCGACCGGCAAGCAGATCGACAATGCCATCAAGCTCTATATGCAGCAGAACGGCGACACCGTCGCCGGCAAGAAGATCCAGGTCATCCTCAAGGACGACGCCGCGCTGCCCGACAACACCAAGCGTCTGGCGCAGGAGCTGATCGTCAACGACAAGGTCAACGTGATCGCCGGCTTCGGCGTGACGCCGGCGGCTTTCGCCGCCGCGCCGCTTGCCACCCAGGGCAAGATTCCGGAAGTCGTCATGGCCGCCGGCACCTCCATCATCACCGAGAAGTCGCCGTACATCGTCCGCACCAGCTTCACCCTGCCGCAGTCCTCCACCATCATCGGCGACTGGGCGGTCAAGAACGGCATCAAGAAGGTCGCCACCCTGACCTCGGACTACGCGCCGGGCAACGACGCGCTGGCCTCGTTCAAGGAGCATTTCACCGCCGGCGGCGGCGAGATCGTCGAGGAAATCAAGGTTCCGCTGGCGAACCCCGACTTCGCTCCCTTCCTGCAGCGCATGAAGGACGCCAAGCCGGACGCCATGTTCGTGTTCGTGCCGGCCGGCCAGGGCGGCAACTTCATGAAGCAATATGCCGAGCGCGGCCTCGACAAGAGCGGCATCAAGGTGATCGGACCGGGTGACGTCACCGACGACGACCTGCTCAACGACATGGGCGACGCCGTGCTCGGCGCCGTCACCGCGCACATCTATTCGGCGGCGCATCCGTCGGCGAAGAACAAGGAGTTCGTCGCGGCCTACAAGAAGGCGTTCAACAGCCGTCCAGGCTTCATGGCGGTCGGTGGCTACGACGGCATCCATCTGATCTACGAGGCGCTGAAGAAGACCGGTGGCAAGACCGACGGCGATTCCCTGATTGCTGCGATGAAGGGCATGGCCTGGGAGAGCCCGCGCGGTCCCATCTCGATCGATCCGGAGACGCGCGACATCGTTCAGAACGTCTACATCCGCAAGGTCGAGAAGGTCGACGGCGAGCTCTACAACGTCGAGTTCCAGACCTTCGACGCCGTCAAGGACCCGGGCAAGGCCAAGAAGTGACGCGATAGGCGTCATCTCAAGCGCGCACGGACCGTGCGCTCCTTCCCCCGCCTGCGGGGGAGGGCTGGGGTGGGGGCACCCCACGGCACACGCGTCGTGTGGAGAGATTTCCCCCACCCGGATCACATCGTTCCGATGCGATCCGACCTCCCCCGCAAGCGGGAGAGGCGCAGACCGAGCAAGCGTTGTATGCATGCCCTTCGGATGAAGGGATGACCGGGGACTGAAACTCGACTCCATGACCGCCATCCTCACCAACCTGTTCGACGGCGTCGCTTACGGCATGCTGCTGTTCGTGCTGGCCTGCGGGCTCGCCGTGACGCTCGGCCTGATGAACTTCGTCAACCTCGCCCACGGCGCCTTCGCCATGGCCGGCGGCTATGTCTGCGCCGTGCTCGTCAACCGAATGGGATGGCCGTTCTTCGCAGCGCTGCCGCTGGCCTTCGTCGCGAGCGCCATGATCGGCGCGCTGCTGGAGCGGACACTCTATCAGCATCTCTATGCGCGCAGCCATCTCGACCAGGTGCTGTTCTCGATCGGACTCGTCTTCATGACGGTGGCCGCTGTCGACTACATCATGGGCTCCTCGCGAATCTTCATCAAGCTGCCGGACGTGCTGCAGGGCCAGTTCGACGTCTTCGGCGTCGGCATCGGCCGCTACCGGCTGATGATCATCGTGATCTGCGGCCTGCTCACAGTGGGGCTGCAGCTGGTGCTCTCCAAGACGCGGTTCGGCAGCCGGCTGCGCGCCGCGGTCGATGATCCGCGCGCGGCGAGCGGCCTCGGCATCAACGTGCCGCAGGTGTTCGCCTTCACCTTCGCGTTCGGCTGCGGACTGGCCGGCCTCGGCGGCGCGCTCAGCGCCGAGATCCTCGGCCTCGATCCGTACTTCCCGCTCAAGTTCATGATCTACTTCCTGATTGTGGTCACCGTGGGCGGCTCGTCCTCGATCACCGGGCCGTTCCTGGCCTCGCTGCTGCTCGGCATCGGCGACGTTGCCGGCAAATATTACGTGCCGAAGCTTGGCCCTTTCGTCATCTACACCATCATGATCGTGATCCTGATCTGGCGCCCGAACGGTCTGTTCGGTCGCACGGCGACGCGGTGAGGATCGCATGACGACGAATGCACAAACCGAGGTCGGATTTCACGCCAGGCAGCACGGCCGCTGGCACTGGAGCGAGTTCGCCTTCTGGATCGTCGTGCTGGCGGTTGGCCTCGCGTTTCCATCGCGCTACCTGATCATGACCGAGATCCTGCGGCTGGCGCTGTTCGCTCTGTCGCTCGACCTGATCCTCGGTTACGCCGGCATCGTCTCGCTCGGGCACGCGGCCTTCTTCGGCGTCGGGGCCTATTGCGCGGGCCTGCTCTCGGTGCACGGCATCATCAATGAGCCGGTGCTGGCGCTGATCGTGGCGGGACTTGCCGCCACTGTGCTTGGCTTCGCCACCAGCTTCCTGGTCATCCGCGGTGTCGACCTGACGCGACTGATGGTGACGCTCGGCATCGCGCTCTTGATGGAGGCGCTGGCGGAGCGCTTTTCCAACATCACCGGCGGCACCGACGGTCTCCAGGGCATCGACATCCAGCCGATCTTCGGCGTGTTCGCCTTCGACATGTTCGGCAAGACGGGGTTCTTCTATGCGCTTGCGGTGCTGTTCGTGCTGTTTCTGCTGGCGCGGACGATCGTGCACTCGCCGTTCGGCCTGTCGCTGCGCGCGATCAAGAACAATCCGCTGCGGGCCGCCGCCGTCGGCATTCCCGTCAACAAGCGCCTGATCGCGATCTACACGGTCGCGGCGTTCTATGCTGGCATTGCCGGGGCGCTGTTCACCCAGACCACGGCACTGGCCTCGCTCGACGTGTTCTCGTTCGAGCGCTCCGCAGACCTGGTGCTGATGCTGGTCATCGGCGGCTCCGGCTATCTCTATGGCGGGCTGATCGGCGCCGCCGTGTTCCGGATGCTGCAGGAGCTGTTCCAGTGGATCACGCCGCAATACTGGATGTTCTGGATCGGCCTCGTGCTCGTCGTCATCGTGCTGGTGGGCCGCCACCGCATCCACGCCTATGCGCTGTGGTTGCCCAACCTCATCCTGCGCCAGATCGCCGGCCGCAAGGCCGCGGTGGCCCTCACCGATAACGAGGCGCCATGACCTACGCATTGGAAACCCGCGGCCTCGACAAGCATTTCGGCGGCCTTCACGTCACCCGCGACCTGTCGCTGCAGATCGTGCCGGGCGCGCGCCACGCGCTGATCGGCCCGAACGGCGCCGGCAAGACCACGGTCATCAATCAGCTCACCGGCGTGCTGGAGCCGAGTGCGGGGCGCATCCTGCTCGAAGGCCAGGACATCACGGATCTGCCGGTGCACAAGCGCGTGCTGCGCGGCCTGTCGCGCACCTTCCAGATCAATCAGCTCTATCCGGACCTGACGCCGCTGGAGACCATCGGGCTTGCCGTGTCCGAGCGCCTCGGCGGCGGCGGCAATTGGTGGCGGCGCATGGGCACGCGCGACGACATCAATGCCGAGATCGCCGAGACGCTGGAGAGCTTCCGCCTGCTCGACGTGATGAATGATCGTACCTCGACCTTGCCCTATGGCAAGCAGCGCCTGCTCGAGATCGCCGTCGCGATCGCCGCCAAGCCCCGCGTGCTGCTGCTCGACGAGCCCGCCGCCGGCGTGCCCGAGGGCGAGCGCAAGGACATTCTCGCCGCCGTCGCCGCGCTGCCGCGCGACGTGACGGTGCTGCTGATCGAGCACGACATGGATCTCGTCTTCTCCTTCGCCGACCGCATCTCGGTCCTGGTCTCCGGCGCTCTGCTGGTCGAAGGCACGCCGGACGAGGTCGCGCGCGATCCGCAGGTCAAGGCGGTCTATCTCGGCGAGGCTGCGTGATGACCGATCTGCTGACCATCGAGAACCTGCGCGCCGGCTACGGTCAGGCGGTCGTGCTGCCGAACATGTCGCTCAAGCTGCCCGAGGGACAGGTGCTGGCGCTGCTCGGCCGCAACGGCACCGGCAAGACGACGCTGATCAATTCCATCGTCGGCGTCACCCGCCGCTTCTCCGGCAAGCTGGCCTTGGCGGGCACCGACATCACGAGCCTGCGCGCCGATCAGCGCGCCCGTGCCGGCATCGGTTGGGTGCCGCAGGAGCGCAACATCTTCCGCTCGCTCACGGTGGAGGAAAACATGACCGCGGTGGCGCAGCCCGGCCCCTGGACGGTCGAGCGCGTCTACCAGATGTTTCCGCGGCTGAAGGAGCGCCGCAACAATTTCGGCAACCAGCTGTCGGGCGGCGAGCAGCAGATGCTGGCGATCGGCCGCGCGCTGACCCTGAACCCGAAGGTGCTGCTGCTGGATGAGCCGACCGAGGGCCTGGCGCCGATCATCGTCGAGGAGCTGCTGGCCGCGATCGGCACCATCAGCCGGGCCGGCGGGCTGTGCTCTGTTATCGTCGAGCAGCACGCGCAGAAGCTGCTCGCGCTGGCCGATCGTGTCGTCATCCTGGAGCGCGGCACTATCGTGCATGATGCACCGTCCAGCGCGTTGAAGGCCGATCCGGCGCCGCTTGAGCGGCATCTGGGGGTTGCGAGCGCGGCGGCGCATTGACCCGATCAACCGGCTCGACGGCAGCCGAGCAGCGTTATCTTCGGTTGCAGTTGTGATATGGTTCACGCACGCGGTGCGGGGGTCGATTGCGGTGTGCCGCGCCGCCTCTGCCACATTGGTATGCAGGATTCGCCATCGCAGGGAACGATCGTGAAGCGCCGACAAAGGGCAACCCGGCCCTTCCGCCTCGGCCCACCCGGAGACGGTCGCAAAATCACCCCTGGATGATTTCTGGCAGCCCAGGCGAGCGGTGTGGCTGGGGACCGGGCCAAGCTCCCCGTTCCAACGGAATTGTATACCGATCGGATACGGGGTAGGGGATGGACCCGTCCATGACGCTTTGCCCGGATCGCACGCCAAGGCAGATCGCAACCAGCCCAACAAGTCTATCCAACGAATCGACGCCTTCCAAGGAGTGAGCACATGCAACGCACCAAGCCCCCATTCCGCGCCGACGAAGTCGGCAGCCTCTTGCGGCCCCAGAAGATCAAGGAAGCCCGCGCCAAACTCGAGAAGGGCGAGATCTCGGCCGACGATCTCCGAAAGATCGAGGACATGGAGATCGAGAAGGTCGTGCACCGCCAGGCCTCGACCGGCCTGAAGCTTGCGACCGATGGCGAGTTCCGCCGCTCCTGGTGGCATTTCGACTTCCTCGCCAAGCTGACTGGCTGCGAGCTGTTCCATCCCGACACCGGCATCCAGTTCACGGGCGTGCAGACCCGTCATGACGCGGTGCGCGTGATCAGCAAGCTCGACTTCCCGACCGATCATCCGATGCTCGACCATTTCCGCTTCCTGAAGAAGCACGCCGACACTGCGCATGTGACGGCGAAGATGACGATCCCGTCACCGGCCGTGCTGCACTTCCGTGGCGGCCGCAAGTCGATCTCCAAGGACGTCTATCCCGATCTCGACGCCTTCTATGAGGATCTCGGCAAGACCTATCGCAAGGCCGTCAAGGCGTTCTACGACGCCGGCTGCCGCTATCTGCAGTTCGATGACACCGTGTGGGCCTATCTGTGCTCGCAGGACGAATTGCAGAAGGCCAGGGAGCGTGGCGACAATCCCGATGGCCTGCAGCAGATCTATTCGCGCATCATCAACTACGCGATCGCCGAGCGGCCCGCCGACATGACGATCACGACCCACGTCTGCCGCGGCAATTTCCGCTCGACCTGGATCTCCTCGGGCGGCTACGAGCCGGTGGCCGAGACCATGCTCGCCAACACCAACTACGACGGCTACTTCCTGGAGTATGACAGCGAGCGCGCCGGCGGCTTCGAGCCGTTGCGCTTCCTGCCCAAGGGCAACAAGGTCGTCGTGGTCGGTCTCGTCACCTCGAAGGTCGGCGAACTCGAGAAGAAGGACGACATCAAGCGCCGCCTGGAGGAGGCCTCGAAGTTCGCCCCGCTCGACCAGCTCGCGCTGTCCCCGCAATGCGGCTTCGCCTCGACTGAGGAAGGCAACATCCTGTCCGAAGAAGAGCAGTGGGCCAAGCTGCGCCTCTGCGTCGAGCTCGCCGAGGAAATCTGGGGGAAGTAAGCCTGCGGACAGGAGCCCATTGAAGTCAGACCCGTACCTTACCCGGGGCAGCTGACTAAGACGGTCGCTTCGGAACAGGATCGCCGCGGCAAATGCGCGGCGATCCTTCACGGCGATGGATGCAAGAGCCGCCATGTCCGTGACCTGATTTTGACGATTGCGATTTCAATAGGTCTGGCCGAGGTGGACTCATCAAGCCGCCCAAGCAATCCCGTCGGATCTTGGCTCTGTTGCAAGAGGCCGATGATCTGCTGAATGGCTGGTAACGACCAGCACATTCAATGCCGTCTCGAAGATCTCACTACGCGGCCCGGCGGCCCGCCTTCTTGGTGGTCTTCCGCTTCGGAGCCGTCTTAGGCGGAGCCGAGGTGAGCTTCACGCCGAGAGCGCGGAGCACTTTCAGGATGGTGGCGAACTCCGGGTTCCCGTCTTCACCAAGCGCCCGATAGAGCTGTTCGCGACGGATGCCGGTTGCCTTTGCGACTTCCGACATGCCGCGCGCCCGGGCAATTGTGTTGATCGCGGCGCGGATTTCATCAGCGGTGCCGTCCTCAAGCGCCGCGGCCAGAAACTCGGCTTGGGCCTCCGGCTCTGCAAGATATTCCGCGGCATCGAAGCGCGTTGTTGCCATTCGCTACCCCTCTCTCTCGGCCAGTTCTTGAGCGCGCCGGATATCGGAACGCTGGGTGCTCTTGTCACCACCGCAAAGCAGGATCACCAAGACGTTGCCTTTCTGGCGAAAATAGACCCGATAGCCGGGGCCGTAATCGATCCGCATTTCGGAGACGCCCCCACCAACGGGCTTGCTGTCCCGAGGTTGCCACCTTCAGCACGGGCAATGCGGGCAGCAATACGTGCCTTTGCTCTCGCATCTCGCAGACCAAGAAGCCATTCCTTGAATTCGCTGGTCTGCCGGATTTCGAGCATGAAAGAGTGTATCTTAAAAGGTACAGAGGTGCAAGGGTGCGAGAGCGAGGCGCGCCGGCAATGCCCTCCTGCCCGAGCGCTGGGCTCGGCGGTCTTGCGATCAAGGTTGGGCGGCCGGAGCAATCCGCCCCGTTTCGTTTTTGCGTAGCAGTGCGCGACGAATCAGCCGCTGCGCTGGCGCCTCGAACCCGCGATAGGTGACGTACGCCGCCGACAGGGTCAGCGCCATGAAGCCAATCCAGAACGACTGGCTGCCGTATGGAATTGCTCGTCCTAGAAAGCCAAAAACCAGTGCGATCGCAAGCTGGATCGGGAAGTGCAGCAGATAGCAGGAATAGGTCATGTTGCCGGCGGCCTGCAGCAGGTTCTCGATGCGCCGCGGCAGGGCGATCGGCCTCGCGCAGGCGAACAACAGGATCGGCGTGGTGACCAGCAGCAGAGCTGCGGCCCGCTCGGCCAGCTCAATGCCGGAGATCCAGAGAGCGATCGGAATTCCGACAGCCGCGCTCAAAGCGAGGGCCTCGAGCTTCGGCCGATACCAGGCATCGGCGACGCTCTGCCGCGCCATGGCGGCCAGTCCGCCGGCATAGAAGAACACGAAACACTTGCCGACCAGTGTCCCGCTCGCGATGCCGGCCAGGATCATCGCCAGGTTCAACAGCGGTGATGTGGTGACGAAACGCAGCGCCAGGAAGAACACCGCATAGGCAAGGACCTCGATCGAGACCGACCAGATCGGGCCGTTGAAGCTGACCCCGGTCGGCGGCAGCCAGTCGCTCGCCATGAAAAGCTGGGCGACGAAATGAGCGAGATCGTTGCTCTGGTAGACGAAGAAGAAGCCGTGCTGCGCGACATAGAGGGCCTGCAACCCCGCGACCAGCAGCAGCGTTGCGAGATGCAGCGGATAGAGCCGCGACAGCCGGTTGACGAAGAAGGTCCAGCCGTCGACCGTGCCATCCGGGATGATCGCGCCGTACTTCCAGAAGAAGATGAAGCCCGAGATGCACCAGAAGATCACGACGCCGTATTCGCCGAGCTCATAGAACGGAAACAGGACATTGTAGAACGGCAGCTCGCTGCGGACGAGATCGACGGGGGCATCGGCGATGTAGGCGAAGTGCGGGTAGTGCCACAGCAGCACCGAGATGGTGGCGAGGAAACGCAGCAGCTCGAGCCCGAGCAGCTTGTGAGTCCCAGGCGATGTCGATGTGTAGGGCAGGGCCATGCGGTGATCGTTAACCGTCTCGACGGGATGTGCGGCCCAATCCTAGCCGGCG
Organism: Bradyrhizobium sp. SZCCHNR1051; assembly: GCF_032489615.1. Classification (NCBI taxonomy): domain Bacteria; kingdom Pseudomonadati; phylum Pseudomonadota; class Alphaproteobacteria; order Hyphomicrobiales; family Nitrobacteraceae; genus Bradyrhizobium; species Bradyrhizobium sp. SZCCHNR1051. The sequence goes on along the minus strand of NZ_JAUEYJ010000007.1, from coordinate 218,182 downwards.
CGAAGTGAAGGATTGTTTTCGCTGCCTGCGGGGATCAGCGGCAGGCGAGCTCGGTTCCCTGCAGGATCGCCTGGTCCCAGGATCGATAGCCTGTGGCATTCAGATGAATGCCTTCGAGCGTGAACGGCGACTCCATCGGCGGCAGGGGCAGGAAGGTCGCGCCGGTGCGCCTCGCGAGGTCCGGCAGCTCGGCGCGGTAGCCGGCGATGCTCGCCATGGCGGCCTTCTCCATGGCTGGCGTGAATGGCCCGCGCGCCTCGACGAGGGGAAACTCAGCGATGAAGATGCGCGTGGTGAGCTTTGACAGCTCGCGCAGCAGGGCCTCGTAGCGTCCAGCGAAGACCTCACTGGAGTCGGGCTTGGCGGTCAGTGCATCGTTCACGCCGAGGGAGACGATGATCGCGAACGGCCGTTTCGGCCCGAGTGCGGGCTTGAGCCAGCCGGCGAGGTCGCTGCGCGTCCCGGCGCCGGCGAGACCGGCGTTGACGACCGGATGCCCGCAGGCGCTGGCCGGCAGCGTCGCCGCCTCGACGATGCTGTCGCCAAGCACGATGATCGGATCATCGGGGCGCGCCAGCAGGTTGTAGTGGACGATGAGCTGGCGAACCGTCCGGTGGTCGCTGCCGGACGGCGCCGCAGAGCGGCGCACCAGCACGAACGTCGCGGCTGCCGCGGCAATCACCGCAAACAGCACAAAACCCAGTCGCGCCTGTGCCTTCGCTGCCATGTGGACGATTGGTGCCCTCGATCGGTGAGACCGTAGTGCAAATTCGCAAACGGAGCTCTAATTCGCCCGCGTCCAGGTCGAGGACCGGCAGACGATGCCGCCGAGCGCGCAGCCCGCGGTCGTCAAGGTGCCGCCCGACAGCGTCATCTTGGCATCGTAGGTCTTGCCGTCATCGGGATTGCTGTAGCTGCCGGCCCAGGCATTGGGTCCGGTCGGCTTCATCCCGGAGAACAGCCGCTGGCCGACCTTGGCCGGGGTGTCGGTGCCCTCCTTGATCCAGACCAGTGTGCCGCAGATGGCGCCGCCGCAGGGGGTGAACTTGACCTTGGAGGCGCCGCTCTCGCGCAGCCAGACGCCGGTGACGTCGTCGGCGAGCGCCGGGCCTGCGGCCAGCGCGAGCGAGAACCCAAGTCCAAGGACAAAACGACCGATCATGCGTGCCTCCCTAATCCTTCGAGACGAGCTTGTTGCTGGCGGATCGTGTCGACGATGCGGCAGGCCGACGGCGATACGCTTCGTCTCCATTGTTCAACAAGGATAGCAGGATTCGGACATGCTGCACCTCGCGACCGGGCGTGCCGATGTGGCGCGACAGCGCCGTATTCGGTGTTTCTGCGTCCGGAAGGTTCCGGGTTCGGGCTCTTTCCAATGGTGGGCAGATGGTGCTAGGAGGTTGGGCCAAGGGCGTGCTGCCCACTCATGTTTCCCAACCCGCCGGGCCGAATGAAGAACGACCAGCTGCTCGCCCAGATCACGGAGTTCTGCCGCCAGTCCGACATGGCGGAATCAACGTTCGGCCGCCGCGCCGTCAACGACGGCAAGCTGGTGCAGCGGCTGCGCGAGGGCAAGCGCATCACCATCGACACGCTCGACCGCATCCAGGCCTATATCGCGGCATCCACCGGCACCCTGCCGCCGCCGCGGCTCGATGTCGTGCCCGAGAAGCGCGATCCCAAGAGCAATTTCCGCTTCTTCGAGAATCGCCAGAAATATCTCTTGTTCGTGCACACCTGCAGCGAGAAGCGGGTGGTGGCGGAACGGGTGGGGCTCGAGCTCGCCAGCATCCATCCCCGGCCCCCGGCGCTGCGCCTGTTCGATGCCGGCGTCGGCGACGGCACCGTGCTGTCGAAGGTGCTGCGGACCATGCATGGCCGCTTTCCCCACATCCCGTTCTATGTCGCCGGCAAGGAGCTGAGCCTCGAGGACGTCCGGCTGACCTTGGAAAAGGTGCCGGACCGGCTGTTCGAGCACCCCGCCAGCGTGTTCGTGTTCACCAACATGAACTATGCCGAGGCGCCCTGGCTGACCCCGGCCTCGCCGTCGGTGGCGGCCTCGATGATCTGGCACGAGGTCGTGCTGCAGGGCGATTCGTCGGGGGATTTCGAGACCCAGATCGCGGCGCTGAAGCCGTTCCTGGAGCAGAACTGGCGCGCCAACGTCTCCCAGCGCACGGGCATGCCGGTCTATGAGCGGCCGATCGCGCTGGTGCTCTACCGCGAGGATCACCGCTTCCTGCTCGACGGCATCATCCCGCGGGCCGGGCGGGTCGAGGCCAATTTCGACCTGATCATCGCCTCGCAGCCCTACCGGGCCCGTTCCTCGGTCAATTTCCGCGCCAAGCGCATCATCGCACCGCTGGCGAGGGCGCTGAAGCCGGGCGGGCGGCTGATCGGAATCCACTCCCATGGCGAGGATCCGGGCCTGGAGATCATCCAGGCGGTCTGGCCCGGAGAAAATCCTTTCTCGGTCAGCCGGCATGAGCTATTGCGCGCCGTCAAGTACGAGTTGGGGTCCAGTGGGCGGGACTTAAATTTTAACGCCTATGCGGACAATCGCTCGATTTTCAGGTATGAGATGGAGGCTCTGCCCAACGAGGTCACCGGTACCATCGGAACCTCGACGGCCTTTGCAGCCTGGAACGCGGCGGTGTATGTCGCGCAGATCGAGGAAGACCGCCTGATGGAGGTCGCACACTCGTCTCGTGCGCTCGACGCCGCCAGAGAGGTTCTGCGAAAGCACAACGGGCTGTGGTTCTACGACGAGTCCTACGTCATCTCGCGGCGTCGCGACTGACATTCCTTAGGGATCAATACAAACGACCGCCGTGGGCGGCGAAGAAGGGGTTGCTTGATGCGCGCGTCATATCTGTTCACCTCGGAGTCGGTGTCCGAAGGCCATCCGGACAAGGTTTGCGACCGTATTTCCGATGAGATCGTCGACCTGTTCTACCGCGAAGGGCCGAAGGCCGGCATCGACCCCTGGCAGATCCGCGCCGCGTGCGAGACGCTCGCCACCACCAACAAGGTCGTGATCGCCGGTGAGACCCGCGGCCCGGCTTCGGTTACCAACGAGCACATCGAGCACGTCGTCCGCGAGGCCATCAAGGACATTGGCTACGAGCAGGAAGGCTTCCACTGGAAGACCTGCGACATCGAGATCCTGCTGCATCCGCAGTCGGCCGACATTGCGCAGGGCGTCGACGCGCTGCAGCCGGGCGAAGTGAAGGAAGAGGGCGCCGGCGACCAGGGCATCATGTTCGGTTACGCCTGCAACGAGACGCCCGATTTGATGCCGGCGCCGATCTTCTACGCCCACAAGATCCTGCGCCTGATCTCGGAAGCCCGCCATTCGGGAGTTGAGAAGGTGCTGGGCCCGGACTCCAAGAGCCAGGTCACCGTGCGCTATGAGAATGGCAAGCCGGTCGGCGTGCGCGAGATCGTCGTCTCGCACCAGCACCTGGTCGAGGACATGACCTCGGCGCAGGTGCGCGAGCGCGTCGAGCCCTACGTGCGCGAGGCGCTGCCGAAGGACTGGATCACGAAGGACACGATCTGGCACATCAACCCGACCGGCAAGTTCTACATCGGCGGTCCCGATGGCGACACCGGCCTCACCGGCCGCAAGATCATCGTCGACACCTATGGCGGCGCGGCCCCGCACGGCGGCGGCGCCTTCTCCGGCAAGGATCCGACCAAGGTCGACCGCTCCGCGGCCTACGCCGCCCGCTACCTCGCCAAGAACATCGTCGCTTCCGGTCTCGCCGACCGCTGCACCCTGCAGCTCGCTTATGCCATCGGCGTGGCGCGGCCGCTGTCGATCTACATCGACACCCACGGCACCGGGAAGGTTTCCGAGGACAAGCTCGAGAAGGCGGCGGCCGAGGTCATGAACCTTACCCCGCGCGGCATCCGCTCGCATCTCGACCTCAACCGCCCGATCTACGCGCGCACCGCGGCCTACGGCCATTTCGGCCGCACGCCGGACAACGAGGGCGGCTTCTCCTGGGAGAAGACCGACCTCGCCGAAGCGTTCAAGCGCGCGGTGTAGTTGTTAGGGCCGTCATTCCGTGGCAGCGCAATAGCGCTGAACCCGGAATCTCGAAGTGATGGATTCCGGGTTCGCGCTTACGCGCCCCGGAATGACGTTTTTTGACAAACAGGAACCCCACATGACCGCCAAGCCAGGTTTCACCGACTACATCGTCAAGGACATTTCGCTCGCCGAGTTCGGCCGCAAGGAGATCTCGCTCGCCGAGACCGAGATGCCCGGCCTGATGGCGACGCGTGAGGAGTATGGCCCGAAGCAGCCGCTGAAGGGCGCGCGCATTGCGGGCTCGCTGCACATGACCATCCAGACCGCGGTGCTGATCGAGACGCTGAAGGCGCTCGGCGCCGACATCCGCTGGGTCTCGTGCAACATCTACTCGACCCAGGACCACGCCGCCGCGGCGATCGCCGCCGCCGGCATTCCGGTGTTCGCCGTCAAGGGCGAGACGCTGGTCGACTACTGGGACTACACCGCCAAGCTGTTCGACTGGCACGGCGGCGGCCATCCGAACATGATCCTCGATGACGGCGGCGACGCCACCATGTACGTCCATCTCGGCCTGCGCGCCGAGAACGGCGACGCGGCGTTCCTCGACAAGCCTGCCTCCGAGGAGGAGGAGGTGTTCTTCGCGCTGCTCAAGAAGCAGCTCAAGGAGAAGCCGAAGGGCTACTTCGCCGAGATCGCCAAGTCGATCAAGGGCGTCTCGGAGGAGACCACCACGGGCGTGCACCGTCTCTACGACATGCAGAAGGCCGGCACGCTGCTGTGGCCCGCGATCAACGTCAACGACAGCGTCACCAAGTCGAAGTTCGACAACCTCTATGGCTGCCGCGAGTCGCTGGTCGACGGCATCCGCCGCGGCACCGACGTGATGATGTCGGGCAAGGTCGCGATGGTTGCGGGCTTCGGCGACGTCGGCAAGGGCTCGGCCGCCTCGCTGCGCCAGGCCGGCTGCCGCGTCATGGTGTCCGAGATCGATCCGATCTGCGCGCTGCAGGCGGCGATGGAAGGCTATGAGGTTGTGACGATGGAGGACGCCGCGCCACGCGCCGACATCTTCGTCACCGCCACCGGCAACAAGGACATCATCACCATCGAGCACATGCGCGCGATGAAGGATCGCGCCATCGTCTGCAACATCGGCCACTTCGACAACGAGATCCAGGTCGCCTCGCTGAAGAATCTGAAGTGGACCAACATCAAGCCGCAGGTCGACGAGATCACCTTCCCCGACGGCAAGCGCATGATCCTGCTGTCCGAAGGCCGCCTGGTGAACCTCGGCAATGCGATGGGCCACCCGTCCTTCGTGATGTCGGCGTCCTTCACCAACCAGACCCTGGCGCAGATCGAGCTCTACGCCAACAACAAGGACGGCAAGTACAAGAAGGAAGTCTACGTGCTGCCGAAGTCGCTGGACGAGAAGGTGGCGATGCTGCACCTCGCCAAGATCGGCGTGAACCTCACCAAGCTGCGCCCCGACCAGGCCTCCTACATCGGCGTCAAGCCGGAAGGCCCGTTCAAGTCGGACCACTACCGCTACTGATAATCCGGCGCGACGCGCGGCGGAGACGGTGAAGGCCGGGGCATTGCCCCGGCCTTTTGTTTTGTCGTCATCGATGCTCCGAAGATGGGACGTCGTCATTGCGAGCGAAGCGAAGCAATCCAGGGTGTCGCGCGCGACTCTGGATTGCTTCGTCGCTTCGCTCCTCGCAATGACGGAGAGAGTGTGCGCTCTACGAAATCAACGAGATACTGCCACCTGCAGTGTACGTGACAATCAACCCGTCCGCCGTGAGGCCAGCGCCGACGCGCGCACCGCCTTCGCGCGCTTCGCGGCGTGATGCTCCGGCCGCGCGGCGAGGCGCTTGCCCTTCTTCGTCTCCGCCGCCGCCACCCTCACCGCAGGCGCGCGATGCTTGGCATATTCCTCGCCGTCGACCGGGCCGACATGTGGCGGGTCGCGATCGAGATAGGGCCGGCCGATGCCAAAGCTCTTGCCGTTGGCGTCGACCCATTTCCACAGCGCCTCGGTCGCCACCCAGCGCTGTGCGCGCGTCGCGCCGTTGACGCTGACGATGTCGGCCGCGAGTCCGTGGCCGTAGCCGCCGCGCAGGCTGCCGCCGTGATAGGAGCGGTTGCTGGCGGCCTTCAGGCCGCTCGCGATCTCCTGGCGATAATCGTCGCGGAAGCCGCTGGTGATGCCCGGCGCGAGACCCGCGGCCTCGGCGGCGTGCAAGGTGTGAAACAGCTTCAGCTTGAAGCCGCGGTCCATGCCGCCGATCACGTACTCCATCATGCTGCGGCCGACGCGCTCGGCCGCCTTCGGATCCTTCCAGGTGAAGTCATTGTCGACCAGCTTGGTGAAGCTGCGCGTCACCTTCACCATGCGCCCCTTGCGCTTGACCGTGACGACGCGGCGCTCGGTCTCGCGGATCTTGTCGAGCTTCGGCGCGCGCTCGTACAGCGCCCACAGATAGCGATCGATGCAGGCATCGATGGCGGGGCACTCGTCGAGGATCTCGATGCGGTCGGCGCTGGCGACGGTGGGCCGAGGCGGTTCGGTCGCTGCGCTGGGCGCGGCCTGTTCGTCCGCTGGCAGGACGGCCGATGGCGTGATCGACGCGGTCGTCAGCGCGGGCTCGGCTGCGGTCGGCTGCGGCGACGTCGCGATCGGCTCCGCGACGACGGGCGGCGTCGCCGCCTCGATCTCGGCGGCGGCCGCGGGCCATGCCGCCGCACAAGCTATCAGGACAACGGACCGACACAACGCACGCGTCGAAAGCTGCTGCGAGCTCATCATCCGGCCTCCCCAAAATCCGAGCCCCTGCTGGTGAGGGGCGGTCAGGCATCCGATACCTGCGATTGTTCGGCGCAAGACGGCCCGGCGCAATAACGCATCTCCGCGCCCGCGCAGCTTTTGCGAGAACTGTGGCCTGCGTGCAACGCTCGTGAGTTCCGGGTGTGGCGCGATTCGCCGCGAACGATCGTTCGGCGACGACAGATGATGGAGACCGCAGGGCCTCCGGCTGACGCCCTACGCCGTACTCGGCTGAGCCGGCCAGTCAGCTCGTGCGCGAGCTGCGCCGCAGCAGCTTCCGCCCTGTCAGCATGGCGCGGGCGAGATTCTCGCGCTGCAGGCGGCTCACCAGCACCACGCCGGCGACATGCAGCACCACCAGCGGGATCAGCAGATATGACGTCACCTCGTGGGTGTCCTCGACCCACCAGATGCCGAAGAAGCGCACGGTCACCTGCATCGCGCCGGTCACCACGGAGACGATGAGCAGAAGCAGCAGTGCGAGCTGCATCGCCGTGCCCGCAGGGTTCAGCCCGAGATAGCGTCCGGTCCTGCCGCGCCGCAGATTCCACAGATAAGCGGGCGTCGCGCGCAGCCGGGCGCCGATGCTGCGGAAGCGCGAATGGCGGGTGCCGATGATGCCCCAGATCAGGCGGAACGCAAGCAGTCCGAGGATCGCGTAGCCCGCGATCCGGTGCAGGCCGTCATGGACGTTCGGCGTCACCCAGGCGACGAGCACCAGCACGGCCAGCATCCAGTGCCACAGCCGCAGCGGCAGGTCCCAGACCCGTACTGTCTCGGCGGCGTCCCGGTGTTTCAGGCTGGCGCGGGGGGCTGTGCCGTGCATGGCTCTCACGTCAGGTCATCCAGCACGCTGGACGACGCTTGCGCCAACTACTTGGCGATCGTGTGCTTCAGGCTGAGATCCTCCGGGCTGTAGAACAGCTCATACAGCTTGTCGCCCTTGACGCCGTAGACCTCGTAGCAGGTGCCCTCGACCTTCGAGCGGCGCACCTCGTAGCCCGCATCCTTCGCCTTGGCTTCCGCCTCGGCCGCCGGCTTCCACGACGCCTTGTCGAGCTTGGTGCAGTCCTTGTAGCCGTCGGCCAAGGCCGGCGAGATGGCGGTAAACGCGACAGCGAGCGCGGCCGCAATGGTCAGTCTCATCAATCCCTCCAATGAGCAAATACAAATACGATGCATCGTGGGATCAGTGGAGACGGCAACCGCCCCGATGTGTCAACGGAGCGGCGGCTGGAATTGCTCTTAGAGCTTTTCCAAATTCGCCAGGGCCGCGATTTTTCAGCCGAGAATCGCAGACGGTGTGATGCGCGACGTTACGTCTCGCTCGCGCTGCTCATCGCGACACTGTGGTCGTCTGGCGTCCGCTCTCGCCCGGTCCCGCTGGCGGGACAGGGCGAGATGCGAATGCCGGCGTCAGAATTCCAGGTTCGCACCCAGATAGAACGAACGTCCGGGGCCGGGAACGGCGGTGCCCCACATCGTCGCGGTGCCCGATACGCCGCCGCCGGTGGCAGCGACGGTGCCGGCCTCCTTGTTGAACGACATCGATGCACCCTCGCCGATATAGGCGCCGCCGAGCGGCAGGTAGTAGAGCTTGTTGAACAGGTTCTCGACGCCGAAGCTGATGCGCAGCTTCTGCCAGCTGTAGTTGCTGCGCAGGTTGACCAGGCCGTAGGCCGGGGTCTTGAGCTCGTTGCGCGCGACGGAGACGTCGGACTTGCGGCCCACCATCACCAGCTCGAGGCCGCTGTCCCAGCCGTCGAGCCGGTGCGTGAGCGTCAGCGTGCCGTTGATCGGCATGATGTTGTAGAGGCCGCCTCCGGTGTCGAGGTTCCTGCCGTTGGTATAGCTCAGGACTCCTTTCAGGCCGAAATCGCCGATCGGCGTCCTGCCCAGCGGCACCTTGCCGGACAGATCGAAGCCGTACAGCCGTGCCTGCTGGTTCATGTACTTCATGATCACGAACTGGTTGGCGACGGCAGGCACGGCAGCGGTGTTGGTGGCGGCCTTCCACTGCACCGCATCGATGTAGTCGCGCACATGGGTGTAATAGGGTGTGAGCCGTATCTCGGCCTCATGGTCGGCGCTGTGCCAGGCGCCGGTGAAGCTCACGGTATGGGCGACCTCGGGTCTCAGATCGGGGTTTCCGAGATAACCGTTGCCGTCGCCGACGAAATTGTTCATCTCCAGCGCCATGGTGTTGCGCGACCAGGAATAGCGTTCGTACAGATTTGGCGACCGGGTCTTCTGCATCGCGCCGAACTCGAAGGTGAGATGGGCGCTCGGCGTATTCCGGAACAGCGCCGTCAGATCGACATTGTTGTCCTTTCGCGAGCGATCCATGGCGTTGAACGCCGCGCGGGAGCCGACCGAGCTCGTCTCGTACATGCCGGACATGAATCCCGATGTCAGCGGCGTGGTGCTGGTGTTGTAGCCGACGACCGGTCCGGTGTCGGTCTCGACGCGTTCGAACCGCACGCCCAGCAGCGACAGCCAGGACGGGCTCCACTTCGCCTCCCACTCGCTGAACACACCGGCCCGGTCGCGCTTGCCGCCGTTGATGTTCCAGAACGTCAGCGGCGCCATGCCGCCGATGCAGTTGCCGACGCCGCAATCGGGGGCCGGCGGCCACCAGTCGTCGAGACGATAGGTCTGCAGGTCCACGCCGACGCGGACCACGTCGCGGGGCGACAGCGTGATGTCGGCCTTGGAGGTCAGGCCGTTGGTCTTGGTGCGCGTATACATCGGCATGCCGTTGACCGGATAGCTCGCACCCGTCGTGTTCGGCGGGCGCAGCGTGCCATACGAGAGCAGCCGATCGCCGCCGAAGTTCATGTAGTGATCGACGGACTGATGATAGAGGCGGGTGTCCAGATCGCCCCAGTCGAACCGGCCGAGATGGTGCAGGTTGAGGCTGTAGGCATCGTTGCCCAGCATGTCCATGCGCTGGTTCGGGTAGAGCTGATAGGGGACCTCCTGCACTCCCGCCTTCAGCTCGATGAGCTGGCCGTCCTTGCTCCAGGCGATGCCCATCAGATGATTCCTGGTCTCGTAGGCGGATGAGCCGACCTGATCGAGGGGAAGCACCGGCGTGATCGAACTCCTCAGGGTGAAGTTCTTGAAGTTGCCGCCGGCCGTATAGTTGTCTGCCTTGACCGCAGCGCCGCTGTAGCTGACGCTGTAGTTCTCGGTGGCCATGGTGGCCGACAGGTTGACGCCGCGCACGTTGCCGTTGCTGCGGTAGAACGTGCCGATGCTGCCTTTTGTCAGCAGGCTCTGCCCCGGCGCCGCGAACAGGGCCGCCGGCGAGCTGACGGCGACGGTGCCGCCGATCGAGTCGCCGCCGACGCTCACGGGAGTGATGCCCGCCCAGACCTTGGCTGCGGCGACCTGGGCCGGATCGATGTAGGACAGCGCCGGATTCATGTGATTGGGACATGAGGCGATGGTGTCCATGCCGTCGACCTTGATGCGCAGGCGGTCGTCGGCGAGGCCATGGATCGCCGGCAGGCTCGAGACCCCGCCGGCCGAATAGAGGCTGACGCCGGGTACATCGGCAAACAGCGCAGCGGTGTCGTTCGTGATGGCGCGCTTCGCCAGGATGTCACCCGGCGCAACCGAAGTGGCGCCGGGAGGCGAGGCGACGCCGTCGGATGAGGTCGCCTGCGGCGGCGGCGCGCTTGCCGGATTGGTCGTCGCCGCATGTGCGCCCCTGCGGCGGACGGCCGTTCGGGCGGCCGGGCGGGGCTGCGGGACAGTGACCGTCACCTGCGGCAGCGTGGCGGCAGAGCGAGCCCGCGATGGGTCCTGCGCAAGCACGGGGCTCGAGAGGGCGAATGCCAGTAGCGCAGGCGATGTCAGCACGGTGGTTGAGCGGAGCAATCGCCGCCGGACGGGTGTCGAACATTGGTCCATGATGGGATCTCGGAATAGGAATGGGAGAGGCGTCCGGCGGCGAGCGCGCCGTGGCCCCGTGAACATGTCGCGACGAGGCGGCTGCGGGCACGGCTGCGGCGACCGCCGGACGGCAGCCCACAGCGCGCGCGGACGAGACCGGCCGCATCGTGACGGGATGAGATGTCTGGAGTGATCGGCCTAGACGGCCGCCGGTGGTCCGCGAGCGACCGGCAGTTCGAGCGCGGGCCGGAGCGCCGCAACGACGTCGATCCGCTCGATCAGGATCGCCACGACCACCGGCATCGGCCGCGCCACGGCGGGTACGTGCGGGACGGTGACGCCGCGTCCGAGCGCACAGAACGGACAGCTCGCGCATTGCTTGGCCGCAGTGCCGATATCGTCCGACGGCGGACCGTCGGTGGAGCTCTGACAGATGATGGCGGTGTCGGGAGCCGCAACCGCAGCGCTCATCGCGGAGAGCGCCAGCACGGACTGGAAGATCAGGGCCCATGCCGCGAACCAGACGAGAGCGCCGCCGAGCCGCGACAGCGCTGCGCGCCGCCGCGCCGAGCGCATGCGCGCCTCACGTCGTCCTGATGCGATGCCTTGTAGTTGACGCCCCTGACGAGCCACCGACTGACGCCCCCGTCCCTTGGAATGACCTACAGGAGCGGACATCGCATTGGCAATGGAGTATCTGCGGCGTCGTCGACTCCCGTCGGGGTGGATCAATTCGGCCACAGTGAAATGACCTCAACTCAGTCGTGAGCCGCAGCGTGAGTGAAATGCTGGTGCCCGCGTCCTGCGAGTCAAACTCAATCGCGATGCGGTCTCGAGCGATGGATGAGGCCGGGTCTGGACGCCGTCGCCAATAACTGTCAAATACATCCTCATGACCTTCCGCATTCACATCGCAGGCGCTGCACGGAGCAGCCGAATTACCGACCCGGCCTGATCCGTCGGGCCGGGCGCTTCTGCCTGTGAGAATTGCCTGTGAATGCTCTTGGCGCCCGAGGAGGCGCCGTATGCGAGGTCTGTATCCGTGTCTCCCAACCAACCGACGCTGCACCTCGTGTGCGGCAAGATCGCTGCCGGCAAATCGACGCTCACTGCCGCGCTCGGCCGGCGCTCAGGCACCATCGTGATTGCCGAGGACGACTGGCTGGCGCGGCTCTATCCCGGCGAGCAGAGCACCCTGGCCGACTACGTGCGCAATTCGTCTCGGCTGCGCAGCGTGATGGGGCCGCACGTCGTCGCGCTGTTGCGAGCCGGCGTTTCGGTCGTGCTCGACTTCCCCGCCAACACGCCGGCGAGCCGCGCCTGGATGCGCGGCCTGTTCGAAGCCGCGGGCGTGCCGCACCAATTGCATCACCTCGACGTCCCCGACGAGGTCTGCAAGGCGCGGCTCCGCGCCCGCAACGCAGAAGGCCGCCACGCCTTCACCGTGACCGACGAGGAGTTCGACCTGTTCACGTCCTACTTCGTGGCGCCGACCCCCGAGGAGGGATTCGAGGTGATCGCGCATCGGACGTGATGCCGCTCGCAATAAACAGAGCGATCGTCAACGTGCTCGTAGCCCGGATGAGCGAAGCGACATCCGGGTTCACCGGCACACTGCGTGAGACCCCGGATGTCGCTTCGCTCATCCGGGCTATGCGTCGTGAGCCGCTGCAAGTCGCTCCTAAGCGCTGTGCATTCCGATCCTGAGGCGCCGATTCTGCCGGCCCTTGTTGTCCACCTTCAGGATGCGGATGGGCCGGGCCTGCGCCGTCGAGACCAGATGCGTGCCGCCGCAGGCTTGGCGGTCGAGGCCGTCGATGTCGACGATGCGGATCAGGCCGTCGGCCTGGCGTGGCGGGGCGACGGATTTGGCGCGGAACAGGCCAGCGGTCGCCTGCGCCTCGTCGTAGCCCATGTCGAAGGCGCGGACCGGGCGATCGTCCGAGATCGCCGCGTTGACCGCGTCCTCCACCGCGCGCAGCTGCTCCGGCGCCACCTTGGGCAGATCGAAATCGACACTGAACTCGTCGGTCTCGGTCATGCGGACGCCGGTCAGCAGCGCGCCGTCGAACAGCGTGTAGACGGCACTGTTGACGAGATGCGCCACCGTGTGCTGCTCGCTCATGCGCTGCCGGAACGCCGGATCGACGCGCAGCTCGATCGCCCCGTCCGGGATGGCGTCATCACCGATCAGGTGCCAGATGCCGTCGGCGGTCGGCTCGAACCCGGTGACGACGCGGACGATCCCGTTCCACGCGATCGTGCCGCGGTCCGGCAACTGGCCGCCGCCGCCGGGATAGAACGGCGAGCGCGCTACCAGCACCGCGCCGGGGCGCGCGTCGAGCGCGGTGATGTCGAGATCCAGCACGTCGGGACGATCGACAGCGAAAGGGCGGGGCAGGAAGTCGGTCATGCAGAACGGCTCGCAATCGCATAGCCCGGATGAGCGGCGCGACGTCCGGGTTCATCGAGACGGCGTGTGAGGCCCCGCATATGGCTGCGCTCATGCGGGCCACGAAGCTACGACGATACGCAGCATCGTCGCGCTGCGCAAATGGCCGTTCCTGGCTCGGCCGCAGCGCCGGGTCTCAACGGCATGCGGCCACCGTGAACCACGGCATGCGAAACGCGCCATCGCCCAGGCGCAGGCACACGGTGTCGCCCGGCTGCAACCTTTCGTACAGCGCCTGCGCAACATGTGCATCGGTGGCTCTCGCGAACGGGCCCCACGGCTCGAGCGTCACCTGATGTGTGGCGAGCCGGCTGTGGCCGAGATGCTTGGCGAGCACACGGCTGCGCAGCAGCGCCGGCGCCGAGCGGTCGAGTGCGGTGTTGAACTGACCAAGCGCCCCGAACGCATAGGCGGCGACGAAGAGAGCGGCGAGCAGCAGCCGCCAGCCGCGGCGGCGGAGCTGGGTTTCGAACCGCGCGGCGACGATGAGGAAAATGATCGCGACCGCGGTCGCGAAGGCCGTCAGCGGCAGCCAGTCGACGAGGTTGATGTCCGACAGCGTGCGCGCGGCGAGCGTGCCGGCCGCCACGATGCAACCGGTGCCGAGATTGGCGCCGTAGCCGGAGCCGAGGCCGATGCGGAACCGGCCGGGAAAGCGCAAGGTGAGGACGAGCGCCAGCAGCGGGATGACGGTGACGACCGCGATCAGCTGGCCGGCCGGAAAGCTCGGGAACAGCGACCAGGCTGCGAGCCCGATTGCGAACAGCGAAAAGCCCAGGGCGATGCGCTGCGACGGCGCGCCACTGCCGTCCCGGCTGTCGCTGTCGCCGGGCCTGTCGTCGCGCGGGTGGGGAGCGTTCATCACCAGATCCGTATCGAGGGTGTTTCCCGCTGATAGCGAAAGAGGGTTGACCGACGACGAATGCGCCGGCGATTTGACAGCGACGAGCCGGGTTGCGACTGTCCGCAGCCAGAGCAAGAAAGCCGCACCAGGAAACGCCAGGAACACCTCATGTCAACAGAGCATGTCGACGTGCTGATCGTCGGCGCCGGGCTGTCCGGCATCGCCGCCGCCTATCATCTGCAGCACAAGTGCCCGGGCAAGCACTTCGCGATCCTGGAGGGGCGAGGCGCGATCGGCGGCACATGGGACCTGTTCCGCTATCCCGGCATCCGCTCCGACAGCGACATGTACACGCTCGGCTATTCGTTCAAGCCGTGGACCGATCCGAAGGCGATCGCCGACGGGCCGCAGATCCTGAAATATGTCCAGGACACCGCGACCGATAACGGCATCGACCGCCACATCCGCTTCAACCATCGGGTCCGGCGCGCGTCGTGGTCGAGCGCGGACGCACGCTGGACCGTCGAGGCCGAGCGCCGGACGGAGCAGGGCACGGTCGAGACCGTGCGGATGACCTGCGGCTTTCTGTTCATGTGCTCCGGCTACTACCGCTACGAGTCGGGCTATCTGCCGGACTTCAAGGGTATGGCCGATTTCAAGGGCCGCATCGTGCATCCGCAGGCCTGGCCTGAGGATCTCGACTATGCCGGCAAGCGCGTCGTCGTGATCGGCTCCGGCGCGACCGCGGTCACATTGGTGCCGGCGATGGCCAAGTCCGCCGCGTATGTGACGATGCTGCAGCGCTCACCGACCTATGTGGTGTCGCGCCCGGCGCAGGACGCGCTCGCCAACAAGCTGCGCCGGCATCTGCCCGCTGGTCTCGCCTATCACCTGATCCGCTGGCGCAACGTGCTGTTCGGGATGTACTTCTTCCAGCTCAGCCGGCGCAAGCCGCAGCGGGTCAAGCAGCTGATCCTGGGCGGGGTGCGCGCCGCGCTGGGTCCCGATTACGACGTCGCCACCCATTTCACGCCGCGCTACAACCCGTGGGACCAGCGGTTGTGCCTGGTGCCGGACGGCGACCTGTTCAAGACCATTCGCGAGCAGCGCGCCTCGGTGGTGACGGCCGGGATCGAGACCTTCACCGAGCGCGGCCTGCGCCTCGCCGACGGCCGCGAAATCGAGGCCGATATCGTGGTCACCGCGACCGGGCTGGTGCTGCAGGTGCTCGGCGGCATCGAGGTTGTCGTGGATGGCCGCACCGTCGATTTCGCGAAGACGCTCAACTACAAGGGCATGATGTATTCCGACGTGCCGAATCTGGCGGCGACGCTCGGCTACACCAACGCGTCCTGGACGCTGAAATGCGACCTCACTTGCGAATATGTCTGCCGGCTCCTGAACTACATGGACCGGCACGGCTATCGCCAATGCGTGCCGCACAATGACGATGCCAGCGTCACGCCGCTGCCGTCGTTGAGCTTCAGCTCCGGGTATGTGCAGCGCGCGGTTGCCGATCTGCCGAAGCAAGGCTCGAAGCGGCCGTGGCGGCTGTACCAGAACTACGCCCTCGACATCGTCTCGCTGCGCTTCGGCAAGGTCGACGACGGCGTGATGCGGTATTCGTGAGGGAAGGGGGGGCGTGCGGCGCTCACCTCTATGACGTCAGCTTGGGGCGGCTCTCTCCACATCGTCATGGCCGGGCTGATCCGGCCATCGATGTCGTTGGGCTTGGAAGAACGCGGATGCCCGGAACCGGTCCGGGGCATGACGGGTAAGCAACCAGCAGTTTGCTTGGCGCTTACCGCTCCGCCGCCCCCTCCCGCAGCGGCGCGCGGCTGAGTTCGTTGGCGGCCGCAATCGCCTTGCGCATGAGGCGCACCAGCTCGTTCGCCTCGGCCTCGCTGAGGCCGCGCACCATCAGCCGCTGCGCCGCCTCGACCGCCGGCGTGATCGCCTCCAGCGTCCTTCTCCCCTCATCGGTGATCAACAGCTCCCGTGACCGGCGGTCGCGCGCGCTCGCACGGCGGACGACGAGGCCCTTCTGTGCGAGCCGGTCGATCACGCCGGTGATCGTGGTGCGGTCATAGGCGATCAGGCCAGCGAGCGTGATCTGGTCGATGGCCGGGTTGGCCGCGATCGCGGCCAGTGCCGCATATTGCACCGGCGTGAGGTCGAAGCCGGCCGCTTCCACCTCCGCCAGGAACACCGCCACGGCGATCTGCTGAAACCGGCGTGCCAGGTGCCCCGGCATGTCCTGCATCTCGGTCAATTCGAATCTCCTGTCACCAGCTTGACAAGCATACTGATGATCATCATACTGATCAATAAGGAACAGCGAGGGAGGGTTGTCACGTGCAGTTTCATCTCAACGGCTTCCAGCCGGGCGATCCCGAGATCTTCGACGCGGCCGAACGTGTCGCGAGCGCCGGCGCGACCAGCCCGCTGCCACCCGAAGCCGATGTCCTCATCGTCGGCTGCGGCCCGGCGGGGTTGAACCTCGCTGCCCAGCTTTCCGCTTTTCCGGACATCAGGACCTGCATCGTCGAGCAGAAGCCGGGCCGGCTGCTGCTTGGCCAGGCCGACGGCATCGCCTGCCGCACCATGGAGATGTTCCAGGCCTATGGTTTTGCCGAGAAAGTGCTGAGGGAAGCGTGCTGGATCAACGAGACCACGTTCTGGAAGCCGAGCGACCAAGACAGCAAGCATATCGCGCGCAGCGGTCGCGTGCAGGACGTCGAGGACGGCCTGTCGGAGATGCCGCATGTCGTGCTCAACCAGGCTCGGGTCCACGATTTCTTCCTGGACGTGATGCGCCGGTCGGCCGCGAAGCTCGAGCCGCATTACGCGCGGCGACTGCGCGATCTGCGGATCGATCCGGCCGCAGGCGTCGACGCACACGGCGTGACCGTCAGCTTCGATCGCATTGATCCGGAGCATGAAGGCCAAGTGGAGACGGTGCGCGCGCGCTACGTCGTCGGCTGTGATGGCGCGCGCAGCGTCGTGCGCAAGGCGATCGGCCGCGAGCTGCACGGGGATTCCGCCAATCATGCCTGGGGCGTCATGGACGTGCTCGCCGTGACCGATTTTCCCGACATCCGCTTCAAGTCGCTGATCCAGTCCGCCAAGGACGGCAGCCTGCTGGTGATCCCGCGCGAGGGCGGCTATCTCGTCCGGCTCTATGTCGAGCTTGCCAAGCTCGAGGTCGGCGAGCGCGTGGCGGGGCGCAACATCACCGTCGACGAAGTGATCGCCAAGGCACGGCGCATTCTCGCGCCATATACGCTCGAGGTGAAGGAGGTCGCGTGGTGGTCGGTCTATGAGATCGGCCAGCGCATCACTGACAAGTTCGACGACGTGCCGGAGGCCGAGGTCGCAACGCGGCTGCCGCGCGTGTTCATCGCCGGCGACGCCTGCCACACCCACAGCCCGAAGGCGGGGCAGGGCATGAACGTGTCGATGCAGGACACGTTCAATCTCGGCTGGAAGCTCGCCGCCGTCCTGGGCAAGCGTTGCGCGCCGCAGCTCTTGCACAGCTATTCGGCGGAGCGGCGGGCCATCGCCCAGGAGCTGATCGATTTCGATCGCGAATGGGCAGGAATTCTTGCCTCCGCCGCCAAGCAGGGCGGCGCCGATGCGGCCAAGACCCAGGACTATTTCGTCCGTCACGGCCGCTACACGGCGGGCACCGCCACGCACTATCGACCCTCCGTTCTCACCGGCGACGACACCTTCCAGCCGCTCGCCGCCGGCTTCGTGATCGGCAAGCGCTTTCACTCGGCGCCCGTGATCCGGCTCGGCGATGCCAAGCCGGTGCAGCTCGGCCATGTCGTCCAGGCCGACGGCCGCTTCCGCATCTTTGCGTTCGCGGCGGCGGAGGATCCAGCCGCGCCGGAGTCCGCCATCCGCCGCCTGTGCAAATTCCTCAGCGAGGATTCGGCCTCACCCGTGCGCCGCCACACCCAAGCGGGCGCCGACATCGATTCCGTGATTGATCTGCGCGCCGTGTTCCAGCAGGGGCATCGCGAGCTCGCGCTCGAACACATGCCGGAGCTGCTGCTGCCGCGGAAGGGGCGTTACGGCCTCATCGACTACGAGAAGATGTTCTGTGCCGATCTGAAGAGCGGCCAGGACATCTTTGCGATGCGCGGCATCGATCGCGCGGCGGGCTGCATCGTGATCGTGCGGCCCGATCAGTATGTCGCCGACGTCCTGCCGCTCGACGGCGTCGGGAGACTGTCGGCGTATTTCGACGGCGTGCTGCTGCCGGTCCGCTGAGGCACGCCGATGGTAAACGAAACCCAAATCCGCCCCTCGGATTTCTGGGCTTTGCGCTAGTCAGATCCCAAGGTTTCCTTGCTACAAACGAGGTCTCCGGAATGGACGATTGAGTGGGTGAGACGTCGAAATGTTGATGTTGGCGAACCGTCGCAAGAGTGAACGTCGGCTGTGCAGGAGGATCGCGAAGATTCACTACGGCAACGGCAGCCTGCCGCGGGACTGCACGGTCACGGATATTTCCGACGGCGGCGTCAAGGTGATCGCCGAATTCGTCGAGATTCCCCCGCAGTTCACCATCGTCTTCGCGCCCGACCACCAGCGCAAGTGCCGGCTGGCCTGGCGCATCGGCTGCGAGTTCGGCGCCGAATTCATCGATTGAGGCGGGCCGGCCGCGCCCGCTTAACGGGACCTTAGGGTTAATCTGCCAGCGTGCAGATCATCTGGTCCCGAAGTAGTTCAGTTGCATGCGTACGCGGCCCCTTCGCTCTCTCCCTCTGCTCCGGCCGGCCGCGTTCGCGCTGTCGTTCACGGCCGTGCTGCTCGGTCTCGGCGCCTGCCAGACCACCGATCTCAGCGAGGTCACGGGGGCACTGGGCGGCAATCCCGAAAAGAGCCGCGCGGCCGCCGCCGACCCGCGCGCCGAGATCGATCAGCTCCGCGAGCGCTTCCGCGCCAATCCCAACGATCCCGAGGTGGCGCTGCGCTATGGCAGCGCCCTGCGCGGCACCGGCCAGCGCTCGCAGGCCGTCGCCGTGCTGGAGCAGGCGAGCATCGCCAGCCCCGGCAACAAGGCGCTGCTGGCGGCCTACGGCCGTGCGCTCGCCGACAACGGCAATTTCCAGCAGGCGTTCGACGTGCTCAGCCGCGCGCATTCGCCCGAGGATCCCGACTGGCGCATCCTGTCGGCGCAGGGCGCCACGCTCGACCAGATGGGGCGCAACGAGGAGGCCCGGCAATACTACATGACGGCGCTGAAGATCGCCCCTGACGATCCCTCGGTGTTGTCCAATCTCGGCCTGTCCTACGCGCTCTCCAACGAACTGCCCAAGGCCGAGGAGCAGTTGCGCAAGGCCAGCGCACACCCGGATGCCAGCCCGCGGGTCCGGACCAATCTCGCCGTCATCGTCGGGCTGCAGGGCCGGATGAGCGAGGCCGAGAGCATCGCGCGGTCGGGGCTGCCGCCGGAGCAGGCCAATGCCAGCGTCGCCTATGTGAAGCGCATCCTGGAGCGCCGCAAGATCGCGCAGCGCGAGCTGTCGCCGCGCCGCGACCGTCCGGTGGCCGGCGAGCCCGACAAGGCGCTGGCGCGGGCGCTCAGCCGGTCCGACGACTAGAGCATGATCCGGAAGAGTGGAAACCGGTTTTCCCTCGCGACAAACGCCAAAGGCGTTTGCGCGGAGATCATGATCTAAGGCGCTATTTCGCGCCGAGCAGTTTCGCGATCGGCGCCAGCAGCGAGCCGCGCTGCGGCTTGTGGTCGATGCGTCCGGTGAGCCGGTTCGCGATCTCCTGGAACAGCTTTGGCGTGCGGCTCAGCCCCGATATCTCCGCGATCATCTGGCCGTTGTTGGCGGCGGTGCCGAACAGCTTGCAGTCGAACGGGATGATCGCGACCGGCTCGGCCTCGACGGTCTTGGCGAAGCGCTTCAGGTCGATCTCCGGCCGCTTGGGCATGCCGACCTGGTTCAGGCAATACAGCGGCGGCCGGTCGTTCGGGCGCGAGGCCTTGAGCACGCTCAGGAGATTCTTGGCGTTGCGCAGATTCGCCAGATCGGGCTCGGCGACCACCAGGATGTCGTCGGCATTGATCAGCGCATGCCGCGTCCAGGCCGACCATTGGTGCGGCACGTCGAGCACGATGCATTGCTGGGTCATGCGCAGGGTGTCGAAGATGGCGTCGAACGCGTCGGCGCCGAAATCATAGACGCGGTCGAGCGTCGCGGGTGCGGCGAGCAGGTTGAGATTTTCGGTGCATTTGGCGAGCAGGCGCTCCATCAGCGCCGTATCCGGCCGGTCCGGCTGGAACACGGCGTTGGCGATGCCCTGCAGCGGATCCTGGTTGTAGTCCAGTCCCGCGGTGCCGAACGCCATGTCGAGATCGATGACGACGGAATCCAGCGTCAGGTCGCGCGCCATGCTCCAGGCGACGTTGTGGGCGACGGTGGAGGCGCCGACGCCGCCCTTGGCGCCGACCACGGCGATGATGCGGCCGGTGATGACGGCCTCCGAGGCCGAGAACAGGCTGCAGACCGAGCGGATCACGTCGATGGTCTCGACCGGGCCGATCACATAGTCGTTGACGCCGCGCCGGACCAGCTCGCGATAGGCGACGCCGTCGGACGGGCTGCCGATCAGCACCACGCGGGTGCCGGGATCGCAGACGCTGGCGAGGTCGTCGAGGCCGCCGAGAATGTCGCCGCCGGGCCTGGTCTCGATCAAGATGACGTTCGGCGTCGGCTGCGAGTGATAGGTCTCGATCGCGCGCGGCATGCCGCCCGCCTTGATCGTGATGTGCGCCTTGCCGAGTCTTCGGTCCTGGCTCGCCGCGAGGATCGCGGCCGAGGTCTGGTCGGTCTCGCAGAATGCCTGCACCGAGACGCGCGGCACCGGCGCGATGTGATCGTCGAGGGCCGGGCCGGTGGGGCCGGGCTGCTCATCCTGGCTCTGACGGGACGCGTTGATCATTTGCCTGTATCGCTGAGCTTGGCCTTGTCTGACTCCGGATACGCCACTGCCGTCGACTCGCCCTTGCGGTACTTCTCGAACAGCGCGGAGCGGCGCGGCGTGTAGGCGGCCATCTCCGAGCGCGGCTGCTCGAGATCGGCCGGGTTGTCGATCATCGCAGCGAGATTGCGCTGCGTGGCGCAGCCGAAATTCTGATAGTGCTGGTTGCTGCTGTAGCCGGGATTGTTGATGTTCGGCCCGAGATCGTCCGGCCACAGCCCGCAGGGACCGGCGACGGCGGCGATCTTCGGATAGCTCAGCCGGATGACGGCGAGCTGCCGCGGATCGTCGGGCATGGTGTTGCGCATCGAGATCGCGTGCGAGGGAACGCCGCCGGCGGTCAGCACGGCGCGGATATCGCGATAGGCGTCGGCCGCGGCGCGCGCATTCGACGTGCCTGCCGGCACCTCCGCCATGATCCCGCCGGTGCCTTCGCGCAGCCATGAGCGCGCGAGCCCCGCGACGTCCACGCGCTGCTGGTAGGTCAGGCCGCCGCGGCCGCTGCCGATGAAGACGACGGTCGACTGCCGGCCTTCCTCGATCGCGATCGGATGGCGGATCTTGTAGTCATCCGGGATCGTCGCGACGACCTCGCCGGTGGTGGTGTTGCAGGCGCCGAGCGTGAGCGCCAGCCCCGCGATGGCGCCGATCCGGCGCAGCGTGCGTCCGCCGTCTGGTGTGGATGTTGCCGACATGATCGTTCCCCCGTGCCCCGTCGTCCCGCAATCTCAGTCGATGATGAAGCCGAAGCCGGCCGGCTGCCCCGTGGCCGCGTCGACCCTGGCGGCGATGCCGTACAGCCGGTTCATGCGGCCGAGCAGCGCCGACTCCGAGTCGGTGGCCGGCGCGAAGCCGTCGTCCGGACGCGACAGCTCCTTCTGCGCCACGGCGCGCACGACATAGGGCGTCACCAGCACCATCAGCTCGGTCTCGTTGTTGACGTAGTCCTGGCTGCGGAACAGCTGGCCGAGCACCGGCAGCTGATTGAGCCCGGGCAGGCCGTTGATCGCCTGCTTGGTCTGGTTCTGGATCAGGCCGGCCATCGCCATCGAGCCGCCGGAGGGGATCTCGACCGTGGTCTCGGCGCGGCGGGTGCGGATCGCGGGGATCGTCACCGACGACGTCGAGGCCGAGGTCAGCGCATACGACACCGTGATCGCATTGTCGTTCGACAGCTCCGACACCTCGGTCATCACCCGCAGGCTGATGCGTCCTTCGCTGAGCACGACCGGCGTGAAGTTGAGCGAGATGCCGAACTTCTTGTAGGTGATCGAGGTGCTGCAGACCCGCGTGGTGGGATCGCAGGAATAGCCGCCGGGAATCGGGAATTCGCCGCCGGCGATGAAGGTCGCGGATTCGCCGGAGATCGCGGTCAGATTGGGCTCGGCCAGCGTCTTGGTCACGCCCGCCGTCTCCATCGCGCGCATCGTCGCCGAGACCGACGACAAGCCGCCGCCGGTGGCGGAGAGGCCGTTGGTGCCGACCAGCGACCTGCCATAGGCGGTGAACGGGTTGGTGTTGTTGAAGTTCACGACCGCGGTGCCGTAGGTCATGCTGGCGCTGAGATCGATGCCGAGCTGCTTGACGATCTCGCGCCGGACCTCCGACACGTTGACCTTCAGCATCACCTGGTCGCGGCCGCGCACGACGATCGAGTTGACCACCTTGTCGGCACCGCCGACGAGGCGAGCGGCGATCTCGCTGGCTTGCTGCGCCTCGACCGGGCTCGACACCGAGCCGGTCAGGATCACGCCCTCGCCGACGCCGTCGATCTTGACGCCGGGAATGCTCTGGCTCAGCGCCTGGCGCACGCCGTTGAGATCGCGCTTGATCGCGATGTCATAGGCCGCGACCTGCTGTCCCTCGCCGTCGAAGAACACGACGTTGGTCTGGCCGACCGCCGCGCCGATGATGTAGGCGCGCCGGGCCGAACGGACGACGGCGTTGGCGACCTTGGGATCGGCGACCAGCACGTCCTTGACGTCCTGGGGGAAGTCGACGACCACGGACTTGCCGATGCCGAGCGAGAGGAAGCGAACCTTCGACGACCCGACCGACACCACAGGCGTCTCCAGCCTGTCGTCAGCCGCCTTCACCGGCGTCAGCACCGGATTGAGCGCGAGGCCGATCACGGCCGATGTCGATAGCGCGCGGACGACCCACGTCCCGAATTTTGCGCGTTGATGCCCACCCATCATCTTCCTCGTCCTTTCGGTCACTTCTGCGCCGTGAGCGAGCTCGTGATCCCATAGCGAATGATCTCGATGGCGCTGCCCCGTCGCGCCATCTGCTGCTGCTGTTGCTGCATCTCGGTCTTGTTGCCGTCGGCGGCGTTCACGTCGGCGATGCTGCGAAGCGCCAGCGCCAGCGAGCCGGCCTGTCGCGCGCGCGCCAAAGTCTCAGCCTGCTCGGGCTTGAGCTCGAGCGTCACCGTCTTGCCGACGACGGTGTTCTGGCCTTCCTTCTCCTTCGGCGCCTGGTCGATCGCGAGCACGCGGACGTTGGAGAGAATGATCTCGGAGCTGACGAAGTCGGCGGCGCCGGGCCTGTCCGGATTCTTGTCGCGCTTCGACAGGATGACGTCGACGCGGTCGTTCGGCAGGATGAAGCCGCCGGCGCCGGTCTCGGGCGAGATCTCGGTGGAGATCGCGCGCATGCCTGCAGGCAGGATCGCCGCCATGAAGCCGGAGCCGTCCGCCTTCACCAGCTTCTGCTCGCGGATCGGCTCGCCGATCACGAACGGCGAGCGGGCGATGGTGCCGACCAGCTGATTGGCCGCCTCGGGACGGTCGCCGCGCCGGATGAAGATGTTGCTCGCGGCCTCGGGCCAGGTCTGCCAGATCAGGTCGCCGGGCTTGATCGCCTGACCGAGCCCGATGTCGTTCTTGGCGACCAGCACCTCGACCGTCGGCAATTGCACGACCGGCGCCGCCGGCGTCTGCCGCTGGCCGTCGGAATTGCTGACCAGATAGGCCGCAACGCCGCCCGCGCCGAGAGCGATGGTTAACACCACGATGCGTGCGGTCATCATACGCGTGACTACTTTGCTTACTCATACGCCTGGGGCGACGCGCGAGCCGACTGACAGCCGTCCCCCTCACTTACGACTAAGCGGCAATAGTATATGCGAAATTGAACAGCATAGGCGGCAGCCGCTGCCGTGCGGACCGATTGCGCAAGTGGTGAACAGGTTGTTAGCGAGCAAATAGCGAAACGACACGAACGTGTTAGCTGTTTGCTGGCAGCGCGGTTGCGCGCGCTGATAGTTGCTCACCCGATTGAATGAAATTGTGAGTTGCAGCCGCGCCTCGGTGGTCGCCCGTTAGGATGAATCATTGACTAATCACGTTGAACGCGAACGCACGCTCATCGTGAGACGGTGTACGTCTTGACGCGATCGCGCCGCGGCTGATGCGATTAGCCGTTCGTGCCTGGGACGAACACGTGCCGCGCCCCACCGTAATCTGACGGGCCGGCATTTTCAGAAAGCGGAAACGGGTTGGACATACGATTTCGTTGAGCGGGATTTCCGTTTCGGATTCAGATTTCCTCAAGAATTTGCGCGCACGGTCCGGGGCATGGCGGCTTTGCCCAATTCGATTTAGTTCGGCCGAAAATGCACGCAGAAATTGTAACAGGCATATCGTGCCTCGGCGGGGGCCGGGCCATCGTCGGGGACATCATGGGTTCGAGGGGAGACGTGCAATGTCGGTTGCTCGATTCCTGAAGCAGCGCGCGGTCAGGATTCAGACGGTCGGGTCCTACACGCTTTCGAACTGGTATTCCCCGGAAGGACGGCTGCGATCCTTCGCCTGCCGCACCACGCGGGTGTCGCCGTTTCGCGCGCTGCTCGAGGTGCCCGTGGTCGGCAAGGTCGGCGATCGTCTGACCTCGTATTTCCGCGACTTCGGCAAGTTCGAAGGCGAGATCAGCGACACCGTGCATGGCGGCTTTCTGCTCGAGCTGGAGATGACGCGCGCCGAGCGCGCCAAGCTCGCCGAGAAGCTGGTCTGGCTGGAGAAGAAGCAGAAGGATCCGTCGATCCGCGACTCCCGCCGCGATGCGCGCTTCGTGCCGAACTCGCCGCATTCGGCGCTGACGCTCGCCGACGGCAGCTGCATCCCGTGCTTCGTGATCGATGCCTCGATGTCGGGCGCGGCGGTCTCGGCGGAGATCCAGCCGGAGATCGGCACGCCGCTGGCGGTCGGCAGTTGCATCGGCCGCGTCATCAGGCATTTCCCCAGTGGCTTTGCCGTCCGCTTCGTCGACCAGTTGGCCGGCGCCAACGAGCTCGAACGGCGGGTGATCACGCCGCCGGCGCGCCCGATGCGGCGGAAGCTCGTGGCCCACGGCGATGACCGCCTGATCGGGGCGCCCGAGGACTTCTTCCTGGTGTGACGGCGGCGCTCCTGCGGCGTTCGACGGCGGCCGCTCCGGCCTGCGCGGTTTCGCGTATGGAGCGAAGGCGGGAATCGCGGCATGGGAACTGGCGGCCGTCCGCACGGTTAACGCGATGTTAATCGGCATCGTGAAAGCTTGCGTTGCCGGGTGCATTGCCAGGAGGACCAGTCCCATGGAGGCCCAGAAGACCGCGGTGGATGCCATCGTCGTCCTCACCGGCTGCGACCGCGACGCGGTGGCCGTCTTCATCCGCCGCATGTATCTCGCCGGCGTCCGGGACCCCAAGCGGCTGACCTTCAAGGGCCTGCAGGAGCTGACGCGGGCTTAGCATGATTGCAGCCGGGGCCGGCGGCTGTTGCAGGCGGGTCACGCCGCAGAACTTTCAACCCCGATTCCCGTTCACAACCCATGTGCGAAGGGATGCGGCCGGCCGCGCTTGCGGCTAAATTGAGGCGCTTGGCCGGCATCAGAGCACCATCTGAATCCTCGCCCAGAAGGCGACACGGTTCTGCGCAACACGCTCTGAGCGGCCGGATCATGGGTACCGGACATGCTCAGACAGCTCTTCGCGCCACAGCTCATCGGCCTCTACATCCTGATCGGGGCCACCCTCTACGTCCACTTCCGCGGCAAGCAGCGGCTGCGCTTTGCCCGCCAGCTCGGCGACCACTCGACCTATCTCGCCCCCTACAACGTGCTGATGTATGCCGGCTCGGCCGTGCCCAACACGCCGGTGATCCCGGTCGAGCAGTTTCCCGAGCTGAAGACGCTCACCGACAATTGGCAGGAGATCCGCGAGGAGGCGATGCGGCTGTTCGACGAGGGCTTCATCCGCGCCGCCGCCAACAACAACGACTGGGGCTTCTACTCGTTCTTCAAGAGCGGCTGGAAGCGCTTCTATCTGAAATGGTACGACGATTTCCTGCCGTCGGCGCGCACGCTGTGCCCGAAGACGGTCGAGCTGCTCAACGCCATCCCGAACGTCCACGGCGCGATGTTCGCGATGCTGCCGCCCGGCGGCAAGCTCGGCGCTCACCGCGATCCCTTCGCCGGCTCGCTGCGCTATCACCTCGGCCTGGTGACGCCCAACTCCGACAAGTGTCGCATCCTGGTCGACGGCGTGCCCTGCGTCTGGCGCGACGGCGAGGCCTTCATGTTCGACGAGACCTTCATCCACAGCGCCGAGAACTTAACCGACGTCAACCGCATCATCCTGTTCTGCGACGTCGAGCGCCCGATGAAGCTCGGCTTCATCGCCGCCATCAACCGCTGGGTCAGCCACCACATCGTCAAGGCCTCGGCGACCCAGAACGTCGAGGGCGAGCACGTCGGCGTGCTGAACAAGGTGTTCGGGAAGCTGTACGAGTTTCACTTGGCCACGCGGAAGGTGAAGGCGTGGAATCGGACGGTGTACTACGCGGCGAAGTATACGCTGACGGTGGCGATCGTGGGTGCCATCGTGGTGTCGGCGTTTCGGTGAGGGGGGACAGAGTAGGGCGGATTAGCGGAGCGTAATCCGCCGTTGGTGCGTCGTGGCGGGTTACGACCATAGCATTGTCGACATAGCTGATAGTGGGGCCAGAGAACTCGCCCTTTGCCGAATGAAGTGGCTCCGGCGATCGAGCAGCCGAAAGTTGAGCGCGCCATACGGCACTAGCGGGACGCTATAGCTTTGGTATGCTGGGCTCTTCTGTTGAGGCCCGAATGCAAGACATTCTCACCGAAAGTGAATTGAGATTTCTGAGGAGCCAGGGTCTTGGCCCTGACGACGTCATGGACGTTCGGCATATGTCTCAGTGGCTTTGGTTTAAACGCATTAAGGAGGAAGGCAAGACGATTGCGCTCCGGTAGCAAATGCCGAAAGGCCGGCCACAGGCTAAGGTCCACAAAGGGCCACTGTGTTCAATGCGACACAAAGGTTTTGGCGTTCGCAGCGCGGTTGATCAAGATTGGCGTCTGCAAAGATTTAGATCAACGGATTCGCCAGATATGTAGCGAGCGTCATGGGGACGTCAGGGATTGGGAAGTTATCTACGCCGTTGAGATTGAGCGGGCGGGAGAACTTGAAGATCGTGTGCTTGGTAGGCTAGCTGAGTATTCGATCTACTCGACTTACTGGAAAGACGGAGTGCTTCAGCAATCGATCGAGCTTCGACGTTGCACAAATTAGCCAGGCAATGGAAGCAATGACAACTGAGATCGAAGGAAAGGAGTACTATCTAGCGATCAACTGGCGCAGATAAGTCTGCGTACGAATTCACCTAGTTTCGGATGGACGACACGTTGCGTGCGGCCAACTAACCCGATCCTTTCGAATTCTCTTGTAGGCATATAGGTTTTACTCTCTGCCAGCAAGGACACTCTGCCGTCGCGAAGTCTATCGTGCTATCATGTCTAAGCAAAACGTCTCTTGGTGGGAAATCGATATGTCTTCTATTGATTCTGCCTACTCCCGCGCCGCTGCGATAGTGGCGGAGATTGAGCCGCGCCTCTCCGATGTTCTCACGGAGGAGGATGCGAAGTTGCAACTCGTGACTCGGTTTCTGACAGAAGTACTGGGATGGAGCCACTCGGCCATTTCTGCAGAAAGGAAAAACGATAATGGGTACTCCGACTACATCGTAAACGATGCTGGACGGCCGGCCTTTCTTGTGGAAGCTAAGCGCATTGGTCGGCTTGGAGTTTTGACGAGCGCGATAACCAAGCAGATATATAGAATCTCTGGGCCGGCGTTGAAGCAATGCTTGGATGCCATCGAACAAGCCGCCTCATACTGCGCTCCCGATGGAATTCAGCTGGCAGTGGTCACCGATGGCGTGGTCTGGATTTTCTTCAAGCCGTTCGTACCAGGTGAAAATTACAAGACGAAAGAGGCGATCGTTTTTCCGACTCTTGGTTCTTTGTTGTCTGACTTTTCAAGCTTTTTTGAACTCGGTTCGCGGGAGGCCCATCAGAAGGCGATCTATAAGCATATCTTTGATAGGATACATGACCGGAGACTTCTTCTTACTCTGGGGCTCCACTCCGCCTACTCCGAAGCGGACGTCCACCCAGAGTTCAAATCGCAGTTGGCGTTCGATCTCGACAAAATATTCAACTCGTTCTTTGCTGGCCTGATCGGGGATGCAGATCCAAATATGTTGGTTGAGTGTTTCGTGGAAACAAAAGAGAGCAGAATTGCTGACTTCGCGCTGGAAAAACTGACAACCTACGTTTTGGGTAACATCAGTCCTCCCGAAAAGGGAGTCGATGAAGGATTGCAGCAGCTGATTACAAGTACGATCTCGGATAAGCACGGAGATACGGTTTTTATTGTCGGCCCGTCTGGTGCGGGGAAATCGACGTTCCTTGAGCGCTTCTTTCGATCGACTTTGCCTTCCAATATTAGAGATCGTTGTGTCGTCATCAATGTCAATGCGTTAGATGCCACCGGCGACGCTGGAACGTCGCTTGCCTGGTTTACGAACTGTGCGATCGCCAGTATCGAGAAGCAGCTATATATAAAGGGTTTTCCGAGCTGGGATGAGTTGTTGGGCCTATATTTCAAAGAGTACGTGCGGCGGAGTGAGGGAGTCGATGCTGAGCTGTATAAGCAGGACAAGGATGCTTTCAAAAGAAAATTTGGCGAATACATGGATGAGCAGGTAGAGAAGGATAGAGAGGGATATCTGCGGAGGCTGTTGATCGATGTCGTTGAGAATCGAAGGCGATTGCCGATCTTTGTTGTCGACAACACAGACGAATTTTCCTTAGATTTCAAGCAGTCTCTATTTCAGTACTTCCAGGCACTAAGGCGTCATGTAACGCACTGTCTACTCTTGTTTCCGCTGACAGATCGATCGGCGTGGTCATTCTCTAAGACGGAGTTGTTCAATATCTATTCGTCGAAATCATACTTTCTTCCAACGCCTGCACCAAGGGAGGTTTTTAGAAAGCGCCTTGAATATTTGAGATCGAAAATGGAACTTGAAGGTAGAACTGCCGGTGTTTACGACGCGGGAAGCTTTCGTATTAGGCTTGAAAGCTTGGAGGCATTTGCGTCTGCTGTAGAAGATATATTTGTCCTTCAGGACTACATATCGAACAGACTAGGTAGTTTGGCAAATTACAACATTCGAAAAACATTGGGCCTTGCGCGGCGCGTTATAACGTCAGCGTCACTTCAAATCGAGGATCTGCTGAGGTCTTATGTTGCAGGTAAGCAAGAGCCGCTTTCGCCCGAAAAATTCATGCGGGCGCTGATCCTTGGTGACTATAACTTTTATAAGCGGGGAGACTCTCATCTTCTATTCCCAATTTTTGACGTAAGCTCTGATATTGCTCAGAGCCCTCTAATGAGTGTCAGGGTGCTTTCGTTATTGAAGGCTGTTCACGATGCGAGGTCGTCGGATGATAGTCGGTACATTTCTGTGCCATCTATCGTTCAGTATTTCGATGGGATGGGGTATGCGGAGCTTGCCGTAGATTGTGCGCTTTCCGCTCTTATGGATGCGTCTCTAGTCGAGCCGCATGATCCGAGTATTGGCGGTTTGTCGATGGCGCAGCGAGTAGCAGTCACCTATAGCGGATTGTCGCACCTTGAGCTCGCGCTGTTCAACACAACGTTTTTTGGTCAAATGGCACTAATTACATCTGTCTCGGATGCGGAGGTAGCAAATCAGATTAGGTCTCTACATTCGGCCGCAGAGGCGAAGACATTTAGGATGAAGAAGGTGCGAGAGGTGTTTGCGCTTTTTTTAATTGCCGAAGATGAGAAGTTCGGTCGGCTGCCGGATGCTCCGCAATATTTGGTGCAAAGGGCGGTGACAAGCGAGATTCGCAAGTTCGCGGGAGGAGCTTCAGAGCCTGAACTCGCAAGTCGCGATGTTGTAAGAGAAAGTGCAAGAGAGGGGGTAATTGCCACGGCGGTTAACGCCGTTGTCGATTGGTATGACGAAATGAAAGGTTATGGGTTCGTATTGGTTGATCAGCTTGGAGAGTCGGCTTTCTTGCACGCGTCAATTCTTGAGAAATCGGGTATCGCCGTCGTTCATGATGGGGATGAGCTGATCGTTGATGTATCAAGAACTCGCAAGGGAATTTCAGTTTCGGATGTTCGAAAGCCAGATGGAGTTCTTGCGGGGGATGCGACGCTGTATAAGGCGAGAGTCGTAAAGATTTTCGATCAGCGTGGCTACGGGTTTGTTTTTGTTCCGGCGCTTTCAAAGGATGCCTTTTTCAATCTTTCAAGGCTATCCGCAGAAGACCGGTCTTCGATAAAGATCGGGGCGGAAGTTCAGGTTGAGTTGAATAGAGATTCGAAGGGGCGGGGTATGCAGGTTCGGAGGTTTGCGCCGCCCGCCGCAGCTTGTGAAGTGAACTGAGTGGCGCAGTCGTGGGCTTGTTGCTCGTCGGATAACTCACGGTAATCAGAAATTTCTGTCGAAGAGCCGCTTGACAAATTCGCCAAATCAGCATTACAGTCCGCCCATCCCGTTGCACGGTAGGGGACGGTTCGCGGTCGTCACGGACGTTGGCAGCGGGGAGCGGTGGACGCGGGCGGCGGCGTGTGATGAGCACGGACGAACGTGCGGCTCGCGGACGGTGAAGGCGCGTGGTTCTGATACTCCGACGCTAGTATCAACGTTCCGACAAAGCTTCGCTTTGCGCAGCGGATGGTGGCCAGAAAGCCCGGTGCACCAGGAAGAGCGCGCTATAGCTTGTTAAAACCATCGCGCGGGGAAGGCCGGGTCTGTCCGGCTGTACCTGTGGTGACTGCCGCCTGCTTTTTTTCTGCAGGCGGGCCACGGGCCTCAGCCGAGGTCCGGCCTTCCTCGCGCCCTCCATTCGGTGAGGGCGGGATCTGGAGCACAACTCGGGCGCGGGATGCGTCGCGAGACGGTGGATGCTCGTGTCCCTGATCAGCCCGATGCTGTTTGAGATTGTGGATCAGATGATGGTGCATGCCCATGTGCCGGCTGATGTCTTGTGCGGTCGTGCCGCGAGATTGCCGTTTGTGACGGGCCGTATGGTTCGAGACGCGCCGCAAGCGGCGCTCCTCACCATGAGGGGCGAGGTTATCGCCACGGAGGCGGTGAGCTCCCCTCCCCCTTGCGGGGAGGGGGTGGGGGTCTCCGGGCGTTGAACGATCTTGGGGTGCGATTTTTCTCCTCACGTGGCGTGAAGAGGTTGCGCCAAGTGTGCGTGCGCGATCGAGAGACCGGAATTTGGGGACCCCCACCCCCGACCCCTCCCCGCAAGGGGGAGGGGAGGCCACCGTCGGTGGGGCGGGTGGGGTGCTCCCTTCGGATGTCAGGCAAAGGAAAAGGCCGCGCTGGGCGCGGCCTTTTGACAGGTCTGCGGCGGTGAGCCGCCTTGCGAGGCGGCTTACTTCGCCGCCGGGCCGATCGAGACCTTCAGCGTGCCGACGCCGTCGACGCCGCATTCGATCTTGTCGCCGGCGACCACCGCCGCGACCCCGGCGGGGGTGCCGGTCATGATGATGTCGCCGGCCGCCAGTTCGACCTGCTGTGAGAGCTTCCAGATGATCTCCGGCACGTTCCAGATCAGCTCGGAGAGGTCGCCGGTCTGGCGCTCGGTGCCGTTGACGGACAGCCAGATCTTGCCCTTCGACGGGTGGCCGATCTTGGCTGCCGGCTGGATGGCCGAGCAGGGCGCGGAGTGGTCGAACGATTTGCCGACCTCCCAGGGGCGCTGCATCTTGCGGGAGGCGAGCTGCAGGTCGCGGCGGGTGAGGTCGATGCCGACGGCGTAGCCGTAGACGTGCTCGAGCGCCTTGTCGGTGGGGATGTTGAGGCCGCCGCTCTTCAGCGCGACCACCAGCTCGACCTCGTGATGCATGTCCTTGGTCAACGGCGGGTAGGGGATCACGGCGCCGTCCGGCTCCAGCATGTCGGCATGCTTGGCGAAGAAGAACGGCGGATCGCGCTCGTCATTGCCCATCTCGCGGATGTGCTCGAGATAGTTGCGGCCGACGCACCAGATGCGGCGAACGGGAAAAACGCCGGCTTCGCCCACGACGGGAAGAGAGGGCTGCGGCAGGGCCGGAATGACGGTGGAGGCGCTCATGAAACGATCTCGGGTGCGGTGAAATGGGCGGGTCAGGAGGTGGCGGTCATGGGGATCACATTCGGCCCCATGTCGCGCTGTTGCAGGCGGAAGAACGAAGCATAGCGGCCGCCACGGCGCAACAGATCGTCATGCCGGCCGCGCTCGACGATCTCGCCGGCCTCGACCACCAGGATGGCGTCGGCGTTCATGATGGTGTGCAGGCGATGCGCGATGACGATGGTGGTGCGATTCTGGCAAAGATGCTCGATGGCCTCCTGCACCTGCCGCTCCGACTCGGAGTCCAGTGCCGCGGTGGCCTCGTCGAGCAGGATGATCGGCGCGTTGCGGATCAGCGCGCGCGCCACCGCGATGCGCTGGCGCTGGCCGCCGGAGAGCTGGGTGCCGTGCTCGCCGACCGGCGTGTCGTAGCCGAGCGGGAAGCTTATGATGAAGTCGTGCGCGCAGGCGGCCTTCGCCGCCTCGATGATCTCGGCCTCGGTCGCGCCCGGCTTGCCGAAGGCGATGTTGGCGCGGATCGAGTCGCGGAACAGGTAGACGTCCTGGCCGACATAGGCGGCCTGCTCGCGCAGGGAGCGGCGCGACACGTTCGAGATCGACTGACCGTCGATCAGGATGTCGCCTTCGGTCGCCTCGTAGAAGCGAAGGAGCAGCGCCAGCACCGTCGACTTGCCGCCGCCGGACGGGCCGACCAGCGCGGTGACCTTGCCGGGCTCGGCTGTGAAGCTCATGCGGTTGAGCACCGGCTCGTTGTCGCGATAGGCGAAGGAGACGTCGCGCAGCTCGATCCTGGCCTGTGTCAGCTTCAGCGCCGGCTTGTCGTCGTCAGGCTGCTCGCTGGCGGGGCTGTCGACCACTTCGAGCAGCATGCGCGCGCCGACCAGCTGGCTGTTGAGATCGATGTTGAGCCGCGCCAGCCGCTTGGCCGGCTCGGTCGCCATCAGGAAGGCGGTCATGAAGGAGAAGAACTGGCCGGGCGTGGCGTTGAGCGCGACCACGGCATAGCCGCCATACATCAAACAGCCGGCGACCGCGAAGCCGCCCAGCATCTCCATCAGCGGGTTGGAACGGTTGGAGACGCGGGCCATCTTGTTGGCGTTGCGCTCGACCACCGCGATGTTCTCGTCGATGCGGGCGCGCATCGCGTCCTCGAGCGTGAACGCTTTCACGGTGCGGATGCCCTGCAGCGATTCCTGCATCGTCTCGAGGATGTCGGCATTGCCGGTGAACTGGCTGTGCGCGAGGCCCTTGATGCGCTTCACCAGCTTGCGCAACACCAGCATGGCCGGCGGCACGACGACCAGGCCGAGCAGCGACATCCAGGGATCCTGCGCGACCATCACGGCGATCATGCTGATGAGCAGCAGCAGGTCGCGGCCGATCGCGTTGATCAGCATGGTCAGGACGTCGGTGATCGACTTGGCACCGGCGGTGAGGCGCGCGAGGAACTCCGAGGAGTGCCGCTCGGAGAAGAAGCCGATGCTCTCGCTCATCAGCTTCGCGAACAGCGCGCGCTGGTTGTTGGCGAGGATCGCGTTCGAGATTTTCGACAGGATGACGGCGTAGCCGTAGGTCGAGACGCCCTTGACGAACAAGAGCAGCACGGTGACGCCGGAGAGCACCGCGATGCCGGGGATGCTCTTGTCGACATAGGCCTTGTTGATGACCTGGCCGAGGATGTAGGCGGCGCCGGCGCTGGCGCCGGCCGAGACCGCCATCAGCGCGAAAGCGGTGAGATAGCGACGCCAGTAGAGGATGCCCTGTTCCATCACGAGGCGGCGGATCAGGATCGCGGCGCCATAGGGATCGTCGGTGATCTTCTTCGGAAATTCGGCCATTCTGGTCCCTGGCCGCCGGGACAAATCGCCGGGCGGACAGCAGTGCTTGCCCGCTCGGGGCGGCTTTTTCAAGCCCCCCGGCGTCCGGCTAAGTCGTTGATTCTAGGCCGAGGCCCGCTGCAGCGTGCCGCTGTGGCGTTCCAGGAACAGTTTCTCCTCCCAGGTCAGGGCGTGGGCGGCGATTGTTTCCAGATCGTCATAGGTCGGGGTCCAGTCGAGCAGCGCCTTCAAACGGCTGGTGTCGGCGACCATGCTCATGATGTCGCCGGGGCGGCGCGGCGCGTATTGGACGGGAATGGCGCGACCGGAGACGCGCCGGACGGCCTCGATGGTCTCGAGCACGGAATAGCCGCGGCCGTACCCACAATTCAGCGTGACCGAGCCGCCGCCGGTGCGCAGATAGGCCAGCGCGGCGCGGTGCACCTGGACGAGATCGCAGACATGGATGAAATCGCGGATGCAGGTGCCGTCGGGGGTCGGATAGTCGGTGCCGAAGACGTCGATCTTGGCGCGCTGGCCGGTCGCGACCTCCATCGCGATCTTCATCAGATGCGTCGCGCCGACGGTGGCAAGCCCGCTGCGCCCGAACGGATCGGCGCCGGCGACGTTGAAGTAGCGCAGCACCACGTAGTTGAGGTCATAGGCCGAGGCGACGTCGTGCAGGATGATCTCGGCCATCAGCTTCGAGGTGCCGTAGGGCGAGGTCGGACGGGTCGGCGCGCTCTCGGGCACCGGCACCTCGTCCGGATTGCCGTAGACGGCCGCGGTCGAGGAGAACACGAAGCGGCTGACGCCGCGCTTGACCGCCGCATTCAACAGGCTGCGCGTGGTCATCGTGTTGTTGCGGTAGTACAGCAGCGGATCGCGCACCGATTCCGGCACCACGACCGAGCCCGCCAAATGGATGATGCTGTCGACGCCGTGCTGGCTGATGACGCCATCCACGAGATTTTCATCGCCGGCATCGCCGATGAACAGCGGCACGCCGTCCGGGACGAATGCCGAAAAGCCGGTCGAGAGGTTGTCGATCACCACGACGCTTTCGCCGGCTTCCGCCAGCGCCAGCACCATGTGGCTGCCGATATAGCCGGCGCCGCCGGTCACGAGCACGGTCATTGTTTGACGCGATCCCTGTTTGTTTCCGGCAAACTAACGCCGGCGAAGTGAAGGACCTCTTGCGTGCATAGCGAACTGGCGGCGATGCTTAATGTTGCGTATAGGGAACCGCTGCAATTGGAGTGAGTGGTGCAAGCCGAGCGTGTTTCTGCCGCCGATCTCGACGTGATCGTGCCCAACCTGCACCGGCGCTATTCCGGCGTGACGGCGACCAACCGGATGGTGGCGCCGAAGCTGGCGCAGCGCGTGCGCGCCGCCTGGCTCGGCTCCTACGCGCCGGATGGGATTGCGCGGATCGGTGCGAGCGATCTCTTCAAGCTGTGGGGTCGGCGGCGGCCGCTGATCTGGCACGCGCGCCGCAACAACGAGATGATCGTCGGCGTGATCATGCGCGCGCTCGGCTGGCCGTTCAAGCTGGTGTTCACCTCGGCCGCGCAGCGCCATCACAGCTGGATCACGCGCTGGCTGATCCGCCGCATGGACGCGATCATCGCGACCAGCGACATCTCGGCGTCCTATCTGAAGCGCGACGCGACGGTGGTGACGCATGGCGTCGACACCGAGATCTATACGCCGCCAGCGGATCGCGCCGCGGCCTTCGCCGAGAGCGGACTGCCGGGAAAACATGCCATCGGCTGCTTCGGCCGCGTCCGTGCGCAGAAGGGCAGCGATGTGTTCGTCGCCGCGATGTGCCGGCTGCTGCCGCGTTTTCCGGATTTTTCCGCCGTGCTGGTCGGCGCCGTGACGCCCGAGCAGATGCCGTTCGCGAGCGAGCTGAAGAAGCAGATCGCCGCCGCGGGCCTGGAGCAGCGCATCGTCATCACCGGCGAACTCGACATCGCCGAGGTGCAGCGCTGGTACCAGCGTCTCACGATCTACGCCTTCACCTCGCGCAACGAAGGCTTTGGTCTCACGCTGATCGAGGCGATGGCGGCAGGAGCGGCGCTGGTCGCGGCGCGCGCCGGCGCGGCGGAGATCGTGGTCGAGGACGGCATCACCGGCGTGCTGGTGCCGCCGGGCGACGTCGATGCGCTGGTCGCTGCGCTCGAACCGTTGATGCGCGATCCGGATGCGGCGCAGGCGATGGGCGCGCGGGCGCGGCAGCGCGTGGTGGAGAAATTCAGCCTCGAGGCCGAGGCCGACAAGATCGCCGCCGTTTATCGGCGACTGGTCTGAGCGATGATGTCGGC
This sequence comes from Bradyrhizobium sp. SZCCHNR1051, assembly GCF_032489615.1. Classification (NCBI taxonomy): domain Bacteria; kingdom Pseudomonadati; phylum Pseudomonadota; class Alphaproteobacteria; order Hyphomicrobiales; family Nitrobacteraceae; genus Bradyrhizobium; species Bradyrhizobium sp. SZCCHNR1051. The sequence goes on along the minus strand of NZ_JAUEYJ010000007.1, from coordinate 181,496 downwards.
GACGAACGCATCGAGATCGCCGCCGGCGAACAGGAAGCCGGGCAGGCCGGCCGCCTCGGCGGCGGCGATGTCCGAGGTGCGGTCGCCGATCACGAAGCTGCCCTCGCGCCTGATGGGCCAGTGCTGCATCAGGTCGAGGATCATGCCGGGCGCCGGCTTGCGCCAGGGATGCTCGCGCAGATAGCGCTCGACCGAGCCTTCGGTGTGGTAGGGGCAATAGCGGATGTCGTCGATCACAGCCCCCTGCGCCGCGAGCTCCGCCCGCATCCAGTCGTGCAGACCCATGACGTCGTCTTCGCTGAACAGACCGCGGGCAACCCCGGACTGGTTGGTGAACAGGAAGACGTGATAGCCGGAGTCATTGAGGCGCCGGATCGCGTGGGCCACATTCGGCATCCAACGGATGCGCTCGCGCGAGCCGATGTAGTTGTCGTCGTGATTGATGACGCCGTCGCGGTCGAGAAACGCCGCCGGCTTGAGCTGAGCAGTCGTCATCTAGCCCTCGTCCTGCATCAGCGCCGCTTCGATCACCTCGCAGATGCCGTGCGCCGTCGCGAGGTGGATCTGCTGGATCAGCGGCGTGTCGTCGCTCGGCGCCACCAGCATCTCGTCGCACGATTCGCCCATCGCGAGGCCTTTGGCGCCGGTGAAGCCGACCGTGACCAGCCCGCGCTCGCGCGCCTTGCGCAGCGCATTGAGGATGCTCGGCGAGCGGCCGGAGGTCGAGATCGCCAGCAGCACGTCGCCCGGTGTACCGAGCCCTTCGACCTGACGGGCGAAGACATGATCGAAGCCGTAGTCGTTGCCGATCGCGGTCAGCGCCGAGGTGTCGGTGGTCAGCGCGATGGCGGCGTAGGCCGGCCGCTCCTGCTTGTAGCGGCCGACGATCTCGGCCGCTATGTGCTGGGCGTCCGCCGCGCTTCCACCATTGCCGACGATGAGCAGCTTGTGGCCGCCGCGCAGCGCCGCGATGATCCTCGCCGCGATCCGTCGGGCGCTGGCGAGCATCGCGGCATCGTCGGCGGCGCGCTCCATGGCGGCGCGGGAGCGGGCGAGATGGTTGGCGATTGGGTCGGGGGCGCGGGTCACGTGGCGGCTCGGGTTACGTCAGGGCCGGTGTATGGGGCGCGGTGCCGCTTCGCAAGCTAGTGCACGACCGGTATGGCCGCGTCAGCAAGGATCCGCTGGGCGATGGTGGCAACATCGGTCGCCGGAATGTCGCGCATGCAGCGGTGGTCGTTCATCCGGCAGACCGGGCGGTGGCAGGGCTGGCAGAGGACCTGTGTCCTGGTCTGGACCGTCGCCGCAAGACCGTTCAGCGGCGCCCAATGGTAGGGGCTGGTCGGACCGAAGATACCCATGGTCGGCGTCCCCAGCGCCGCGGCGATGTGCATGAGCCCCGAATCATTGGAGATGGCGACGCCGGCCGCGGCCATGGCCAGGATACCGTTGCGCAAGTCGGTTCCAGTCAGGTCGCGGACGGCCGGTCCGCCGGTGGCGACAATCTCGGCGGCCAGCGCCTTCTCGCCGGGGCCGCCGACCACCCAGACGTCGAGGCCGGCATTGCGCAACAGCCGGGCCGCCTCGCCGTAATAGGGCCAGCGCTTGGCGGCACCCACCGACCCCGGTGCCAGCGCCACGGCCGGGCTGTTTCCCAGGTCATTGGCCTCGCGCCAGCGCGCGACGTCCTCAGGCGGCACCCGCAGCTGCGGGACCGGCCATTCCGGCGGCAGCGGCGCCCCGTCGGGCAGCGCCAGCGCGGCATTCTTGTCGATGAAGCGGGGCAGCGCCTTCTCGCCCCAGCGCCAGCGGTTGAGCAGGCCGAAGCGGACCTCGCCGACGAAGCCCACCCGCTCGGGGATGCCGGCCAGCGCCGGTGCCAGCGCCGATTTCCAGGTTCGCGGCATCACCAGGGCGGTCCGATAGCGACGTTCGCGCAACATCGCGGCGAGCTGCCATTGCCGGCCGAGCGCCAGCCGGCTGCGCGGCAGATCCCAGACGATGCCGGAGCGGACCCCGGGCATGTAATCCACCAGCGGCGCGCACAGCGAGGTCACCAGCAGGTCGACCGGCCGGTTCGGCCAGCGCTCCTTGAGCACCCGCACGACGGTGTGGCCGCGCACGAAATCGCCGATCCACATATAGGGAATGATCAGGATCGGGCTGGTGTCCGCCGCGTCCACCTCGACCTTGGTCGAATTCGAATTCATTCTTTGTCTGCCTGGCTTTGGCGCGCTGGTAGCCGCTCGGCCGCCGCAGGTAAAGTGGCCCGAGCGAGCCGACACCAAAGCGCTTACACTTTGCCGTCGCATGCGCTACGCGAGGGCGGGGTTTTCGGGATCAGGACGGGTTGCTGAATGTTGCTGGTGACCGGCGGCGCCGGGTTTATCGGATCGAATCTGGTTGCGGCGTTGAACGACGCGGGACGCACGGATGTCGTGGTCTGCGACACGCTCGGCAGCGAGGGCAAGTGGCGCAACCTCGCCAAGCGGCAGCTGGCGGACGTCGTGCCGCCATCCGATCTGGGCGAATGGCTAAGGGGCCGTCGGCTCGACGCCGTCCTGCACATGGGAGCCATTTCCGCCACGACGGTCACCGACGGCGACCTCGTGATGGAGCAAAATTTCCGGAGTTCGCTGCGCCTGCTCGACTGGTGCACCGAAAGTTCCACGCCGTTCATCTACGCCTCGTCGGCGGCGACCTATGGCGACGGCGCGCAGGGCTTCGTGGATGATCCGTCGCTCGCGGCGCTGAAGACGCTGCGGCCGATGAATCTCTATGGCTGGAGCAAGCATCTGTTCGATATGGCGGTCGCTGCGCGCGCCGAGCGCGGCGAAAGGCTGCCGCCACAATATGCCGGGCTCAAGTTCTTCAACGTGTTCGGTCCCAACGAATACCACAAGGGATCGATGATGAGCGTGCTGACCCGCCGCTTCGACGACATCAAGGCCGGGCACACCCTGCAACTGTTCAAGTCGCACCGTGAAGGCATCGCCGATGGCGACCAGCGCCGCGACTTCATCTACGTCGACGACGTCGTCCGCGTGATGCTGTGGCTGTTGGCCTCTCCCTCCGTCTCGGGCCTGTTCAACGTCGGCACGGGACAGGCGCGCAGCTTCAAGGACATGATGCTGGCGGCCTATGCCACGCTCGGTGCGACGCCCCGGATCGAGTACATCGACATGCCCGAAGCGATTCGCGGCAGCTACCAGTATTTCACCCAGAGCAAGGTCGACCGGCTGTTGGCCGCCGGCTACAACGGCGGCTTCACGTCGCTCGAGGACGCGGTCGCTGGCTATGTCCGAGACTATCTCGATTCTACCGACCGCTTCCGCTAGACGATCTGGTTCTGACCACTCACCGAGACTGCCGCTGATGTTCGACTTTGACGATCTCTCGCAAGCGATCGCCCGCCAGACGGTGCTGTGCATCGGCGACCTCATGCTGGATGAGTTCGTCTATGGCGAGGTGTCGCGGATTTCCCCCGAAGCGCCGGCGCCTGTCATCGCGGTTCAGCGCAGCGAGATCAACATCGGCGGCGCCGGCAACGTCGCGCGCAACATCGCCGCGCTCGGCGCCCGCTGCATCTTCGTCGGCCTCGTCGGGCAGGATGCGGCCGGCGACCAGCTGGAGGCCGAGCTCGCCAAGGAGGGCGGCATCGAGAGCGTGCTTGTGCGCGATCCCTCGCGGCCGACGACGCGCAAGGTGCGTTTCGTCTCCGAGCATTTCTCCACCCACATGCTGCGCGCCGACTGGGAGCGCGCCTCACCGGCGATCGGCGAGGTCGAGCAGAAGCTGATCGAGGCCATCCTGCCGCTGATTGCGCGGGCCGACATCGTGCTGCTGTCGGACTACGCCAAGGGCGTGCTCACCGCGCGCGTCCTGCGCAACGTGATCGACGCGACCCGCAAGGCCGGCAAGCGCGTGATCGTCGATCCCAAGAGCGCAAATCTCGCGATCTATCGCGGCGCGAGCGTGCTGACGCCGAACCGCAAGGAGTTTTCGGAAGCGACCCGCAGCCGGGCCGAAACCGGGCACGAGATCGCCGCAGCCGCGCAGGATGCGATCTATCTCGCCGACTGCGAGGCAATTCTGGTGACGCAGAGCGAGCGCGGCATGACGCTGGTACCGCGCGAGGGCGATCCGATTCACGTGCCGGCCTATCCCGTGAAGGTGCGCGACGTCTCCGGCGCCGGCGACACGGTTGTTGCCGTGCTTGCCGCGACGCTCGCGGCCGGCGCCGCCTGGGCGGATGCGTTGCGGATGGCGAGCGCCGCTGCGGCGGTGGCCGTCAGCAAGCACGGCACCGCCAGCGTGACATCGGCCGAACTGCGCCGAAAGATCCTGCCGCATGCCTATCGTGCCGCTGAGGAAAAGATCATCGAGAGCGATGACGAACTCGCCGCCCGTGTCGAGGGGTGGCGGGGAGAGGGCCTGCGCGTCGGCTTTACCAATGGCTGCTTCGACATTCTGCATCCCGGCCACGTCAAGGTGCTGACCGCGGCGCGCGCCGCCTGCGACCGTCTCGTGGTCGGGCTGAACAGCGATGCCTCGGTCAGGCGGCTGAAGGGCGAGAGCCGCCCCGTTCAGGACGAGCGCGCGCGCGCCGAGGTCCTGGCCGCGCTCGAGGCGGTTGATGTCGTCGCCATCTTCGCGGAGGACACGCCGCTCCGCTTGATCGAGCTGGTCCGGCCAAGCGTGCTGGTCAAGGGCGGCGACTATACGCGCGAACAGGTGGTAGGGCACGAGGTCGTCGAAGCCGCCGGCGGCGAGGTGATTCTGATCGACATCCTGAAAGGGCACAGCACGACCGCGCTGGTCGATCGCGCCCGGAGCGAGGCGCAATGAGCGCGCTGGCAGGTCATCCCGGCCCAGCGCTGCTGGCGCGCCGCTGGCGCGATCCGGCGGCGTGGCGGACGACGGTCGATGTCGTGGCGATTCTGCTGGCGGCGTCGCTGCCGTGGTCGACGTCGCTGGTGTCGATCCTGGGCGTGGTCATGCTGATCACGATGCTGCCGTTTCTCGACGTCGAGCGTCTGCTGCAGGTCCTGAAGCGGCCGATCTCGCTGGCGCCGATCGCGCTCTTCCTGTTGGCGCTGGTCGGAACGCTGTGGTCGGACGTGGCGTGGGGCGCACGGCTCTACGCGGTGGGACCGGCGGCGAAGCTTCTGGTGCTGCCTGCGCTGCTCTACCATTTCCAGCGGTCGGAGCGCGGGCTGTGGGTCTTCGCCGCGTTTCTCGCCTCCTGCGTGCTGATGGTCGTGGTGTCGACCGCGGTCGCGTTCAATCCTGCGCTCGCGCTCAAGGCCAATGCCGATCGCGGCATCTTCGTGAAGAACTACATCGACCAGGGCCAGGAGTTCTCGCTCTGCGCCGTGGCGCTGGCCTATCCGATCGCCCAGCTGCTGCGCGCCCGCCGCTTCGTGCCGGCCGGCCTGCTCACTGCGATCATGATCGCGTTCCTCGCCAACATGATCTTCATCGTTGTCTCGCGCACCGCGCTGGTGACGATCCCGATCCTGCTTGCGGTGTTCGGGCTGATCCATTTGAAATGGCGCGACAACCTGCTGATCGCGGCCGGTGCCCTTGCGCTGGGTCTCGCTGCATGGACCGTGTCCCCGCAATTGCAGGGCAAGGTGGCGACGTTCACGAGCCAATATCAGGACTACAGGAACGATCGCGCCGTCACGTCGATCGGCGAGCGGCTCGAATTCTGGCGCAAGTCGTTGCGGTTCCTGGCCGACGCGCCGCTGATCGGACACGGCTCGGGCTCGACGCGTCACTTGTTCGAGCTGGCCGCGAGCGGGTCGCGCGACCTCTCCTCGAGCCAGGTCGTCGGCAATCCGCACAATCAGACGCTCTACGTCGCGGTCCAATGGGGAGCGTTCGGGATCGTCATTCTCTACGCGATGTGGGCCGCGCACCTCCTGCTGTTCCGCGGTGACGGGCTGGCGCCCTGGATCGGACTTCTCGTGGTCGTGCAGAACATCTTCACCTCGCTGTTCAATTCCCACATCTTCGATTTCCACGAGGGGTGGATGTATGTCATCGGCGTCGGCGTGGCCGGCGGCATGGTGCTGCGATCGAGGATAAAGCCCGATGCGGAGCCCGTCACAGCATGACGCGCCTCTCGCAACTCACCTCCCGGAACCTGCTGATCGCCGCGCATGACCTCCTGGTCAGCGTCGTCGCGCTGTTCGCGGCGTTCTATATCCGCTTCGAAGGCGCCAGCACCTTCTGGGAGCGGGTGCCGCTGCTCTTGCAGATCCTGCCGTACTTCATCGCCTTCAGCTTCGTCGTCTTCTACTTCTCGAACCTTCTGACGACGAAGTGGCGGTTCATCTCGCTGCCGGACGCGCTGAACATCGTCCGCGTCGCGACCGTGCTGACGCTGGCGCTGCTGGTGCTCGACTACATCATCGTCGCGCCGAACGTCCGCGGCACCTTCTTCTTCGGCAAGCTCACGATCATTCTCTATTGGTTCCTGGAGATCTTTGCGCTGAGCGCGCTGCGTTTCGCCTATCGCTACTTCCGCTATACGCGGGTGCGACGGCACGCGCGGTCCGAGGACGCCGCCCCCGCGCTCCTGATCGGCCGTGCGGCCGACGCCGAGGTCGTGCTGCGCGGCATCGAGAGCGGCGCGGTCAAGCGCATCTGGCCGATCGGCATTCTCTCGCCGTCGACCGCCGACCGGGGGCAGTTGATCCGCGGCGTGCCGGTGTTGGGCGGGATCGATGATGTCGAGGACGTCGCCGCCGACTTTGCCCGTCGCGATCGGCCGATCGCGCGCGCCCTGATGATGCCGACCGCGTTCGATCCGGACTGTCATCCGGAGACCTTCCTGATGCGGGCGCGCCGGTTGCGCCTGATCGTGAGCCGCCTGCCGTCGCTGGAGAGTGGCGATGCGCCAAGGCTCGCGCCGGTCGCGGTCGAGGACCTCTTGCTGCGGCCGAGCGAGAAGATCGATTACGGCCGGCTGGAAGCGCTGGTGCGTGGCAAAACCGTCGTGGTGACCGGCGGCGGCGGCTCGATCGGCGCCGAGATCTGCCAGCGCGTCGTGGCATTCGGCGCGGCGCGGCTGCTCATTCTGGAGAATTCCGAGCCGGCGCTCTATGCGATCACCGAGGCGCTCGCCGCCGATCCCGAGGCGAACGTCGCCGTCGAGGGGCGCATCGCCGACATCCGCGATCGCGACCGGGTGTTCGCGCTGATCGGCGAGTTCAAGCCGGATCTGGTCTTCCACGCGGCGGCGCTGAAACACGTGCCGATCCTCGAGCGCGACTGGAGCGAGGGCGTCAAGACCAACATCTTCGGCTCCATCAACGTGGCCGATGCCGCGGTGGCCTCAGGGGCCGAGGCCATGGTGATGATCTCGACCGACAAGGCGATCGAGCCGGTGTCGATGCTCGGTCTCACCAAGCGCTTCGCCGAAATGTACTGCCAGGCGCTGGATCGCCAGCTCGCCGACCGGCCGGCGGGCCGGCCGCCGATGCGGCTGATCTCGGTGCGATTCGGCAACGTGCTGGCGTCCAACGGCTCGGTGGTGCCGAAGTTCAAGGCGCAGATCGAGGCGGGCGGCCCCGTCACGGTGACGCACCCGGACATGGTGCGCTACTTCATGACGATCCGCGAGGCCTGCGATCTCGTGATCACGGCGGCTTCGCATGCGCTGGCGCCGCAGCGCCCGGATGTCTCGGTCTATGTGTTGAACATGGGCCAGCCCGTCCGCATCGTCGATCTGGCCGAGCGCATGATTCGCCTGTCCGGCCTGCAGCCCGGCTACGACGTCGAGATCGTGTTCACGGGCATCCGGCCCGGCGAGCGCCTGAACGAGATCCTGTTCGCGAGCGAGGAGCCGCCGGTCGAGATCGGCGTCGCCGGCGTCATGGCGGCCACCCCGAACGAGCCTCCGATGCAGACGCTGAAGGCATGGATCGCTGCGCTCGATCAGGCGATCGCGCGCAATGATCCGGTGACGATCAAGTCGGTGCTGAAGGATGCGGTGCCGGAATTCGGCTCGAGCGCGGCCTGAGTCTTCAATGGCGCCGCCGCGAGAAGCGGCTCAGCACCCAGGTGACGGCGCCGAGACCGAAGACGAGCAGGATGGCGTCGGCCGTCATGGAACGCTGCGCGACCGAGATGACTGCGAGCGTCGCAAGCACGACATTGAGGATGAACACCTCGCTGACGACGCGCGAGACGGTGAAGCCGTTATCGGTGGCCTGTTGATAGAAATGCGTGCGGTGCGCCGCCCAGAATGGCTCGCGCCGTGCCATCCGCCGCAACAGGGTGAAAGTGGCGTCGATCAGATAATAGAGCGGCAGCAGGAGCGCCGCCGCGACGTAGCCCTGCCAGGCAAGATGGAGCAGGCCCCAGCCGAGCAGCAGCCCGATCGGCAGGCTGCCGACATCACCGAGAAAGACTTTTGCGACGGGACGGTTGAAGGGCGCAAAGCCGAGCATGGCGCCACCCAGCGCCGCAGCGATGGCGGTCGCCGGCCAGGGCAGTTCACCGGAGAGGCCAAACAGGGCGAGAGTCACCGTGATCGGCACGGCCTCGGCCACGGTCATCAGGTCGAGCCCGTCCATGAAGTTGACGAGGTTGACGAACCAGAGGCCGGCGACCAGCAGCAGCGTGCGCTCGACCGCTAGCGGGACCGGAAACAGCCTGAGATCGTCAGGCGCGGTGAATACGACGAGGCCGACGGCCAATCCCTGCAGGACCAGGCGCGGCAGCACCGGGATCGGCCGGATGTCGTCGACCAGGCCGACCAGCGCCAGCATCGGTGCCGCGATGAACAGCATGAGCAGCGGTGCAAAGCCCGTCACGGATGCAAAGGCGCCGCCGACCACAAGCGTTGCGCCGACGACGGCAATGCCGGCACCCTGGGGCGTCGGGATCTTGTGTGAGGAGCGCGCGTTGGGCCGCGCCAGCGCGTAGCGCTGCAGCACCGGGCGCAGCAGCACGATCAGCACACCGCACATTGCGGCCGCGAGCACGGCAATGGTGACGAGAATTGCGGCTGGATGGACGATCATCCGCGCGCGTCCGGCGCCGAGGTGAGGCGGTCATAGAGCGCGACCACCGAGCGGCCGATGATCCTAGCCGAGAGCTTGTCCTCGACCAGTTGACGGGCCGCCGCGCCATAGCGGGCGCGCAGCTCGGGCGAGGTCGCCAGCTGCGCCATTGCCTGCGCCAGCGCGGGCGCGTCCTCGACCGGCACGGAGAGGCCGGTCTGGCCGTGGATCGCGATCTCGCGGCAGCCGGGTGCATTGGTGGAGATCAGCGGCCGGGCGCAGGCGGCGGCCTCCAGCAGGCTGACCGGAAGTCCTTCGCGATGCGACGGCAGCACGGCGACGTGGCAGCGGCGCCAGAGCTCGGTGATGTCCTTGATCTGGCCGAGCAGGGTGATGCCCGGTTCCTTCCGCCAGGCCTCGACCTCCTCGGCCGAGACCGAGGCAGGATTGGCCGGATCAGGCGAGCCGGCGATCAGCAACTGGACGTCGCGGCCCTGCTGGCGCAGCATGCGGTGCGCAGCGACCAGGGCGCGGACGCCCTTGTCGGTCAGCAGCCTTCCTGCGAAGCCGAAGGTGATCGGTCCGTCCGGCTCCGGCAGCGGCTGGAAGCGATCGGTGTCGACGCCCGAGCCTGGGATCAGCGTGATCTTGTCGCCCCGGACGCCCATGGCTTGAAGCGCGTCGCGATCATCCGGATTCTGCACCAGCACGCAGCTCGGTACCCGGTTCATCAGCCGCGGCAGCAGCCACAGCAGGCCCTGCTTGAGCAGACGCGAGCGCCAGCTCGCCGACGTGAACACATAGCCGAGGCCGGTCATGGCATTGACGACCGGAGTGGTGCGTCCCAGCGCGGCGAGCGATCCGAGCACGCTCGATTGCAATCCGGAATGATGCACCACGTCGGGGCTGATCGCAGCCTCGACGGCGCGGATCGCGCGGATCGTGGGCAGGGCTGATGACGGCGACAGCCCGCCGCGCTGGAATGGGATCGGATGCAGCATGAAGCGCTCGGCGGCGATCGCGGCGGCGCCGGCATTGACGTTGGTCGCGACATGCACCTCGTAGCCGGCCTCGCGCGCTGCGCGCGCCATCGGCAGGCGGTGCATCAGGAAGGCGTAGTCCTCGTTGGCCACGTAGAGCAGGCGGCGCGGCGAAGGGAAGCGGGGCGGGGACATCAAACTCACGATCTCGGGCGGTCGAAGCGCCGTATAGGCCAAGAGCGACCCTCGCGCGAGCCGTTATCTGTCCTGTGACGGGCGGAAAACCACCTGCCGGGCACCCTTCGACCCCGAACGGCGGAGACGACGCCTCGAATGCCGCCGGTCCTCAGACCAGATGGAAGCTCGACAGGTGAGACAGCAGCTCGGCCGTCGACACGTGCTGAATCGTGATGGTGTCCAGTACCGCATCGGTGATGACGGCGTTGCCCGCGGCGTCGTCGTGGATGGCGGCCTGCAATGCGGACGGGTCTGCGAAGATGCTCTGGCTGAACGCGATCTTGTCGGTGCCGACCGCAAAGTCGGAAATGCTCACCTGACCGAAGTGCTCGGCGAACACGAAGGTGTCGTGACCCTGCAGCGACACCGATTGGGATGCCGTGCCGCCTGCTGACGCTGCCACGCCCGAGATCAAAGTGCCGGAGATCAAAGTGCCATCCTGGCCGTCAGTGGCGAAGTGGAAGTTGTCCTGCGACAGCGGGCCGACGAAATGCAGCGACGCGCTGTTCGTTCCATCGCTCAGCGACAGCATTCCGCTCGTCTCGTCGAAATGCATCTGAAGCGACGTGAATGCGATGCTCTTGAGATCGATCTGAGCGGCCGTGCCGCCGAATCCAATGAGATTGCCGCTGAAGGATGGCGCGGCGAGGACCAGATCGACAGCGCCCGACGTCGTGGCCGCCTGTGCGCTCGCCGTCAGCGAGCTGATGGTCGGGATCCCGATCGTGCCGTCGCCATTCAGGTCCTGATGGAAGCTGCTCTCGAGGGCTTCAAGGGACGACGAGCTGCCGGAAACGGCGCCGATGGCATTGCCGGTGTAGTTGCCGCTGCTATCGGTGTTCCAGACCGTGTAGAGGTCGGCACCGTTCATCTTCCAGGCGACCTGATAGCCGCTGCCCGAGGCCTCCGCAGCGATCGCCGCCCAGCCGCTGAGCTGGCCGGCAACGATGACGCTGCCGCCGAACATGACCTGCGTTGCGGTACCTCCCGACACCGGCGCCATCAGGTAGGTCGTGCCCGACAGCGACAGGCTGGTCGACCCTAGCGCTTCGATCACGCTGCCGCCCGGCGTCACGCTCGGGGCGCCGATGGTGCCGTCGCCGTTCAGATCCTGGTGGAAGCTGGGCTCCAGCGCTTCCAGGGATGCGGAGCTTCCCGCAACCGCGCCGATGACGTTGCCGGTATAGTTGCCGCTACTGTCGGTGTTCCAGACGGTGTAGAGATCGGCGCCCGCCATTTTCCAGGCGATCTCATAGCCGCTGCCGGACGTCTCCGCGGCGATCGGCGCCCAGCCGCCGAGCTGACCGACGGTCACGATGCTGCCGCCGAACATGATCTGCGGGCCGGTGCCGCCGCCGACGGGATTGAGGAAATAGCTCGACCCGGCCAGCACCAGGCTTGTCGATCCCGCGGCCTCGATGACCGTGCTCGGAATGCCGATCATGCCGTCGCCGTTCAGGTCCTGGTGAAAGTTCAGCTCCAGCGCCTCGAGCGCGCTGCTGGTCCCATTCACTGCGCCGATGGCATTGCCGGTGTAGTTGCCGCTGCTGTCGACGTTCCAGACCGTGTAGAGGTCGCTGCCCGCCATCTTCCAGGCGATCTGATAGCCGCTGCCGACGGCTTCCGCAGCGATCGGTGTCCAGCCGCCGAGCTGTCCGGGGCTGACGGTGCTGCCGTTGAAACTGATCTGCGGACCTGTCCCACCTGCGACCGGATTGAGGAAATAGCCGTTGCCGGACTGTACGAGGCTGGTGGTCCCCACGGTTTCGATGACCGTGGTGACGACGCCGATCGTGCCGTCGCCGTTCAAATCCTGATTGAACGACGTCTCGAACGTTTCGAAAGCGGACGAGCTTCCGGAGACGGCGCCGATCGCGTTGCCGTTGTAGTTGCCGCTGCTGTCCACGTTCCAGACGGTGTAGAGATCCTGACCCTGGAATTTCCAGGCGACTTCGTAGCCGCCGCCTCCATTGGCTTCGACGCCGATCGGCATCCAGTTGCTGAGCTGGTGAACGACCACGTTGGCGCCGTTGAACCGCAGCGCCACCGAAATGCTGGTCCCGATGGTGTTGAGATCGTAGATCACGCCGTACTGGGCGAGGCTGACCGATCCGAGCGCCTCGACGATGGTGTTGGCGAAATAGGGCGCCGCACCGACGGCAGGATTGATCTGGGCGAGACCCGCGCCGGCCACCGCCTGGTTGCTCATCGGTATGGCGGTCTGCTGCAGGATCTCCGAGACGTCGGCGTAGCTCAGCGTCGAATTGGCCGTCAGGATCAAGGCCGCGATCGCAGCAACGCTGGGGGCGGCTGCAGACGTGCCGTAAAAGGCGGTGAAACCCGAGACCGTCGTTGCGATGTTGTCGATGCCGGAGACCACGACAGGGCTGAGCTGAAGCGGCGTTGCGAGGCGTGTGCCGTCGTTGGCAAACAGGATCTCGGTTCCGGCTCCCGATGACGAAAAGCTTTCCGAGACCGGGGTATAGCCAAAGGCCGGCGTATTGGCGCTATTGACCGCTCCGACGGTGATCACCCCCGGTGTCATCGCGTGACCGAAAACCGTTCCGACATTGGCGCCGGTGATGGACACGGGGACACCGTTGCCAGCCAGGATCTCCTTGATCGTCGATGGCGTGGGGCCCGAAACGTCCGCAATGACGATCTGATAGGTGCCGGACACCGAGAAATGCAGGCCGATCCACGGATTCTGATAACTGTTGGGAACGTGTCCGAGGTATTGTCCATTCTGGTACACGTTGACCGAGAGATGCGACGCGGCTTGACCCCAAGCCTGGTCCCATTGCACGAGCAGGTTGGCGCCCGCGGTCACGGTGATGGTTTGCGCGATGTTGCCGCCGAAGCTCAGCGCATTGCCATCGTAGTACATTCCTCCGATGCTGCCGGAGATCGAGGTCCAGGACGTCTGATAGGCCGAGCTTCCATTGTTGCCGGCTGACGTCACATAGGTCACGCCCATGGCCTGAACGGTCTGAATGGCCTGGGCGACAATGCCGTTCTGGAAGAACGGCTCGTCGGAGTAGCTCACATCATCGACGATGACCTTGCAGCCGGCATTGGCAAGCGCGATGATGCCGTTGGCGAAATCCTGCTCGCTCTGGAACGCCGTATAGAACGCAAGGCTCGCATCGGGCGCGATGTCGTGGATGATCTGCATCATCGCACGGCCTTCGTCACTGCCCCCGGAGGGCATGTCCTTCAAGATCTGGATCTTGGAAGCGGAGGGCAAGGCTCCGCTGGCTTCGTCAGCCGTCGCGCCGCCGAGATTGTCGAAGCTGCTGGAGAGGACACCGATCTTGAGACCGGCTCCCGTCACGCCGGTGGAATTTCCGCCGAGCGCCTGCACGACCTGGGCGCTGGTCGCACCCTGTCCATTCGCGGCCGACGCGATGGCTTCCGTCACCGCGTCCTGAAGCGACGGCGCGGGCTCGCCGCTCGGTCCGGCGTGCGCTGTCGCAACCTTTCCGGGGCCGCTCAGCGACCATGTCTGCAGCGAAGCGCTGGCGCTTGACCACATCTCGACGCTGATCGAGAGGACGACTCCGCTCGAGTTGATGCTCTGCCCGGCATGCGCCGGTTCGATGGAGACGTTGCCGGCAATCGGTGTGGTCGGATCGACGGACGTCTCCTGGGTGACTTGCCAGGTCGAGCCGGCGGCCACCGTCCAAGCCGTTGGCTCTGCCGCCTCCTGCGCCGACGTCTGGGCCCGCGCGCTCACGTCGAAGAACTGTGCGACCACCGTTGCCCCGGCGTCGCCTTGCGCGAGGATGCCGGGCGTCTCGCTCGGAGCATCGGCGGTCGGCGCTGGGGCCGTGAGATCGATCTGCTCGGCCGGGCCGTGCTGCGTCTGCTCGATGGTGGAGGCCGGCTTGGGTTCGTCCGCGACGTCCGCGGCAGGCTGCTGCACATGCAACTCATAACGGCCAGCAGCAGGATCGAAAATGAGGGACTCGGCAGCTTCACGCCAACGGTCAGGGATGTCTTCGGTGCGGCCAGATTCGTAAAGCATGCATGCAACGATGGTGATCCTGTCCTCGAGGCCGACAGGCGAAATGGAATTGAAGCATCGTGCAGTGATGCCCCTCGATCTTGTATAAAATTGTACCGAAGAATGGCGGCTCCGACCATACGCCATTGTTCGATCTGTCCGATCGAATTCAACCATTGATTGTATTCAGGAGGACGGCTATTGCCGCGGGTTCAAGCTAGCCTTCGCAGGGGGGGCCACTCCGGACAGAGGCAGAGATCGGAGAGGGCGTTGCGTCGGATTGCTCCCGTCAGCCCGCCCCGAAGACTGCTGGCGTGCCGATCAGACCAGGTGGAAGCTGGACAAATGGGTCAGCAGGTCCGCCGTCGTGACGTGCTGGACGGTGATCGTGTCCTGCGCGGCATCGGTGATCACGGCGTTGCCGGCCGCATCGTCGTGAATCGACGCCAACAGCGCCGCCTGACTTGCGAACAGGTTGTGGCTGACGACGAGCGTGTCGCTGCCCAGATGGAAGTCGGCGATGCTGACCTGACCGAAATGCTCGGCGAAGACGAAGCTGTCATGTCCTGCCAAGGAGACGGCTTGCGGAAGGGGGCCGCTCGCCGGACCCGCGGTCGCGGCGATCATCGTGCCGCCCTGGCCGTCTTCGGTGAAACGGAAACTGTCCTGCGACAGCGGTCCGAGGAAATGCAGGGAGGTGCTGCTCGCGCCGTCGCTGAGCGACAGCAGCCCGCTGCTGTCATCGAATTGCGCCCGCAGCGAGTTGTAGGAGATGCTGTTGAGGTCGATCTGATCGCCGCTGCTGCCGAACCCGATCAGATAGCCGCCGAAGCTGCCGGGCACCGTCAGGACCACGTCCGGGCCACCGGCCAGCGTCACGGCTTGCGTGCTCGCCGCGACGTGAGCGGGCACACCGATGGTGCCGTCGCCGTTCAGATCCTGATGGAAGCTGGTCTCCAGCGTCTCCAGCGCTGCCGAGCCGCCCGGGACGGCGCCGATTGCATTGCTGACGTAAGCGCCGCCGCTGTCGGTATTCCAGACCGTGTAGAGATCGACGCCCGCCATCTTCCAGGCCACAAGGTAGCCGCCGCCGGAGCTCTCCGCGCCGATCGGGTTCCAGCCGCCGAGCTGACCCGCGGTGACGACGCTGCCGCCGAACACGATCTGTGGCCCGGTGCCGCCACCGACCGGATTGAGGAAGTAGGTCGAACCGGATTGCACCAGGCTCGTCGACCCCAGGGATTCGATCACGGCCGAGGGGATGCCGATCGTGCCATCCCCGTTCAGATCCTGATGGAGGTTCGTCTCCAGCGCTTCCAGCCCGCTGTTGGTGCCATTGACGGCGCCGATGGCGTTGCTCGTATAGGCGCCACTGCTGTCGGTGTTCCAGACCGTGTAGAGGTCCGCGCCGGTCATCTTCCAGGCGATCTGATAGCCGCCGCCGACGGTGTCCGCCGCAATCGGCATCCAGCCGCCGAGCTGACCGACCACGAGAACAGAGCCGCCGAACTTGACCTGCGGACCTGTGCCGCCGCCGACCGGGTTCAGATAGTAGCTGGACCCAGACTGCACGAGGCTGGTCGATCCCAGCGCTTCGATGACGGTGGTCGGAATTCCGATCGTGCCGTCGCCGTTCAGATCCTGGTGGAGGTTGGTTTCCAGCGCTTCCAGGCCGCTGTCGGTCCCGCTGACAGCACCGATCGCATTGCTCGTGTAGACGCCGCTGCTGTCGGTGTTCCAAACGGTATAGAGGTCGGCGCCGGCCATCTTCCAGGCGATCTGATAGCCGCTGCCCACGACGTCGGCGGCGATCGGCGTCCAGCCGCCGAGCTGACCGACCACCAGATTGGCGCCGCCGAACTTCACTTGCGGGCCCGTGCCACCACCGACGGGATTGAGGAAATAGCCGTTGCCGGCCTGGACGAGACTGGTCGATCCGACGGCCTCGATGACGGTCGTCGGAATGCCGATCATGCCGTCGCCGTTCAAGTCCTCATGGAAGGACATCTCGAACGCCTCGAATGCGGCCGTGCCTCCCGAGACGCCGCCGATGGCGTTGCCGGTGTAGTTGCCGCTGCTGTCGACATTCCACACCGTGTAGAGATCCGCACCCGACATCTTCCAGGCGACCTGATAGCCGCTGCCGCTGGTCTCGCCCGCGATCGGGGTCCAGCCGCCCAATTGTCCGGGCTGGACGACGCTGCCGCCGAACTTGATCTGCGGTCCGGTGCCGCCGCCGACCGGATTGAGGAAGTAGCTCAGTCCGAGCTGGACCAGGCTGGTCGATCCCAGCGCCTCGATCGTCACCGGCGTTGCGGAAACGAGATGGAAGCCGAGCGCGTCCATCTGCTTGAGATCCACGGCCGTCAACGTCTGCAGCGTGCTGTAGGTGTAGAATTCGTTGAACGGATCGTTGCCGCCCTGCACGCCGCTGTTCAGGAAGTCGCTGGGGTCCGAGGACTGGCCGTAATCCGCGAGCTTCGTATAGCCGCCATCGAGGGAGAAATAGGCGGTCCCCGCCGTCGCGCCGCCGGTCATCAGCCGGACGCCCGGGCTGGAGAAGCGGAACAGATCGAACACGTCCGGCTGCGGCCCGTAGGGCACGCGGCCGAACGCGTGCGTCAATTCGTGCAGCGCCACGCCGACCAGCAGGTTTGAGTTGATGTCGGTCGCGAAGGTCGCGCTGCCGTCGTCGGTGGTCGCATCGTTGGCACCGAGGCCGCCCCACAGCTTCAGCTGCGAATTCCACACCGCGACGTAGGACTGTCCCTGGATGCTGGATCCCGCCGGCAAGGCATTGAAGGTGGTATCGCCTGGGCTGGCATAGTTGATCAGGTTGGACCTGACGGAGGAGTAGCTCATCCACTGACCGCCGTCAGGACCGGCCGCCGCGCCGCCGCCGACGCCGCTATAGTCGATCTTGATATTGACGGTGATGCGATCCGAGATCATCGAGGTGAGGATCGCGGCGGCCTGCTGAATGCCGGCGCGAAAGCTCGCAGGCGCATTCATCGCCGCCGTGTCGAACAGCAGGTTGATCGTCAGTCCGCCGGCGCTCACCGCGGTGACGGCGCCGATACCCGCGAAATCGCCTTGCGCGAGCAGGGATTCGACGGCTTCTTCGGGAAGCTCGACGGGGTTGGACGGAGGAGGGCCGACCCCCTCGTCGATCGGGTCGGTGTTAGGGGAGCCCTGTAACAACGCTGGCATTGCCTCAGTCCCTGCCGTTCGGATCGACGGAGCACGGATCGCAAATGCCGAGTCTCGCTCGAGGCGATTCGCGACCGTGCCGACGTTACCTATCAGGCCGATCGTCTTGCCCGAAGGTTAATGGGCGTTGCGAGAGTGCGGAAAACGACGGGTGGCGACTGATGTGGGCGTCGATCGAACGGGCTTCGGTCGCGCGTTCATCCCAGCAATTCCGGGAGCCGATCGAGAAAATCCGGCACTGGTAATGCAGCACCAAAGTTATAGGGATTGCCGCTGAGTGCGGCGCGATAGCGATCGAGCAGGGGCCCTCCTGCGCGCAACGACCGGCCTGGTTCGTCCAGGCAGTCGAGCTTGTAGCGAACCGCTGCGGCGATGTCCTGCGCGGTATTCGGATGGATATCGAGACCGTGACGCGCCAGCACGGCTGTGTCGATCAGCAGCGCCTGCAAGGGCTGACGATAGGTCTCACGTAGCGACAGATAGCGCCGCGTACGGCGGTCGTAGACCGGGCGCACGGTGAAGTCGGTGTGCTCATGCCAGAACTGGCAGTCGTTGGAGATGCAGTTGACCAGCAGCATCGGCGTTCCCAGTGCCTGCACGGCCGTGGTCAGGCCCGATGTCGTGCCGACGAACAGACGAGCGGCGGCGCAGAGATAGAGGTCCATCTCCGCCGATTTGATGTCGCTGTGCGCGTAGTCGAACACGCCGGCCATGCCGCGCAGCGGCGTCATGCTGCGATCGCCGAGCCTGACCACGGCGCCGCCGCGTGCGGTGATCGCGGCGATGGCGTCGAGGTAGTCGCCGACATTGGCGGAGCGATGCTGCCGCGTGGTGCCGGGCCCGTCGCCGTGATAGCCGCCCTCGCGGATGTGCATCGCGACGAACCAGTCGGCGGTGACACCCGCGGCGCGCAGCCTGGCAGCCCCGGTTTCCATCAGCTCCGATGGGACCTTCACGATCGGTCGGCGCTGCTGTTCGGCCCAGGCGACCTGCGCACGCGACGCCGCGTGGGCCCATGGCTCGGCCAGGCCGTCCTTGCCCCGGACGGCGATGAACTGGTCGCCGACCAAACGCTGATAGGGCAGCAGATCGTCGACGAGAGCGGGGTCTTCGACGATCGTGACATGCGGCGCGAACAGCTTGAGGAAAGGCTGGTTGACGACCTTGCTTGGCGGGGCAAGCAGCACGTAGTTGGCGCGCGGCAGCATGCCGAGCGCGGCCATGCGCAAATGGCAGTCGATGAAACCGATGTGGCCGATCAGCGTCACCCATTCGTAGCCGAGCAGTCGGACCGGAAGCGCGGGATCGAAGATGTTGCTGGTGGAGGCGATGCGCTGGATCAGCGCGTCGGGAATCGACCATTTGCGCGCCAAGGCGTCCTGATGGTCGAGCGCGGCCTGATAGCAGCGGAACGTGTCCTCGTAACGGCCCTGGTGATAGAAGTTCTCGCCGAGCTGGATCAGATTGTCGTAGATCAGGAGCTCGCCGGCATGCTCCAGCTCCCAGGCGCTCGGCGTGTAGGTCGATGGATCATAGCCGCCGGCATAGTTCTGGTGCGCCATCACCGAGCGGGGATCGCGTGCGACTGACGCCTTGAAGCACGCGGCGGCCTGGACGTGGTCGCCCGCCAGGGCATGGACGGCACCGAGCTTGCGCAACGCGTTGCCGTCGCCCGAAGCCGCAGCCGCTGTCAGGAAATGCGCCGCGACCGGAAGATTGCCGCGATACATGTGAGCGACGCCGACCGCGAAATTGATCGCGAAGCTGTCGATCGTCTCGGGCCGTGGCACCTCACGCACGATCCGGTCATAGGCGCTGCACAGCGCCAGGGTGGTGAAATAGGCCTGCGCGCCCACACCGGCCCGCGCGCGCACGTTGCTGCGGAAGATCAGGTTCAAGATCCGCACTGCACGCAGCGCGCTCGGCTTGCGGCTCGCGGCGAGATGAACCTGCGCGGCCGCGGCCAGCGTGGTCGAGGTCGTCAGCGCCAGCAAACGGCCGAGGCGCGATCCCCTTGCCAGTTGCCGATCCATCAGCCGGAGCAGCGTCGCCCCGGCCGGCGCAACGACCAGCCTGCTGTCGACGATGTCGGCGGTGCGGGTGGTCAGCGGCAGCAATTGCCGGCGCCGCGCGCTCAGGAACGCATAGAGACGGAACGCCGATGCCGTCAGCCACGTCCGCGGCGACCAGCGGCTTCGTGGCGCCTGCAAGGGCGGTGCGGCGGGCACGCTGGGAGTCGGAGGGGACGTCAGCTGCCGCTTGCCAAAGCGATGACGCAGAGAACCGAAGGGGGCGCGCTTCGTCATGGCGCGCGGTACGCTGGCGTTGCGGAGATGATCTGACGTCGCGCCCCGTGCTGGGCGAGCAGGCGCGTCAACGACATCGGCCGCGTCCGCAGCGTGATCCAGGCCAGCGCAGCCAAATGGCCCAAGCGTCCTAAGCTCAACATCAATCCAAGCACGTACGTGTCGAATGCATTGCCGTCGATCAATGCGGATACGCGCGCGGCCTTGGCCGCCGGGGGCGTATCGCCGTCCAGCACCATCCGTGCCGCGCCGAAGCGATTGCGCCGCGCGAAGACCTCCTCATACCCTTCCGGGAACAGCTTGCTCTGAGCAATCAGTGCGCCGATGTCGGCCAGCCTGGCGTTGAGCACCGCCGGATCGGTTGCCGTCGCCGTCGAATAGTTCTGGCCGTGGATGCGCCAGTAGCCGAGCGCCTCGGCGACGAAGTAGCAGCCATAGGTCAAGGCCAGCCGCCGGGCGAGAAAGGCATCGGAGAACGAGCCGAGCTTGACGTCGAACCCGCCGAGCGCCTGCAAGGCCGTGCGGCGATAGAGCGAGGTCGTGCCGGAGAAGTAGTTGTCGCCCTGCCGCAGGATTCGGCGGACGTCCGCGGGCGCCAGCATCGCCGATGACGACGCGGGCAGCATCATCGGCCGCAGCATCCGTCTTGCGGACGGCCCCTGAGGGCCGATGATCTCGCAGCAGGCGAAGACCAGGCCGGCTTCGGGATGGTTGGCCGCCTGCGCCATCGCCTTTTCGAGATAGGCCGGATGCAGCGCATCGTCGGCGCCGAGAAATCCGATCCATTCGGTGTCCGCGATCGCCAGCGCCTCGTTCTGGCCGCGCACGACGCCCTGGTTGGCGTCGTGGCGGATCAGCCGCCAGCTCGGCCGGTCCGCTACGAAGCGTGAAATGACCACGATGCTGTCATCCGTCGAGCAGTCGTCGATGATGATGACGCGGTCTGGGGCTCGGGTTTGGTTCGCGATGCTGCCGAGCGACTCGGGCAGGTAGTGGGCGTGGTTGAAGTTCGGGACGACCAGCGTGACGGTCGGGGAGGCGGCGCGGGCGGTCGTCGTGGTCATGGTTCAGCGAGCTTCCTGCCGCATGCTGTCGAGCCCGGCCGCTCAAACCTTGGGCAGCTCTTTGAGAACATCGTCCAGGGCGCCGAAGGCCCGCACGCGGCCGCCATCGAGATAGAGCCCGAGATTGCAGGTGTCGCGAAGCAGGCCATGATCATGGGTGGCGAGCACGACGATTCCCGAGCGCATCGTGATGTCCTGCAGCCGGCCGTGGGTCTTCTTGCGGAACTGCGCGTCACCGACCGCGATCCACTCGTCCATCAGGATGATGTCGCCGTGAATCGAGGCTGCGATCGAGAACACGAGACGCAGCAGCATGCCTGAGGAATAGGTCCGGATCGGCAGCTCCAGATAATCGCCGAGCTCGGCGAATTCGGCGATCTCCGGCACGCGCTGCTCGATTTCCTCGGGCGAGAGCCCCAGGATCAGGCCGCGCGTCCTGATGTTCTCATACCCCGACGCCTCTTCGTCCATGCCGAGACCGATGTCGAACATCGGAACGTTCCGTCCGACGACCCGCAACGAGCCGCGCGTGGGCTCGTAGATGCCGGCGAGCACGCGGATCAGCGTGGTCTTGCCGGCGCCGTTGTGGCCGATCAGGCCGAGCCGGTCGCCCTGCTTCAGGGTGAAGCTGATGTCGTCGAGCGCCTGGACGAACTGGAACGAGCCGTCGCTCTTCGAGACCCGGCCGCCGACGCGTGAGGCCGCCTTGATGGCCAGATGCCGGAATGATCGTGCGTTCGGCGGCGCGACCGGAAATTCGATACCGATTTGCTTGGCTTCAATGAGAGTCATTCGAGGCGGATCCAGAGCTCCCGGCCATGATATCAGGCCCAATACACGACGCGCGACCGATAGCGCGTGTAGATATAGATCATGGCGGCGGTCAGGACCGCGACCGATCCAATGGCACCGGCCCAGGTCGCAAGGCCGGGAACGTCGCCCATCAGCGGACCGCGCGTGACCGCCAACAGATAGGCGATCGGATTGAGCGTGACGATGAACTCGCCGCCGCGGATGCTCGACGGTTCCCAGATGATCGGAGAGACGAAGAACAAGAGCTGCAGCACCGCCGCCATGACCGGCGGCACGTCGCGATAGCGCACGCAGATCATTGAGACGATCACCGAGGCGCTGACGACGAAGACGTAGACGATCATCAGGCCGAGGATGGCCAGGACCATTCCGAATCCGATCGACCATGGATAGACGAGCCAGATGAACGGGATCACCGCGATGTTGTGCAGGAAGATGATCAGATTGCGCTGAACCATACGCATGACATGGATCAGAATCGGCATGTCGACGGCCTTGATCATGCCGCCTGCATTGATCATCGTGTAACAGGCTTCGCTGAGCGAGGACGAGATGAAGCTCCAGATGGTCATGCTGACCATGAAGTGGGGCAGGTAGGTCTTCATGTCGGCGCCGAGGAAGCGGCCGGCCACCGTGCCCATGATCAGGGCGGTGATCGCGTTGGTGGCCGTGATCCACCACGGGCCCAGCATGGTACGGCGGTATTTCGATCGGATGTCACCGGCAGCGAGCGCGCGCCAGGTGACGTGACGGGTGATGAAAGGTGCGATGTCCTCGCGGCAGCGCGCCCAGGAGATGCGACGCCGATCCGCAACCACGAACCGCTCGACCTGTCCATCGGTCAGGGTGGTCATCCTTGTACCTCGCGTGAGCCGTAAGTGTTTGTCTTACCAGCCGAATGCGGTTGGACCCCCGCCACGCCGGCGGCCAATCGCCGGGGCTTGCTGGACCATGTTACGAGGGCACTGTCAACCGGTCAGCTCAGGCCGCCGCCGCGGCTCAGATCGCCACCGAGCCCGCGGCGCCGACGATCCGCGGCTCCGGCAGCGGCACCAGGAATCGGCCGCCTGCGTCCAGGTAGGCCTGGTTGCGCTTCAGGATCGGGTCCGCATAGATCCAGGCGAGGATGACGACGATGTCGGGCTTTCGCGTCGCGAGCTCGCTGGAGGGCAGCACCGGGATGTGGGCGCCCGGGCTGAAGCGGCCGTGCTTGAGCTGGTTGTCGTCGACGATGAACTTGATCCGGCTTTCCAGCTCGAAATGGTAGAGCAGGGTGGTGGTGGTGGTCGAGGCGCCGTAGGCCGCGACCAGCTTGCCCGCGGCGATGGCCTCGTCGAGGGTGGCGAGCACCCTGCGCTTGCAGTTTTCGATGGCGACGAACCAGTCCCGGTAGATCAGCGGCTTGGTGACGCCGCGCCGCTCCTCCTCGGCGATCAGTTTCGACAGCTCCGCCGAGCGCGGCCGCTTGCCGGTCGATTTCGGCTGCGCAAAGGCCCGGATCGAGCCGCCCTTGGTGCCTGTCCTCTCGACATGGAACAGCGTCATGTCGTGCCGGTTCAGGAAGGTCTCGAGCGGGATCAGCGCGTGATGCGAGACGTGCTCGTGGTAGATGGTGTCGAACACCATGTTGTCGATCATGTCGACGATGTAGGAGACCTCGAAAACGAAGGCGCCGTCGTCGGCGAGCAGGAGGCGGATGCCCTTCACGACGTCGGACATGTTGTCGATATGCGCAAACACGTTGTTGGCGCAGAACAGCTTGGCTTCGCCCTGCTCCGACTTGATGCGGGCCGCCAGCGCGCTGGTGAAGAAATCCGGGATCGTCGGCACGCCTTCCTTGGTGGCGGTCGCCGCGATGTCGCGGGCGGGGTCGATGCCCTGCACGCGCATGCCCTCGTTCTTGAACGCCTTGAGCAGCGAGCCGTCATTGCTGCCCATCTCGGCGACCAGGCTGCCCTTGGGGATGGCGAGCGAGGACACCACCGATTGCGCATAGCGCTTGAAGTGCTCGACGAGGCCGAGCGAGACCGAGGTGCGGTAGGTGTAGTCGCGAAACAGGATGTCGGGATCGACGACGTCGAGATTCTGCAGATGGCCGCAGTCGAGGCAAAGATAGCAGTCGAGCGGGTAGAGGTCCTGGGTCTCGCTCAGCCGGTCCGCCGTCACGAACGCGTCGCCGATCGCCGAAGGCCTGATCGGCAGCACGTGATCGAGCGAGGTCGAGCCGCACAGGCGGCAATCGGTCTTGTGCTTGACGTGCTGCATGAGGTGTCGATCCTGGGTTGGCGATCCCGCAGGCGGGATGGTCGGCCGGAGAGGAGTTTGCGGCGGGTTTTACAGGCCCGCGAAGCTCTTGGCGACCTCTTCTTGCCAGACTGTGGACACTCCGCCATCCAGGAACAGGCTCTGCCCGTTGATGAACGAAGCGCGCGCGCTGCAGAGGAAGTCGAGGGCGTCGGCGCATTCCTCGGCCGTCCCGAGCCGGCCCAGCGGGACCAGCTTCCGGTAGGTCTCCATCAGCTTCTCGTTCTGCTCGTAAAAGATGCGCGATTCGCGCTTCAGATAGGTCAGCGGCATGATCGCGTTCACGCGGATGCCGCGCCGGCCGAGCGTCGCGGCGTAATGCCGGACCATCGCATTGAGGCCGCCCTTCACGACGTGGTAGCCGACCGGCTGCGAACTGCCGACGAATTCGGCATAGACCGAGCTGACCACGCCGATGGCGCGGTCGCCATCGTCAGCGAAATGGCCGGAAAAGCCCTCGATCAGGTCGCGCGAGGCGGTCAGGCCGACCTGGATTTCCCCGGCCCAGGGATCGCCCTGGCCGCGAAAGCGCTGGCTCAGGACGAGGTAGCGGACCGGGCCGTTGGCCTCGGCGATCTCACCCCAGAGCCCGGCAAAGCTCTCGCTGCGCTCGAGATCGGCGGAAAAATGCTTCAAGCCGGGCTGATCGGGAAAATCGGCCGGGCGCTGCCGCGACACGACGCTGACGGCGCAGCCGCGCGCCAGGAAGCGTTCGACGACCACGCGGCCGAGGCCGCGGGTGCCGCCGACCACGACGGCATGGCTGGTCATGCCGCAACGCCCCGCCGTGCGGCGACACGCCGGACGAGATCGGCCTGATAGGCCGCGGCGCCGGCGACGTCGCTGTCCTCGGGCGCGAAGTCGGCGAACACGCTGGCGCCGGGGCGGAACGGGCCGTTGGTGATCTCGTGCACGATCAGCAGGTCGCTGCGGATGATCAACGTATGGAAGAACGCGTTCGACATCCGGTAGTAGAACGGCCGCGCTCCGCCCGGCGGCCCCAATTCGACCACGCGCTCGATCCGGCCGTCGTCGTCGAACACCACGATATCGACCTCGCCCTCGATGATGTGGAACGCTTCGCTCTTGCCCGGGTGCTTGTGCGGCCGGATGTAGGAGCTGGAATCGATCGCGATGATCATTTCATGCAGGGTGTCATCGCCGTCCGGATGGGCGTTGATCCGGGCCCGCCGCTTCGGGCTGGCCTTCACCGCGGCCTTCAGGGTGCTGATCTCGGACTGCCCGACCGCCGCAATCGGGCCCTCGGCGAGGAACACCTCGGGGGATTTCTGGACGAGCGTCATGCGTGATCCCTCATGATCGAATTGTCGAGCGCGGCGTAGATCGAGCGGAATTCCACGCCCCTGGCGGCAAGCGGAGCAAGCTTTTCACGCACCTTGCCCTCGATATGGGGGGCCACGGCGAACAGGCACAGCCTGATCCGTTCGTCATCCAGCAATCGTTGCGAGCCTACCACAGGCGTATGGAGGCCGGGGGGGAAAAAGCCCGCCTTGTCGGCGTCATCGTCGACGGCCACCGCGATCAGGTCGGCCAGGCCGAAGGCGTTGACGAACATGATGGCGTGATGGCCGATGCCGAACAGCGCGATCCGGTCGCGGTCGGGACCGGCCAGGGCCATCAGCTTGCTGCGCAGTTGCGCGCGGGTGGCGGCGAAATTGTCACGATAGGCCTGGAACAGGCTGGAAGGTCCGCGAGGCGCGACCGGCGGGGCGGGACTATCGGCCGGGGTGAGGACGGCGACCAGGGCATCTTCCAGGGCGCCCGGATAGCGAAGCAGGGCCAGAACGCGATAGCCGCTCACCTCAGCCAGACGCCGCAGCGTGTCCTCGACGAAGTAGCAGCTGTGCTCCTCCCACAGGAAGCAGTAGTCGCGCGCCGCGAGGAACTTGCTGCTGTCGGGGACCTCGATCAGCAGCAGGCCATCGGGATTTAGCAGAACCTTGAGTGCTTGCAGCGCCTGCACCGGCTCCGGCGTGTGCTCGAGGATGTAGCGGCACGATACAATGTCGAAAGTGCCAAGCTGCGTCGCTTCTGCAGCCAGCCGTTCGGCACGGAGGGTGGCCTGCCAGGTTTCCAGATAGGGATAGCGTCCCGGAGCGCCGTCGGCACCGAGCGCAAGGGCGCTCGCGGTGAGCCCGCGGGCCTGCAACCTGCCCAGCAGGGGCCCCTCGAACGGACCGGTCCCGAGGGCGGTGCAGGCCCGCGGCTTCAACGACAGCAGTTCTCCGACCAGGGCGTCGAGATGGGCTTCCGGCTCCCGGTAGCGGATCCATGGCACCTCGGGAACAAGCACGTCTGCCGGCGGAGGCTCGCGGAGCTGGACGAGCTGACACGTGTCGCACGCGACGATGTCGAGGGTTATCCGACGCTGGACATGGTTCTCACGCGCGAACCGGTTGCAGACCGGGAGCTCACCAAGCGGGAGCGCCTGCGTGGCGATCGGCTGACCGCACAATCGGCAGCCGAATAGTGGTCCGGTGGACATGGCTCGGCTGGATCGCTCGATCAATGGACACGCTCAGGCTCGCCGCTGCGTCCAGCGCGCCGGCTGCTATGGATGTTGCCATCTGGAGGCAACCTCCATAGCAGTGTAATCGGGAACATGACAACGTAAAATGTTCGGCTTGGCAGAGACCCTGGAACTCGCGTCATTTGTGATGTTTCGCGTTACTATTGCTCTTTGAGCGCTCGCATCACTCCTTCTCGGTTCAACCGACGAATCAGTGTCAAGAACGCCAGTAGATATTTGTTCTACAGTAGCGGGGATTGTGCGACTGGGCAGTCTTCCAGCGAAGATGCTACACATGATGACCAGGGGCTTTGGCGGCTATTGTTCCGCCGCATGAGATCTAACGTTGGTAAGAGGGGGCGCCGGCGTGAAGGATATGGTTTTCGTTTTAAGATCGATCTTGCGCACCGTCTGCGTGAGCACGGTCCTCTTCTGTGTTCTTCTTGCAGTCGGCGCAGGGTTCCTCAACGCCTTGCTTGCGGGATTTGTGGCTTTCGTCTTCATCTTGCTGGGGATCGGCCGGCTCGTGCTCGAGCGGCTGGCTCTGTGGTCGACAATTCTGCTGATTGTCGACAGGGCAGGGCTGTTGCCGATCACCGAGTGGGTTCACGGGATCATCACGCTCATTGGTCGCGGGTTGGCTTGACAGCCCGACAGGCATGCGGCGTGTATTGCCGACAGCCAATTCGAGACAGGCGACAAACGGCATAGCCTTCTCCTGGTCTGCCGCAGGGCGGTCTGGATGTTCGAGAACGGGGGCCTGGCCGTGAGCCGAAGACGGATTTGGGGTAGCCGATGCAGCGCTTCAAGGAGCCGCTAGTTCTGCAGAGCCCAGTGCGCAGACGCGGATTCCTTGAGCTGTTCAACGCACTGGAGACTCTGCCAGCCGAATCGGCCCGTTGGGGAGAGCGGTCTCTGCTGGGGCCGCAGCGATGGGCGCGCATCCTGATCGTCGGGACTGCCAAGCTGCTGCGCCTGCTGCCGCCGCGGCTGGCCTTCCTGATCCTCGCCTTCTTCGAGATCGGAGACCTTCGCGATCGCCGCCTGCTGCAAAGAGCCTATCAGGTCTACTGCGCGTCTCTGCTGGCGAAGGATCCGGACCTGCGGTTTTCGGGATTGCTCGGACGGTGCTTTCCAATGCTGTCAGCGGAACTGCTGCTTCGGATCGGGGCCGATTGGGAAGCCTATGATCTCGTCCTCCAGGATCAACTCGCAGCCCGCTCGCCGGAACTGGCGAACATGATGATTCGCGCGCTCTTCGAGCTCGGGGAGTTCGACAAGGCCTATCGGCTGGCCTCCCAGCTGGATCTGAGGGCAAGGTCGGAATCGGAGATACATCTCGCCTTTCTCAAGGGCATGCTTGAGATCATGGTGGGCAACGAGGCCCGCGCCGTCGAATGCATGTCGGACGCATGCCGTGGCATTCCCGACTACATGCGTCCTCACCAGAACATGGCGTCGCGGCCGGCGCGGAACTATCATCCCAACCCCCTCGATTTCACCTGCGGCTCCGCGGGCAGGCTGTTCGATCTCTGCAACTTCACCGGCCAGCGCGTGACTCATGTCGGCTCTGGCGACGTCGGCATCGGTCTGTTCACGAGAGCGCTTGCGGCGCAGTCGGAGCTGCTCGGCAAGGCGGCGCCGGCCGTATCAGCGGAGGCCAGCCACCTGTTGCGCAGGTTGGGAATTCCACTGGAGCAATTGCGGGTCCTTCCCGAGGAATGGACGACCCAGATCGGTCACCTCGGGATGCTGGACATCCTGTTCCGAATGCGCGACCTGGGGTGGTGGTCGGGACGACCGCTGATCGTCGTGCGACCCAACTGCGTGGCGAACAGGGCGTTTCTTCGGCTGTTCGAAAGGTTCGCCGATATCGTCGTGATCGGGGAAACCATCTCTCACGCGCTGGGCGAAGAGCTGCTGTCGCTGCAGCGTTGGTACGGCATGAACTTCAATGTGTTTCGACTGCCGAACGGCGACGTGGTGCCGTGGCAGGAAGCCGGGGCGCTTGCCATCCTGCAGTGGGAGCGGGATGGCCGCGGGCATCCCTTGCGCGACGAGTATGACCGCCTCTACGAGGCGGCGCCGAAATTGCAGGACGACTATCGGCGGATGCGCGAATCCTGGGGCATGAAGCCGGACGACTGGTACGTGTGCCTGCACACCCGCGACGGTTCCCATTATTCCGAGGTCGACGGCACCGGCCAGACCCATCGCAATGCGCCGATTGAGACCTACCTCGATGCGATCCACGCGGTCACCCGCAGGGGCGGCTGGGTGATCAAGCTCGGTGGTCCAAATTCACCCGGACTTCCGCCGCTCGACCGTGCAATCGATTATGCTCAGAGCGGGTTCAGATCCGAACTGATGGACATCTGCCTCATTCGGAATGCCAAAGCCTTCATTGGCACGACTTCAGGATTGACGAATGTCGCGATCAGCTTCGGCATTCCAAGTGCCCTCGTGAATTGCATCACCACGGATCCGCAATTGTGGAACAGCGCTGTTCGGTTTGCGCTGAAGCCGGTGCGTCTCGCCGACGGAAGGATGCTGACCCAGACTCAGCTCACCTCGCCCCCCTGGCGCTGGCGCTTGTTCGACGCCTGCGTTCTCAGCCGCAACGGAGCGCAGCCGTTGAACAACACGTCAGACGAAATCCTCGCGGTCGTCGAAGAGGTCGTCGATCTCGCTTGCGGGCACGCGGCCAACACCGCCTCGCAGCAACTCCTGTCGCTCTGGAGGGAGCAGCTTCTGCTGCCTCACTATTACGGCGGCGGCACGATCAGTGCCCACTATCTCGCGAAGTACGAAAGTGCATTCTTGGTGCCTGGACCGGCTCCGCTGCGGAAGAGCCTCCCCGAGGCCGCCATGGCACGACAACGCTAGTCCGACAGCACGCCCAACTATTCGCGGCCGACGTCCTCAGGTGCGCGCCTGGCCCAGGCGGCATCGCTCGATGCGTTGCGCTGTCCTCACGGTTCTCTCAGCAGGTCCTGAGCGTATTTCTCGAGGAAATACCGGCTCGGCCGTGAACTGCCGAAGAAGCCCGGCACCTGGACGTGACGCTCCCATTTGCCGTCCACGCCGGGGGCGGGTCCTTTCCGCCGGGGATCGGAAATTTCGAGCACCTCGCGCACGGCTTCCAGGATTTCGTCGGAGCTGCTCTCGCTCACGACGAGTTTGGCACGCGCCATGGATTCATGGGTCGGGTAAGCCCAGCGATACTCTTCCGAGGTCCATTCGCTCAGCGAAAGCATCTGGCCGTCCGCCCTGTGCACGGGCTTGAGCGCAAAGCGGGTGTCCGTCGACCACAGCAGGCCGATCGAGCTCAATGCATTCACCATCGCGGTGGGGATGCCGAAGCTGCTTGCCACATAGGCAAAGCCGGAGGTCGTGCCGATGAACATGCGGGCACGGCGCATCAAGTGAATGTCCATCTCTGGAAACGCATCGTCGCTGCGGGCATAGTCCACCACCCGTTCCATTTGCGGGAACGGCGGCACCTTGCGACCGCCCATCCGGACAACCCATCCGCCGCATTCGGTGATGTGGCGGACCGCATCGAGATAGCTCGCGAGCGACGCGTTGCGGATGGATTCACCGACGCCTTCGGTATCATTCCGGGTCTGGGCGTCGCGCACGTGCAGG
Source organism: Bradyrhizobium sp. SZCCHNR1051 (assembly GCF_032489615.1). NCBI lineage: Bacteria > Pseudomonadati > Pseudomonadota > Alphaproteobacteria > Hyphomicrobiales > Nitrobacteraceae > Bradyrhizobium > Bradyrhizobium sp. SZCCHNR1051. The sequence continues at coordinate 151,381 of NZ_JAUEYJ010000007.1, read as the reverse complement.
CAGACGAACCAGTCGCCGTCTGCCATGCCCCACCTGCGCCGGTAGTCCTGGTACGTCTGCTCGACGCGGTTGTCGGCAAGCAGTCGGCGGTCGTAGATGTCGCGCAGCGGAAAGCTTCGTTGCCGGCTTTCCCATTGCTTGAGCGCGAGTGAGCCCGCATCGTTCCAGTACACCGCGCGTCCGTCCTCGAAGCGGAATGCCTGGTGGGAATCCCCGATGAACGGGGTGAGGCTGGCGAGTTCGTGCCATAGTCCGGCGCTGACGTTCTCGCCCAAGGTGAGCGTCGGACAGATCTCGGAGAACAGCGACAGGAACGGCTTGTTGGCGATCCGGTCTTTGTAGGCCAGGAGCAGCGGCTGGCCCTGCCACCACTCCATCTCGCGCATCATCAGATGAACGTTGAGATGGCCGTTATGCCCGATCAGCGCGCTCCAGTCCGGAGAGAGCAGCCTGACGTCCGATAGATCGGTGTCGAGCTTCTTGAGAAGGGCCTTGAGCTCGGGGCTTGGCGCGGGAAGATGACGGCGCAACCGCTTCTGTGTCTCCGTCAGCTTGATGTAGACCTGGGGGACATGGAAGCCCTCGCCGCTGTGATATGTCGTCAGCAGAAGGTGGCGATAGGCGTAGAACAGGTTGATCTCCGACAACACCTTGCGCTGCGGATGGTCGGCGGGAAAGCGCTCCCAGTATTGGCCGCGGTCCTCGCGTGTGGCGAGGATATCGTCGTGCCGGGGGAGACCGAGCTGAGTGACGAGGGTCTCGATCAGCTCCTTGTCGCAGAAGAAGTTGGGAACGTAGCGGTCGAGCGGGGCTTCGAACAGCTCGGGGTCGCCGTCTCGGCGCGCATCGTATTGCCGTCCTTCGAAGGAGGTCTGCTCGAAACGAAAGTTCCGGTGCTCCAGCATGATCTTGATCAGCTCGGCAAACCGGCGCAGGTCTTGCGGACGAAGTGCGGTCCAATTGATGGTGTGGGCCTGCGCCAGCAGCTCCATGAAGTAGCCGGACGTCAGCTTTTTCGTCAGTTTGCCGATCGCCTCCATGAACTCGTCATCGACCCGGTCCCAGTCGATTCTGGGAAACAGCTCCAGAACGCGCTTCTCCTTCTCGCACATGAGAAGGAAGAGAATCAGCTCGTTGCAGTACTGACCCGAGTGGCCGCGGGCGAGCACCCATTGCATCTCCTTTTCGATGTCGGGACCGCAGAAATAGCGAAACTGCCGGTCAAACTCGTTCCGGTGTGCATAGCGGTGGAAGACGAGCGCCACCATGAAGGCCTGTTTGAAGGTCAACAGGGCGAAGATCAGGTCCTTCAAAGATTCCGCCCGTTCCTGGCCGGCTGCATTCAGAAGCCAGCCGATCGCCCTCGCGGCACGTCCGGCGAGGTTCGACTTCAACGCTTGTACCCGACTGCGTTGACGTGGCGCGGGATGCCCGGCTGGATCTGAGTGAACGGACTCGAAGAACATTTCCAAGGCCCCATGACGATATCGAAGGTTTCTCCGGCGCACTGCTTCTGCAGCCCAACCGCCCGGCATTGAAACGGGCCTGCCAGCTTTCCAGACCAGACAGGGATTGCGCCCAGGCGTGGCAGGAGCATAGAGCGCGAGTCGGTTGGCCGCCAGTCCAAGCGCTCGCTGCCTGTCAGGAGAGGGGGACTTGAACGGACCGCTGCCAACGACGATGGCAGCTCTCCGACGGGGCCGTTCGGATGGCTGTTGGGCTCGCGAGAGCGGGTCCGGGGCCCCTGGGGCGTCGGCAAGTCCGGCGGCAGTGCTTCGCCCGATTGAACCCGAGCTCGCCGCAATTCTGACGGTCTCACCACAAGCGAGGGAGGCGAATTCACGCTGTCTCCGATGCAGGCATCACTAGGCACAACGTGCGGCTTATGTCCCCGAAGGCGGATCTCGAAGGCGGGCGCGGCGGCTCCTTCCGCCGGATTCGGGTTGATCGGGTGGGGCCTTCACAGTAATCGTTGCCTGCTGTTTCCGAGGTTGCGCCGGAGGTGCGGTTTGCCGCTCGACACCATTTCGACCGAGGGCCCGCCCGTCGGCAGCTCTCCGTTCCGCGACCTGACGCTCGCGGAACGTGCATTCGGACGGCATTATCCTCTATTGCGCCTTCTCGCGCGGCTTCCGGGTCGGCATTTTCTGCGCAATCTGGCATTCACGGTGTTGCCGTTCAGGGCGAGGTTTTGGCTGACGGTACAATTCCGCCACTTCTTCCAGCATCCGGGCCTGGACCGCCACTTCGTCTTTTTCTGCGGTCCCTTCCTGGGCCGGTACTTGCCCTGGATCTTCAACAGCTCTGTTTGGGAGCGCTACCCGAACGAGGTGGCATTCTATCTTCTACTCGCCGGGTACCGGAAAGAAGCGCTGCCGTTGTTCCGCCGGTTGAAGTGGGATGGCGAGCACCCGATTGCCGAGCTCGCCTTGCACGGAACAGGCGTCGTCGGTGACGGATACTCGATGGATATGCTGACGCAGATCCATTATCTTGACTGGCAGCAGGCTGCCGAGCGGTCGCCAGCGATGCGGACCTTCGTCCGGCTGATGTTGGAGCATCGCAACTTTCAATATGAAGAACGGGCTTTTCGCGGGCGTGTCGAGTTCGATCACGTTCCGAGGGACGTTCCGGCCGAGCAGTTCATTCCTTATTTCTTCCGCGACCGCGAGGTGATCGCGCGCCTGATGCAGGAACTCGGTCTCGTCGATTCGACGGGGGTCCTTCGAGAGCTGGATGAGTCCGGGCAGTACTGGGAAAGCCTCCCCGCGCATCTGCCTGATCGCGGGGTCTGTCTCGACATCTACTTGTTCTATGCTTATCGCGAACTCCTGCTCAGGACTTACCACAACGGTGAAGGAGATAAGGTCCCTCTCGTTTACAGACGCGGTCTGGACACGCAACGTCGCCTTCGCCGTCATCTTCCGAAGCCGTCTGCCGAGCTGAAGCGTGTGCTCGATGGGGTCGGTGCCGAGCTCGGCGATGTCAGATTGCTCTCACCCGATTGGAGCGCGCTGATCGGTCACAATGGTCATCTGAACGTGCACCTGATGATGCGGAGCATGGGGTGGTGGAAAGGACAGCCGCTCCTGCTCGCCTACAAGGATCGGATCGCCAACAAGCCTTTCCTTTCGCTGTTTTCCGAGATCTGTCCAACGCTCACCCTGGGCGAGAACGTTTCTCCCGGTGTCTGGTACGAGCTCGCCAGCCTGACGCCTTTCCTCGGTGACTCGCATCAGGCCTTCCAGTTCGAGGACGGCCGGACGATGTATTGGAACGATGCAGGCGCGATGGCTCTCCAGCAGTGGGAGCGCGCAGGCAAGGGTTTTCCGTTGCGCGACATCTATGACGCGCGCATGCAGGCGGACGACAGGACCGAGGTGCTGTACCAGGCGCTGCGTCGGAAATGGGGGCTTGCACCCGGCGATTGGTTCGTCTGCCTGCACATGCGCGACGCCGAAGCGCGCGGCGAGACCCTCGGCACGGGCGAGTCGATCCGCAGTGCCACCATCGGCAACTATCTCGAGACCGTCCGCTACATCACCCAGCAGGGCGGCTGGGTGATCCGCATGGGCGGCCGCAAGGCGCCGCCGCTGCCGGACATGCCGCGCGTGGTCGACTACGCGAGAAGCGAGGATCAGGTGGCGGAGATGGACATCCACCTGATGCGCCGCGCCCGCATGTTCATCGGCACGACCTCGGGCTTTGCCTATGTCGCGAGCAGCTTCGGCATTCCGACCGCCATGGTGAACGCCTTGAGCTCCGTCGGCCTGCTGTGGTCGAAGGACACGCGCTTCTCGCTCAAGCCAGTGCATACGCGCGAGGGGCGCATGCTGTCATTGAGCGACGTCACCTCCGAGACCTGGCGCTGGACGTTTCCGACCTATGAGACGGTCAAGGCTGCCGGCCTCACCGTCGGCGAGAGCTCGGCCGACGAGATCCTGGAGACCACCCGGGAGGTGCTGGATCTGTCCTCCGGGGCGCCGCCCGTCATCCCGCCGGTCGACGATGCCTGGGAAAAATGTGTGAACATCCAGGGATTCTTCGGCAATTCGCGGCCGTCCCGCTATTTCCTGGACAAATATGCGGCGTCTCTGCTCGATCGCTCCTGAAACGAAACGGTCCGATGAACTTCGCCCAACCGAACATGTCCCTGGAAGAAGCCCGCGCCACCCCGCTCGGCTATCGCGCCGACATCGACGGCCTGCGTGCCGTCGCCGTGCTGCCGGTCCTTCTCTACCACGCGTTTCCCGCGGCCGTCCCCGGCGGCTTCTACGGCGTCGACATCTTCTTCGTCATCTCCGGCTATCTGATCACCGGGATCATCCACAAGCAGATGCTGTCGAAGACGTTCAGCATCGCCGATTTCTATGCCCGCCGGATTCGCCGCATCTTTCCGGCGCTGATCACGGTGGTGCTGGTCACCTTCCTGATCGCCTGGTTCGTGCTGCCGCCGCGCGAGCTGAAATCGCTCGGCACCAACATCGCCGGCGGCGCCGTCTTCATCCAGAACTTCATCCTGCTCGGGCAGGTCGGCTATTTCGACCTTGCCGCCGAGAAGAAGCCGCTGCTGCATCTGTGGTCGCTGGCGATCGAGGAGCAATACTACATCGTCTGGCCGCTGCTGCTGATGCTGATCGGCTCATGGCGGCGCAGGAGCCTGGCGATCACGGTCGCGCTGGCGGCGGCGTCGTTCGTCGCGTGCCTGATCGTGCAGCCGCGCGCGCCAGACTATGCGTTCTATCTGCCGGTGACGCGGGCTTGGGAATTGCTGGTCGGCTCGGCCCTCGCGCTCTGGGTCAATGGCCGCAGTGCGGAGGCTCGTCCGCAGCCGCTGATCGGCGTCCCGCTCGTCCGCGAACTCATCGCGCTGGCCGCGATGCTCGCGATCGTGGTCGCGTTCTGGCGCTACGGTCGGCTCACCCCGCATCCGGGCGTTCACACGTTGCTGCCCGTGCTGGGCGCAGCCGCCTTGATCGCGACCAGCGGCACGCTGGTGCATCGCTATGTACTGTCGTCGACACCGGCCGTCTTCGTCGGCCTGATCAGCTATCCGCTCTATCTCTGGCACTACCCGCTGATGGCCTATGCGCGCATCCAGTTCATCGATGCGGTGCCGGTGTGGGTCATGGTCGCGATCATCGTGGCCAGCATGGTGCTGGCCTGGGCCACCTACAGCCTCATCGAGCGGCCGATCCGCTTCGGCCGACGCCTGGTGCCGCTCAAGGTCGGCGGACTGCTCGGCGGCATGGTCGCGCTGGGCATCGTCGGCGTGGTCGCCGACCGCACCAATGGCCTGCCGGCGCGCATTCCCGCCGAGCTTCGCGGCTTCATGCTGGACGGCAGCGAGACTGCCCGCTTCTGGCGGGCCGACAAATGCCTGCTGAAGCCGGATCAGAGCGCGTCCGAATTCTCTCCGGAATGCGCGGGCACCGGCCGCCATCCGCTCATTTTGGTCTGGGGCGACTCCTATGCGGCATCGCTCTATCCGGGACTTGCTCATTTCGGTGCCGAGCGGGGATTCGAGGTCGCGGAATTCACCGCCTCCGCCTGTCCGCCGCTGCTCGGTTTCGTCCATCCGGAACGGCGGTTCTGCAAGGGCGCGAACGACTTCGTCATCCAGAAGGTCGCCGAGCTGAAGCCGGATCTGGTCCTGTTCTATTCGACCTGGAGCTATGGTCCGGACGACCTGCGCAATGGGCTGGATAGAACGGTTGCCGCCTTGAAGGAGCTCAATGTTCCGAAGATCGTACTGCTCGGGCCGCCGGCGACTTGGCTCGGCGAAAGCCTGCCCGCGAACATGCTCGACTATTATTTCCGGACGCATTCGCTGTTGCCGGAGCGCACCAAGTTCCGCTCCAACGACAACTGGACGCGGGCGCTCGACGAGTTCCTGGAGGCGCACGCGCAGCGCGTGGGCATTCAATACATCTCGGCGCGCCGCATGATGTGCAACGACGACGGATGTCTCGCCCGGATCGGCGCGGACGGATCCGACCTGACCGCGTATGACAGCGGCCATTTGACCTATCCCGGCTCCGTCTTCATTGCCAGACAGGCGCTGGAGGCGTTGCCTGGCTTCGACAAATAGCCGCGTCGTCCGCCCCGGGGCCGCCATGGATCGTCGGACAGAGCAGACCGGTTGGGCCGGGCATGAGGCCGGGGACGGCCTCGGCCGGGCAGGGCGCTATCTCGCCAGCCTGCTCGGGATGACGGCGGCGATGCTGGGCGGTGTCAGCCTGTGGCTGGCTGCGCAGGGCGGCGACCATTTCAGCGCGATCAGCAGGGCCGGGGATCGGTCATGGTACCGCAATTTCGGCGGCGACAGCGTCACCGAGATCCAGGACCAGGATCTGTTCTACCATGGCATCGGCCGCTCGATCGACAACGCCCGCCAGGCCGATGTCATCATCCTCGGCTCGTCCCTGGTGTCGTTTGCGGTCGACGAGACCGTCATGCGCGAGCGCCTCGAGCACCCCTATGGCCTCAAGTTCTACAACATGGCGTTCGTCGGCGTTGCCAGCGGCGAATTCGCGCGGCAGATCGCGCTGAAGCATCACCTCCGCCCGCGGCTGTGGATCTTGAACGCCGACGATGGCGGAGGCGGGGGCAACTTCTTCCACCGCAACCTCACACGCGCGTTCGGCGCCGACGTCCGTCCGATCCCGAGCACGAAGCTCAGCCGTTTCGGCGCGACCTACGAGATCATCCGGCGCAATCTGCGCTGGCGCTTCGAGGACGTGACGCGGCCATGGCGCCAGGCGCTCGCCGGTCCGCGGGCCGGACCGCTGCCGCGCTTCGACCGCGATGATCGCACCGGCGCAGCCGACATGAGCACGTTTCCGCGCTTTCTCGCCGAAGGCAATCCGGGCGTGAAGATGACGCGCGATCCCGACTGTCACACCACGCCCGACGTGATCGCCAATGCGCGTGACCTCGTGCAGTCGCTCGGCGCGCCCGTGGTCTTGACTTTCGTTCCCAATTTTCACGGCTGCCTGACCCAGGTTCGTGAGATTGCGGATGCCGTCGGCGTCGAGACGGCGCTGCCGGCGCGGACCGACTATTCGAGCTGGGATGGCGGCGGCCATCTCGACGCCAGGGGCGCGGCTGACTTTACCCGCGACCTCGTCGGCGCTCTGGAAAAGACGCGAGCGTTTCAGGGAATGCGTGAGAATGGCGATCACCGAAAGCCTTGATCATGCGGCCGCAGCGGATCGCCATGAGCGGCCGATCAGCCGGGCGCACGCGCTGCTCTATCGTCCCGACATCGACGGCCTGCGCGCGATCGCCGTCGTCGCCGTGCTCGTCTTTCATACCTTCCCGCGGCTGCTGCCCGGCGGTTTTGCCGGCGTCGACGTATTCTTCGTGATCTCCGGCTATCTGATCACGGGCATCATCGATCGGCAGTGCGCGGACAATAGCTTCAGTTTTGCGACCTTCTACGCCCGCCGCATCCTCCGGATCTTCCCGGCTCTCATCACCGTGGTGCTGGCGACGTTCGTGATCGCCTGGTTCGTATTCCCGGTCGCCGAGATGGAAGCGCTCGGATCCAACATCAAGGGCGCCGCCGCCTTCATCGAGAACTTCATGCTGCACGAGCAGATCGTGGGCTATTTCGATCCCGGTGCGGAGCGCCTTCCGCTGCTGCATCTGTGGTCGCTCGGCATCGAGGAGCAGTACTACATCGTCTGGCCCGCGATGTTCGTGCTGATCGCCCGATGGCCGTCACGGAAGGCGGCCATGGTGGCCGCGCTCGGGCTCGGGTCGCTGGTGGTCTGCCTGTCGACCCCTGCAAGGGAGGCGGCGTGGGCATTCTATTCGCCGACCACGCGGGGCTGGGAGCTGCTGGCAGGCTCGCTCCTGGCGGTGTGGCTGCGGCAGCGTGCCGATCGCCCGATCGGTCCGACCACCAGCAGCATGCTAGCGGCTGTTGGTGTGGCGGGCATCGCCGTCGCCTTCCTCGCGTTCAGCGCAGCCTCGCCATGGCCCGGCATTCGCACCATCGTCCCCGTGCTGGCGACCATGGCCCTGATTGCGGCCGGCGGCACGCTGGTTCAGCGGGTGTTGGCGTGGCCCGCGCTGGTGTTCGTCGGCCTGATCAGCTACCCGCTCTATCTCTGGCACTTTCCGCTGATCGCCTTCACCAAGCTGCAGTTCGGCGGGGCGGCTCCGGCGTGGATCCTGCTCGCGGTGCTCGGGCTGAGCGCCGTGCTGGCCTTCCTCACCTATCGCTTCATCGAGCTGCCGATCAGGTTCGGAGCCGCGCCCGTCGCGTGGCGGGCGTGGTCTTTGCTGGCCGTGATGGCGGCGATGATCCCGATCGGCGTCGCGGCGACGAGCACGCGCGGCCTGCCGGTCCGGTTCGCGCCGGAGATCAGGGGCTTCATGCTGTCGGGCAGCGAGACCAATTCGCATTGGCGCCGTGGCCGCTGCCTGCTGCTCCTGCAGCCTGCCTCCGCATTCGGCGCCGACTGCGCCGGGCAGGGACGCCGGCCGCTGCTGCTGATCTGGGGCGATTCCTACGGCGCGGCGCTCTATCCGGGGCTGCTGCATCTGTCGACGGAGCGCGGCTATGACGTCGCGCAATATACGGCCTCCGCCTGCCCACCGCTGATCGGCTACACCTTGGAGGCCCGGCCGTTCTGCAAGAGCATCAACGACGACGTCGTGTTGCGGATCGGCCGTCTCCGGCCGGACGTCGTCATCCTCGACGCGACCTGGGGCCACGCCGAGTCCGTGCTGCGCGAGGACCTGCCGCGCACGGTCGCGCTGCTCAGGGCCAACGGCATTGCGAAGATCGTGCTGATGGGACCGCCGCCGAGCTGGCAGGGCGTCGGCCTGTCGCACAACGTGCTCGACTACTACCGGCAGACCGGAACGGTGTTGCCGGAGCGGACCCTGTTCCGCTCCAACGACGAATGGACGCGCGGCCGCGACGCGCTGTTTCGCGAGCTGACCCGTGAGCTCGGCATCGATTACATCTCCGTGCGCGACGTGTTCTGCAACGACGAAGGCTGTCTCAGCCGGATCGGTCCGGACGGCTCGCAATTGACGGCATTCGATCCCGGGCACCTCACGGTGCCCGGTGCCGTCTTCCTGGCGCGCCACACCATCAACAGCCTGCTTGGCCCGGCCCAGCGGCCGTCGCCGTGAGCCGCATTACTCCGGATCAGCCGGGATGCCGCGATAGGCGTGGATGATGAAGCGGGTGCCGCCGACCGAATAGTCGCCGCCGTTGGAGGCCTCGATCGCGAACATCTCGACCAGCTCCTTCCAGGCCTGCCGTTCGCCCGTGGTCGGAATGGCACGATTGGCGTTCCAGTCGTCGAAGCAGATGACGGCGCCGGTCGAGATCATGCCGCGCTCGAACAGAGGGACGAGCGCATCCATGGTCGACTGGTAGAGGTCGCCGTCGAAATGGATCATCGCAAACCGCGTCTCGGGCGGCAGCGTCTTCACGGTGTCGGCGAACCAGCCTTCGTAGAGCTGAAAGCGGTGCGGCGGAATGATCTTGCCGATCACGGCGCGCAACTGCGGCGCGGCCAGCACCTTGCAGCCGCCCTTGGCCCACGCGCCGGAGATGACGTGCGGAGCGACCTGGTCGACCGGCGAGGTGATCTCGGGCAGGCCCTCGAAGCTGTCGAACAGGCGTAGAATACGGAACGGGTTTTCTCCGGACGCGCTCTTGCCGAGCGGCTGGCGCTGCAGGTCGAACACCATCGACGTGGCGATCGCGCGGGCGCTGAAGCCGCCCATCGTGCCGAACTCGGCGATATCGCCGTTGACATGGGCGCTGTTGACGTATTGGACGCACAGGGTGAGCGTCTTGGCGATCTCCTGTGCCGGCAGGATCAGCACGTCGGCATAGCTGTAATATGCGCCGGGCGAGGGAAGCTGCCGCGCGCTGTATTTCTCCAGCGCGATGTCCTGGATGATGCGTCCGTCATCGACCGTGTCGGCGGACGGGGCTGCGATTGCCACGGCCGGAGGCCTGTCCTGTACGGTGGCGCTGCTGCCGTTCCCGTAGGGCCAGGGCAGCGGCGGCTCGAACATGATCGCCCGTTTGACCGAGCGCATCCAATACAGTGCGTCCGGCGGCAGCGAGGTGGCGAGCGCATTCTTCAACGGTTGCAGCATTCAAATTCTCCAACGCGGCGCTGTTCGATGACCGCAAAACGGCCTTGAGGGATGGCGCAGATGCGACGCTGCGCCGGAGAGAGGTGTTCGCCTGGCAACGCCCGACAGGCGGCGTCACGTCGAGACGGGATCGCGCGCTCGGTGACGGCGATATCGGCGGTGAGTGCGCGCCTTCTGCGTCGCGCGCAAGCCCACCTGCTGCCTCCTGGCTTAGCCGTCCTCCATCCATGGTGCAAGCGGGCGGCCATGCGTCAATAGAGGCTGGCAGCCCGGCGTCCGTCGGCCAGCGCGTCGTGGGCGTCGGCGGGCCGCTCCTTCGGCAGCTTGACGAAGAACGGGTCGGCGGGCCAGTGGTTCATGCCGACGACCATGATTGTCATCTCCTCGTCGGGCATGCGCGGCATGAACACCAGATCGATCGCGGAGCGTGTCTTGTGCGACGGCGGGCTGCCGCGATGCATGAGGCGGGTCGCATCGAACACCAGCAGATCACCGGTCTTGCCCAGAACCGTGTGCTCCCGGTAATTGGCGTCGCGATACTGGAACGGACCGGTCTGCTCGTCGACATCGCAGAGATAGAGCACGCCGCGAATGACGCCGGCCGGGCAGCCGTCGCTGTGCCATTGCTGGGGACCGATGCCCTCGGTCAAATGCGGCTTCGAGCGCACCAGCCGGACATTGGCGACCTTGGCGGGGCAGCCGAGCACGCCGCGGAAGAAGGAATCGAAATCGCCGCCGCTGAACAGCGCGTGCAGATAGTCGACGAGCGCCGCCGATGGCATCCCGGTCTGCAGATCCTGCGTGTAGGGAGCGACGCTGTTGCCGGCCCAGTCCCATGCCGAGTGGCGGTTGCTGACGTCGCGGTCGAAGCTCTCGGTTTCCCGGAACATGGCCGCCTTTTCCGGATTCGTGCTGATCACCGTGACGCCGTTCTGCTGGAAGGCGACGATCTTGTCGGCGAGCTGGCTCGGCGTCTTCTGCGGATCGAACTTCGGCGCATGGGCCGTGCACATCGGCGGCGCGCTGTTCGCGGCCGGCAGCAGCGTCAGCTGGCGCGGCTGCGCCGTGCCGTTCTTGTCCGCGGGGGCTGCGTCTGGACTGGGATGTCCGTTCAGGCGGTCGAACGTGTCGGCCCGCACCAGGCGGTAGCCGAGAGCGCTGAGCGCCTGGTTGACGCCGCCCTTGAGCCGCTGCTTGGCAGTGCTGATCATCGGTCCCAAGGCCATGATGTCCTCATGCTGCGTTCGGCTTGGTGGGCTGGAACGGATCCAGGCCGCACGCCATTCGATAATAGAGTTCGTATCGCGGGTGATTGGCGACGAGGCCGCGGCTGTCGATCGCATGATCGATCAGCGACTCGAGCAGGAGACGGGCGCCCTTGGGCGGCAGATGCACCCCGTCGAAATCGAACTCCGGACGCAACAGATCGCCCTCGGTCAGGTCGGGCCAGCGGTCGACCGTGAAGAGGTTCACCGAACGCACCTTCTGCGCCAGCTTCCAGTTGAACGCCTGAACCAGCTTGGTCCGGACGGAGACAGGGCAGTCGTAGTTCTGCAGCTCTCGGACGCGCGCTTCCTGCCGGGTCGGGGGAACGACGCTCTGCACGTAGACGCGCTTGAAGCCGGCCTTGACCAGCTGATCGAGCCCGGCGACGAACGGCCCGAGCCGTGCCTCGATCGCCTCGTCGATGAGATCCCACGGCACCAGCGGCTTGTCGAGCAGAGGCAACGTGGTGGCGAACGGCGGAACGAAGTCGTGGGTGTCCTTGAGGAGTTGCAGGAGCGGACCGCGAACGTCGATCTCGCCGACGGTGATCATGATCAGCGGCGGCCGCACGGCCTGGCCGACCGCCTTGGCAATGGCGAAATCGACCTCGTCCATCGACAGATGCGTCGCGTGTCCGTTGCGCACCAGGCCTTCATATTCGAGGAAGGCGATGAAGTCAGGATGAAACTCGCCGGTGGCGGGATCATAGAACTCCCGCGCCGTGGCGCCGGGGATGTACTTGGTACGGGCCATCACCCAGGCGCCGGTCCACCGCTCCCGGAACACCATGTTCCGATACGGCAGGGAATGGCTGTCGCCGACGATATAGACCGGCAGAACCGCTTCGAGCTCGGTGTCCACGCTGATACGTCCCCCCTCACATCACAGGCTCGGCCGCGGCCGCCGCTCGTCCTCAGTTGTTACGGCTCGCGGCCAGTGCGCGGTAGAACTCGTCCTCGTCGCAGATGATCTGCGGCGCGGCCGGAGGAGCCGCCGGTTGCATTCGTTCGTCATCACGTGCGGATCGCACCTCTGCGCCAGCGTCCTCGCCGGTGAACTGCGCGAAGAACAGCTTCATCGCGCGCGCGACGCCCTCGGACGTGACCGAGCGCGCATCGTCGGCGAAATACGCCCCCGCGTTCTTCGCATTGGTGATGATCTCGTAGGACGCGAAGTAATGCACGTTGTCGAAGCGCCGGACCATCTCCTCGGCGGCAACGCGCAGCACGCTCTTGGAATAGGTCGTGGCCTGCAGCACGTGGCGCGGCTCCATGGTGGCCGCGAGCGGGACCGGCGAGACCGTCAGGATGATCTGCAGGCGCGGATTGGCTGCCGACATCAGGTTGATCGCCTCGGCAAGATAGCCGGTGGTCTCCATGACCGAGAGATTGTGGAACGCGTATTTGGCATCGTCGAAGTCGCCAGCGCTGCCGCACCCCGGACAGGTCGGATACACCGTGCCGTCGAGCTTGGACACCCAGCTCTCGGTCAGACCGAGCGTGAAGATGAAGATGTCGGTGGTTTCGAAGAGCCGCCGCACCGCCTGCAAATGCTGCTTCAGATCGGCCTCGGCCTCGACCATCGAGATGTAGCCGCGCGGCGTGATGCGGGGGCGCAGCAGATCGAACACCCAGCCGTCGCTGTCGGTCCAGAACTGATCGGCTGGCCGGAAAGCTCCGAACGCCCGCTGCAGCAGTTGCAGCAGTTGCAGGGTGCTGTAGACGTTGCCGTAGCGCGCGGAGAACACGCCATAGCCGAAGCGTTCCTCCTGCTCGGGCGTCAGATGCGGCGGCGCCGGCTCGGTGACATAGTAATTGTAGCCGCGCTCCTTCAGGGCGCGCGAGATGTGCTGCGCGAAGCAACTGCCGGCCGAGGCGACGCGCTGATCAGGACCGAAGCGGAGCCGCGCGGTCAGATGAGGATCGAGATCGGATGGGCTGCGCTCGGCAACGGCCTGACGCCAGAAGCTGCTCGCGGGCAGCGTGGTGTAGGGACAACTCATGCACTCACCCTCTGACCGCATGGGGCCGCGACGCAACGAAAGCGAAGCGCATGCTGCTCAAGCCCTCGGCTTCATTCCGAGATAGGAATGAATGATGAACTTGGTGCCCTGGATCGAGTAGTCGCCGGAATGGCTGGCGACGATGTTGAAGCGGCTGACGAGGTCGGCCCAGGCCTTGCGCTCGCCGGCCTCGGGGTCGGCCTCGTTGCAGTTCCAGTCGTCGAAGCAGAGCACGGCGCCCTTCGAGATGAAGCCGCGTTCGAAGCACGGCACCAGAGCATCCATGGTGGATGAGTAGAGGTCGCCGTCGAAATGGATCAGTGCAAAGCGCGTGTCGTCCGGGAGCAGCTTCACCGTGTCGGCGAACCAGCCTTCATAGATCTCGACCCGGCTGGGCGGAATGATGGCCTCGACCATGGTCCGCAGATCCGCGGCGCTGAGAATCCTGCAGCCGCCCTTCGACCAGGTGCCCGATTTCACGTGCTGCGACTCGAGGTCGACCTGCGCCGTGATTTCCGGCAGGCCCTCGAAGCTGTCGAACAGGCGCAGCTTGCGCAGCGGCTGGTTCGGCTGATAGCGCGGGTCGAACACCATCGCGTTCGCCAGGGTGCGCGCGGTGAAGCCGCCCATGGTGCCGAATTCGGCGATATCGCCTTTGACATCGGCGCTGTTGATATACATCACGCTCAAGGTCAGCGTGCGCGCGATCTCCTTGGCGGGCAGGATCAGGACGTCGTCGATATCGAAGAACAGGTACGGCGCGCTAATCTTGTGGGCGTCGAGCCGTTCCAGGGCTTCGGTCTGCCGCGTCCGCGGCTCCGACCCCGCTCCGGCGGCCGGCGCGGGGACCGGTTGAGGCTCGGGTTCGGGCTTTGGCTCCAAAGCGGCCTGCGGCCGTTCCGGAGGCGGCTGCCCCATCAGCGCGCGCTTGATCGAGCGCAGCTTGAACAGGGTCTGGGGGGGCAGGCCTTCGGCGATCGCCACCTTCAACGACTTCGTCATGACAGCCCCGTTCCCTGCCGCTCGCGATGTTTCGCTGCCAATCTATAGATACATTTTGCAAAGATCGCAAAAGCGGCATGCGGGATCCGCACTCGTTTTGCGTGGGTCTTCAGCCGGGGAGGCCGACAAAGCCGCAATCCGGGTCGCCGGCGCTCGAGCCGGTTCCGACGTGCGCGTCGACGACGAATTGGCTCGCATCTTCAGGTGCATCACCCTTGTCCAGTCAGGTGACGAAAAATATTCTTCTTTCGTTTTTCCAGAAAACGTGGTTTTCTCTCGCCATCCCGCCTCGTGCAGAGGGACGTACGCGTCGTCACGATACGTGGAGGTGGGCTGCGATGGACGTGACGGCTGCGCCCGACGAGCGCAAGCGTTACGGACGGCGAAGTCGTGTGGTCCTGGCCTCTCGACGCTGAGGTCTGCGCAACGCGCCAAAGGCGCGTTGTCGCAAAATGGGGGCAAGAACGCCGATCCCCAGGGAGAGCACGAAGGACACCGTTAAAACCGATCGCGCGGGGAAGGCCGGGATGTCCCAGCCGAACCTGTGGTACCTGCCGCCTGCATTTCTTTCTGCAGGCGGGCCATGGGGGCGGCAGGCTCCCGGCCTTCCTCGCGCCCTCTCAATCGAGAGGGCGACGATCTACAGCAACACTCGGACGCCAATGCGTCGCGAGAGCGCCTGTCGACGCTCTCAGCTCGCACTCATTCGAAGAAGATGAATTCGTGGTCGCCGGTGTAGCCGGAGCGCTTGAATTCGAACGCCCATTCCTCGGGGGTGTGGAAGATGCGGCAGGTGAGCTGCCAGTACATCAAATTCACCTTCTCGCGCTCGTTGCGGTAGCCCTCGACGCAGAGATATTTGGCGCCGCGGCTGACGCGCTCCATCTCGCGCAGGGCGGCATCGAGATCGTAGTTGTAGAGGTTGTGCAGCGTGTTGATCGAGATGACCAGATCGAAGTGCTTGTCGGGGTAGGGCAGCTTGGCCGCGCTGCCGACCTGGCAGAACGGCTTCACGCTCTCCATCGTGTGCTCGACGCCGTAGGACGAGACGTCGATGCCGGCGACCTCGAGATCCGGGATGGCCTCGCGGAAATCGTGCAGAATGAAGCCCTTGCCGGAGCCGACGTCGAGCACGCGCATGCCCGGCTTGATGCCGTACGTCTCGATCATCGCGTCGGCGACCTTGCGCCAGCGGCCGTCATATTTGTAGCCGCCATAGCCGGTCTCGCGGCTGCCGTCCCAATAGTCGTAATCGTACTTGATCGCCATCTCCGCGACATCGGCCTTGTCGCGCTGGGTGACGCGCGCGAGATAGTCGCGCTTGGTCGATTTGTGGACGAGACTGACGAACTCGCGGTAGGCCATGAAGATCTCCGGGCGTGGGATTGTCGGTTAGTCGGATGTGGCGCCGATCAGGCCGAGCTGCGCCTCGGCCTTGGCGAGCTGCGCGGCGCAGCGCTGCGCCCAGGCGCCGGTGTCGGCGAAGGCGCGCCTGGTGGCGCCGAGCGGCAGGAAGTCGTTCAGGATGATGCAGGTCCACTTGACCTGGTAGGCGTCGAGCAGCAACCGGCAGCGCGCGACGCTGGCCGCATCGAGCCCGAGTCCCTCGGTCAGCCGCTCGGTGAAATGCTCATGCACGGCCAGCGGCACCGGCACCTCCGGCTGGCAGAAGAAGTCCGACGCCAGCTTGGCCGGATCGTCGCGGCCGGCATATTCGAAATCGAGGAAGGTCAGCTTGCCCGCGTCGTCGATCAGCGCGTTGTGGAAGCCGAAGTCGGACGGCGACAGGCAGACCTGATCGGCGGGGATGGCGGCCTCCAGGCCGAGCCCTTCGGCCGCGGCGCCGCTCAGAACGGTCGCCTTGACGTCTGCCCAGGCCGGCTGCAACTGCGTCGCCACGAATTGCCGGGCCTCGGCCACATGCGGTACGTCGGAATCGAGTGTCGCCAGCCGCGCCACACGGCGCTCGACGGTCGCGATGTGCTCGGCCAGCGAGAAGCAGGCTTCCGAGCCCGGCGCCAGCGCAGGGCGGGGCGGGGCGTTCACCGCGAGCACGAAATCGATCGCGGCCTCGACATGAACAGGTGCCAGCTCGGCAGCCGTCAGCTTGCGTCCTTCGACGAAGCTGTAGAGGCCAGCCTGCTCGGCGCGGTCGCAGGCCAGCGGTTCCGGCACGACGCGGACGTCGCGCGACCAGGCATGGCTGATGAAGCTCCATTCAGCGCCGAGCCGGTCGCGGGTATCACGGGCATCGGTGAAGTAACGCTTGAGCACGAGGGGGCCGGCCTCGGTGTCGACGCGAAAGACCTGGTTGTTGCGGCCGCCAGCCAGCCGCGTCAGCTCCCGCGGGCTCGGCTTGCCGGCCTGCGCGGTGAGGCGCTGCGCCAGCGCCAGCAGGGCGGCAAGATCCGCGCTGGCCTCAGCCGCGGTCACGGACGACATCCGCCGCGATCTCGGCCCAGGAGGCGCGGCGCTCATAGCCCGTGGCCTTGGTCGCGAACTGGTCCTCCGGATCGAACAGCACCTTGCGCATGCCTTGCGGAAATCCGGCCATGGCCAGGATCTCCGGCAGGTCGTCGACGAACAGCTCGCAGGCCAGCGCGTGGGCGCGGGCAACCTTCTCGTCCTTGGTCAGCTCGAAGAACACCCGGTCCGGCGCGATCTGGCCGGGCGCTGATCCCATCAGGCCGCGGTCGGTCAGGAAGCCGCGCGCTGCGGCATGCATGTCGTGCTTCGGTCCGAGAATGGGGTGCCGCGTCTTATGGCTGACGATGAACAGGTCATGGCCGGCCGCACGGGCCGCATCGACGAACTCCGCGAAGCCGGGGTAGGGCGACACCAGGTCCATGCGGGCGCCATAGACATAGCCCTGCAGCTCGGTGAAATCATCCTTGCGCCCGCTGCCGTTGAGATGGTCGCGGACGCTGTTCTTGTCGCGGCCGAGGTCGGCCGGGATCAGGCCGCGCTCCAGCGCGGCCGCATGAAACACGCCGTCATAGCAGGCGATCGTGTTGTCGAAGTCGATCCCGATCCGCATGGCCTGGACTTAACGCAGCGACATGTCGATCAGCGGACGGCCGACCTTGCCGGCGGCGAGATCCTGCAGCGCCTGGTCGGCCTGGGCGAGGCTGTAGGGCTTCGACAGGAGATCCCGCACCGGGAAGCGGCCGGAGCTCAGAAGCCGGCCGTAGCGGCCGTAGTCGCGATCCGGAACGCTGTCGCCGCCCCAGGTGCCGAGCAGGCTCTTGCCCTGGTTGAAGACGCCGGGATTCAGCGTGAGCGCCGCGCCATGCTTGGCATTGCCGATCACGACCGCGCGGCCGCCCTGCTGGCGCGTCGAATTGATCGCCTGCTCCATCACGGCCGGAATGCCGGAGGATTCGACCGCGAGATCAACGCCCTGCGGCACGATCTTCTTGATCTCGGCCAGCACGTCGCCGCTGGCATCGATGACGTGAGTCGCGCCGTAGATCTGGGCGAGCGCGCGGCGGGTCGGGTTGGGATCGATGCCGATCACCGGCATCGCGCCGGCCAATGCCGCTGCCATCAGCGCGTTGAGGCCGATGCCGCCGGTGCCGAACACGGCGACCGCGTCGCCCGGCTGCACCTTCAGCACGTTGTAGACCGCGCCCATGCCGGTCGGCGCGGCGCAGCCGAGCAGCACCGCGACATCCATCGGCAGGTCGGAGGGCAGCAGGGTCAGGCGGTTCTCGCTGACGACAGCATGGCGCTGGAAGGTGGTGACGCCGCCGGCGTTGACCTTCTTGCCGTCCCAGTCATAGACGGCGCCGCCGGCCTCGATGCCCGTGCCCTTGATCCAGGACAGCACGACCTTGTCGCCGACCTTGACCTTGGTGACGGCGCTGCCGGCCTCGATCACCGTGCCGGTGCCCTCATGGCCCAGGCAGTGCGGCACCCATTTGTCCTCGCCCTTGTCGCCGCGCCACTCCATCACCTGCGTGCCGCAGGCGCCGGAATAGGCGATCTCGACCAGGACCTGCCCCGGCTTCAGGGCCGGCGTCTCGATCTCGGCCAGGACGAGCGGCTGGCCGGTCTGGACCAGGAGGGCAGCTTGGGTCTTCATGTGATGTCTCAGCTCAACGCGTGGATGATCTTGTCCGCGATCTGGTGGCCGGTCAGTCCCAGCACCTCGCGGGCGTATTCCTGTTCGCCTGATTTCTTGAAGAAGGCGTCCGGCGTGCCGAAGCGCAGGAACTTCTGGTGCTTCGTCTCGGTATCGGCGAGCCATTCGGAGACGGCGGAGCCGAAGCCGCCGATCAGCGAATGCTCCTCGATGGTCGCGACCAGCTTGAAGCGGCCGAAGGCCTGCTTGAGCTTGTCCTCATCCAGCGGCTTCACGGTGTGGAAGCTGACGACCTCGGCGGAGATCCCCTTCTCCTTCAACTTATGTGCCGCTTCAATGACTTCCGGCAGCATGTTGCCGGTGGAGAGCAGGCAGACGTCGCTGCCTTCCTCGATCGTGATGGCCTTGCCGATCTTGAAATCCGCAAGAGGGCCCTTGTGAACGACAGGCTCACCCTTCTTGCCCATGCGGATGTAGACCGGGCGGTCCTGCTGCATCGCCGCGCGCAGCGCGCCGCGCACCTCGAAGGCATCGCCCGGGCAGATCACGACCATGTTCGGGATCGAGCGCAGGAACGAGATGTCCTCGCAGGCGTGGTGGGTCGGGCCGAGGCCGGAATAGGCGAGGCCGGCGCCGACCGCGACGATGGTCACGGGGACTTCGTGATAGCAGACGTCGGTGCGGATCTGCTCCAGGCAGCGTGTCGTCACGAACGGCGTGATCGTGTAGGCGACCGGGCGCAGGCCGTTCATGGCCATGCCGGCGGCGACGCCCATCATGTTGGCCTCGGCGACGCCGCAGTTGAAGAAGCGGCTCGGATGCTTGTCCTTGAACTTGTCGAACAGGCGGTTGCCGATGTCGCCCGAGAGCATGACGACGCGGCTGTCCTCGTTGCCGAGCTTGGTCAGTTCGTCAGCGAAAGCGTTTCTCATGACAGGCCGAGCTCCTTGAACGCCTTCGCCACTTCGTCTGCGGTGGGGGCGCGATAGTGCCAGTTGTTGTCGTCCTCCATGAACGACACGCCCTTGCCCTTCACGGTATGGGCGATCAGCGCCACCGGCTTGCCGGAGCCGTTCGGGATGTTCTGCATGGCTTCCGCCAGCGCGCCGATGTCATGGCCGTCGATCTCGTGGGCGTCCCAGCCGAAGGCGGCCCATTTGTCGCGCAGCGGCGCCAGCATCAGGGTTTCGTTGGAGCGCGCGGTCGCCTGCCACTTGTTGTAGTCGACGACGACGCAGACATTCTCGAGCTTCTGGGCGGCGGCGAACATCGCCGCCTCCCACACCGAGCCCTCGTTGTTCTCGCCGTCGGAGAGCAGGGCGAACACGCGGTAGTTCTCGCCCTTGATGCGCCCTGCGAGCGCCATGCCGCAGCCGAGCGGCAGGCCGTGGCCGAGCGAGCCGGTGGCCGCCTCGACGCCGGGCAAAAGGTTCGCCGGCGGATGCTCGGCGAGCCGGCCGCCGTCCTGGCAGTAGGTGTCGAGCTCCTCGATCGGGAAGTAGCCCTTCATCGCCAGGGTCGCGAACAGCGCCGCGGCGGCATGACCCTTGGAGAGGATGAAGCGGTCGCGCAGCGGGTCGGTGGGATTCTTCGGGTCGATGTTCAGCACATGCCAATAGGCTGCGGTCATCGCATCGGCGCAGGACAGCGACGAGGCCAGATGCGCGGCCTGCGCCTTGTGCGACATCTCGATGATCTTGCCGCGCAACCTTGCGGCCTGCGCCTTCAGGGCGGCGGCGTCAGGCTTGGCCGCCGGGCTCCGGACTGCAACGTTCATCGTGCTCTCCAGTCGCGCTTCTCCGGGAAGCGCAGGGGTCGATCAGGGTTTATGTTCGTACTTGGTCGGCAGCTTGGCCATGACATCCTCGAAACGTCGCGCCCAGGCGATGACGTCGTCGATGCCCTGTTCCAGCGAGAACGTGTCGCGCCAGCCGAGCTCGGTGCGCAGCTTGAAGCTGTCGAGCGTGTAGGCGGTGTCCTTGCCGGGGCGCTCCGGTCCGATCTCGACGCAATCCTCGAACGACTTGCCGAGACGCGCCAGGATCATCTCGACCAGGGTGCGGATCGAGACCAACTCGTAGCCCGAGATGTGATAGGTCTCGCCGAGCTTGCCGCTGCGTCCGATCTTCACCGTCGCATCCGACACGTCGGTCATGTGGATGAAGACGCGGATCGACTTGCCGCCGCCGTCAAGCCGCAGCTTCTGCCCCGTCATCGCCGCCACGATGGTGCGCGGCACGATGCGGTAGAGCTGCTGGCCCGGGCCGTACACATTGGCCGCACGTGTGAAGACCACGGGGAACTGGTAGTTGGCGAAATAGGTGCGCAGGCTCATGTCGCCGGCCGCGCGCGACACGGCGTAGGGCGTCGACGGGTTGAAGGCTGCGTCCTCGCGCACCCAGCCCTCGGTCGAGCCGTAGACCTCGGGCGTCGTGACGTGGACGTAGCGGTCGAGGCCGTCATAGTTGCGCAGGATGTCGTGCAGCCGGACCGCGGAGACGACGTTGGTCATCATCCAGTGGTCTGGATGCAGCCAGCTCTCGCCGACCATGCTCTGGGCCGCGAAGTTCACGACGTGAGTCGGCCGCTCCGAGGCCAGCAGCGCCTTGAGCGCATCGAGATCGTGATTGAGATCGACGCGCTGGAAGCGGACCTTGCCGGGACGCTTCTGCCATTTGTACGGCAGGAAGGCGTCATGCGGCTCGTCCGAGCGGCTGGTCGCGATCACGTCGTGACCGGCCGCGGCCAGGAAGTCGACGAAGGTTGCGCCCGAAAACGAGTTCGAGCCGAGGATCAGGTACTTTTCGTTCGCAGCCATCGTCCCTGTCCGTCAGACCTCGCGCGTCGTGATGATGTCGCCGCGCTGGGCGTACAGCCACTGCATGATCATGTGGCCGATCACCATCTGCGCGTCCTCGGCGATCTGCATGTCGTCGACCGCGAAATGGATCGGCACGTCGGCGAGCGCCTTGGCCTTGCCGCCGGAAAAGCCCAGCACGGCATAGCTGGTCATGCCGATCTTCTTGCCTTCTTCCAGCGCCTTCAGGATGTTCGGCGAGTTGCCGGAGCCGGAGAAGGTGATCAGCACGTCGCCCTTGCGTGCGAGCACCGCGAGCTGCAGCGAGAACACCTGGTCATAGCCTTCGTCATTGGCGAGGCAGGTGATCACGGATGGGTTCGACGACAGCGAGTGCACGCGCAGACCCGAGCCTGGCGTCTTCGAGAGCGCGTAGAGGAAATCGTTGGCGAGGTGGTTGGCGTTGCCGCCGCTGCCGCCATTGCCGCAGAAGAACACCTGCCGGCCGGTCTGCCAGCAGTCGCGCAGATCATAGGCGAGCTTCTCGACCGGGCTCCAGTCGAAATCCTTCAGCACGGTGCTGAAGCGGCTGGTGTAGTCGGCGAACAGGCTGCCGGGGGTCTTGAAGGCCAGGACGTTCATTTCACGACCTCCTTCTCCATCCATTTCAGATTGTACCAGCGATCGTCGTTCTTGAGCTGGCCCTGCGAGTACATGCCGATGATTTCCTTGATCGCGTCCTCCACCGTCTTCTTC
Organism: Bradyrhizobium sp. SZCCHNR1051; assembly: GCF_032489615.1. Classification (NCBI taxonomy): domain Bacteria; kingdom Pseudomonadati; phylum Pseudomonadota; class Alphaproteobacteria; order Hyphomicrobiales; family Nitrobacteraceae; genus Bradyrhizobium; species Bradyrhizobium sp. SZCCHNR1051. Next base: position 129,337 of record NZ_JAUEYJ010000007.1, on the reverse strand, counting down.
GGGCGGAAGCCGGTCGCGAGCAGGCGATCGGAGTTGACGCGATAGCTGCGCGGGTCGTTCGAGGGCGTCACGATGACCTCAGCCGGCACGTGCTTGGTGACCAGATTGGCGATGTCGAGGATCGAGATGTTCTCGAAGCCCGCATTATAGATCCCGGTGTGCTCAGGATGATCGAGCAGGAAGAGATAAAGGTCGGTGATGTCGTCGATGTGGATGTTCGGCCGGGTCTGGTCGCCGCCGAACACGGTGATGCGGCCGTTCATCAGCGCCTGCATCGTCAGCATGTTGACGGAGACGTCGAGCCGCTGGCGCGGAGAGTAGCCGCACACGGTCGCGGGACGGACGATCTGCACCACCATGTCATCCTTGTAGGACAGCACGATGCGCTCGCCGCACATCTTGGTCTTGTTGTACTCGGAGATCGGCAGCAGCTCGAGATCCTCGGTGACCTGCTCCTCTTCCTTCACGCCGTAGACGCTGCCGGAGGACGCGTAGATGAAGCGCTTGATGCCGTGGCGATAAGCGCGATCGGCGAGCTGCATCGTGGCGAGGCAGGAGATCTCCCAGGTCAGCTTGGGGTCGAGATCGCCGCACGGGTCGTTGGCGACGCTGGAGAGATGGATGATGGCGTCGACCCCGGTCAGGTCGATGGCGTCGGGATTGCGGACGTCGCCCTGGACGACGGTGAGATCCGGATGCGGCTCGAGGAAATTGCCGAACCACATGATGTCGAACGCGACCACCTTGTGGCCGGCCTTCAAGAGCTTCGGCACGAGCACGCTGCCCTTGTAGCCGCACGCTCCGGTCACGAATATCTTCATCTGAGCAATCCCCGTGGCTCGCCTGTCGTGTCGCCGGCTGGCGCGTCGCGCGCACCTTTATACAAATTGGCTAGGGAAGGCGACCAGCCCGGCGGCGCAAGCCGCCCGTCAGACGTCCCCGCCACGGCGCGGTTCGTGATTAAACTCCAAATGGGCCCGGCGCAAGCTTTCCGGGTTACCGATATCCCGATGATAACCGCTGGTTTCCACGCACAAAATGCGTCCGAGATAGTTGGGGATGATTTCGGTGGAGAGATCGACGATCGGCTTTCCCAACGCGGCGATGTCGGTGATGACGGCAGGATCGAACACGTAGACCGCGCCATTGGCGAGGTTCCCAGGCGGATTCTTGACCTTCTCGTGGAAGGCGATCACCCTGTGCTGATCGTCCAGCTCGAGAATCCCGCACGAGCTCGGATCATCGGTGCGGAACGCGAGCATCGTCATGATGCAGCCATCAGGGCGGTTGCGATGGGCGGAGAGCAGCCCCGCGGCGTCGAAATCCGTCAGATTGTCGGCGTGAGCCACGAGGAAGGGCTGGTCGCCGAACCAGGCGCGATTGGCAAGCACGGTGCCGCCCGTCCCGAGCAGTTCATCTTCGTGAACGAGATCGATGCGGTCCCGCCAGCGCGATTGCGCCACGTGCGCGCGCACCTGTTCGGCGAGCCAGTGTGTGTTGAGCAGCGCGCGCTCGATGCCGCCTTCGAACACGAGATCGAGCCAGTAGTCCAGCAATGGCCGGTCGTGCACACGCACCAGGCATTTCGGCGTCGTATTGGTCAGCGGGCGCAGCCGGCTTCCGATCCCCGCCGCGAGCAGGAGGGCACGCATGACGATATCCTACTCCTGGCTGAACCCGGTCTCGTCGATTTCCCGCACCAGCTCCGCCGTCGTCAACGGCAGGTTGCCGACGCGGGAGACCTGGAGGGCGGCCGCCAGCGATCCGAGATAGGAGGCCCGCCAGATATCGGCGCCCGCGCGCAGGCCCATCGAGCAGGCCATGAAGAAGCTATCGCCGGCGCCGGACACGTCCTTCGGCGACGGATTGAACGCCGGCAGCCGGTCCGAGGTGAAGGTGCCATCCGCCAAGGTGTTGATCAGCGCGCCTTCGGCGCCGAGCGTGATCACCAGATTCTTGGTGCGGGCCCGCTCGACCAGCCGCTCGCTGATCACGGCGAGGCCCGAGATGAAGTCGTTCAGCGCGACGCGCGCCTCGCGCTCGGTCGGCGTCAGCAGGGTCATGCCCTTGAAGCGGGAGACGTCGCCGGTCTGCGAGGACACCTGGCTGTCGGCCGCCATCATCACGCCCTGTGCGCGGGCGCGATCCGCGATCGCGTCGACCAGATCCTGCGGGAGGCAGCCATAGTTGAAGCAGGAGAACAGCAGCAGATCGCAGGTCTTCAAGGCACGCTCGACCGATGTCAGCATTTGCCGCTGCAGGTCGGCGTCCGAGGCGTGCTGGCGCAGATGGTTGACCCGCAGCAACGTCTTGTTGAGCGCGCGAAAACGCTGTTTGCGCGTGGTCGGCCGGCTCTGGTCGGTGAAGGCGTTGAAGTTGACGCCATGCTGTTCCAGCGTGTTGCGCGCGAATCGCGCCGCCTCGTCGTCGCCGACGAGCGTGAAGAACTTCACGTCCGCGCCGAGGCCATGGGCATGCGCCGCAACCGCGCCGGCACCGCCGACGAAGGTGCGGGTCATCAGCGGCGTCACCACGATGGTCGGATCCTCCTGGGACATGCCGACCGCATCGCAGGTGACATATTCGTCGACGATCAGGTCGCCGATGACGGCGACCCGCATGCCGGAGAGCTTGCGGAGCAGATCCTTCAGATTCGTGATCTCGAAGCCGTGGCGCTTGGGAAATTCCTGCGGTTTGCGAACCGTGGAGATGTCGATGTTGGCGTCGCGTTCCAGCAGCGACAGCGACGCAAAGCGCAACTCACCGGACGAGAAGATCAGCCGCCCGCCATAGACGTCCACGGCCTCCTGCTCGGGATTGGCGCGATCCTCGAACTCCTTGCCCTTGACGACGACGGTCGGCTTCAGATGCGCGATGAAGTCGGACGCCGACGTATCCAAGCGCACGGCATGGTGCACAAAGGCGATGGAACGCACATTTTCGAGGCGCATGTCCTGCGCCAGGGTCACGCCGGGCGTCGAATCGGGATTGACGCCCACGACCAGCACGTCGGCCTGCTCGGCGGCGAACTTCAAGAGCCGTAGATGTCCGGGGTGCACGACGTTGAAGTTGCCGGACACGAACGCAATCGTCTCCCCGGAGTCACAAGAGGCGCGAACAGTCTGGCAGGCCAGATCCATCTCACTCATATCGATCACCTGATCCAAGGAATTCACCTCCGGCTCGATCGGGCTGAGGTAGGACATCCGGCCAGCGTGTCATTCGCCGGCCGAAGAACTCCGATGCAAAGCGTCGCTGTCGCCCGGCACATCTGCACCGCGAATCCCGTTCCGATCTGCATCTTTCATGCCCGACATTGATTTCGTTGCGAAAAAAACAAGCGCGACCCCGAGATCGGAGCGATGGAGGGGCCGGCGGCCGATCATTTCCAATGGTCTCTTTATCAGGTGTGCGCAGCAGCACAAACAGTCCTGTTAGCTTGCGGTTGTGTGGTCGCGTCGGAATGCGGCTTCCGGAGAGCTCATCGTCCTTCACGGCAATGCTCGGCGCTGTGCAGACGAATCAGGCGAAGGATGGATCCAAGAATGCTCCGGCGAGAGACGGACTGCGTTGCGCTGGTCGGCGGGCCACGCGGAAAAGCCTCGGGGACGCCAGTCTCTCGCAGGACGTCTCAGTGATAGAGGTCGAACTGTTCACCTTGTCCTTTTTCAAGATCGGCCGTCAACGCGCTGCGGTCGATCAGCGGAAACAGCTTGCTGAACTCGGGGCGGTCCAGCAGTGCGAGGTAGGTCTTGAGCATGCCCCGTTCCGAAGGATGCGCGGGATCGAAGAAGTTGCCGGCATCGCGCGATATCTCGGTGCGGCTCATGTCGAAGAACTGAATGCCTAGCTGCGCAAATCTTTCGACGGTCTCTGGACTCCTGATCTCGCGCCAGAGTCCGGAATAGGGCCAATAGGCCTCATCGGTGTCGAGAAAGGCGGCAGCGCTCTCCAGGAGCGGATACTGGATTGCAATCACCGAGAACCCGCGCTCGCGGGACAGCCGAGACAGCCGCTCGATCTCGCCAAATTCGCGTTCGCTGAGATGGGGCGCGCCCGGAAACGAGGAGGTGACGTATTGAGCGCCGCGCGCCAAGGTTTCGGCTGCTGCATTCCGGTAAGGTGGCGCGACCATGACGGAACCATCCTTGCGGAACCCGAACTTGCCACGGATCGCCTCTGTTCCTATCAGCCTGTTGTTGTCAACAGGCTCGAGCTGCGGCGTCATCATGGCCGAACGGATTGCATCGAGGTCTCCGTGGGCCCGCGTGACGAAGTCTGCGACGTCGTGCAGCTTCCGCCGATGCGAATCGATGCCCTGGGCGAAGTCCATCGTGCGTTCTTTCCGCCAGACGTCAGCGAGGAAATCGCCAAACAGGAAGTAGTCCAGCGCTACGACGACTACGCGCGGCTTCGCCACCGTGGTTGCGCGATCGACAAAGTCCACAACGTGCGTGAGAGGCCAAGCCGTCAGGCACGCATTGTAGGTCACATAGGGGCGGAACATCTGCTCGCGCGCCTGACCGCACCGCGAACTTCCTACCAGCAGAACCTCAGGACGGACCTGTTTGATTCGTTCGAGCTTGTAGGGTGCATAGTCCTTGAAGGTGCCGAGCCAGACCAGCCGTTCTGTGCGCGATTGCTGGGCTGCAATCATGGAGAGCGGAACGGTCGCGCCCAATCGCCAGCCGGCCCATTCGAAAACAGCCAGCAGCGGCAGGAAAACGACAGCAAACAGCGCCACTACGATCGCAAGATACCGCGCCAAAGTTCGAGCCCGCCTTGATGATTGTGCTTCGGGAGTTAGCGAGTTTGGCTCGCAATCCGCGTCGTGCTGGGAGTTGATTGCGCTAAAATCAGGCTAATAGCTTGGCGTGGTTGCCGCAAGCGGATGATGCGCCAGCGCCACGCCGCCTGCCTGGACAGCTTCGACGAGAACATATTCGGATTCCTCAGCAGGATCGGCGCGATCGACGGCCCTTCTGCGTTCACTAAGCCAGAATGTCGGTGGCGAGGGCTCGAGGCCCGTCGCTTGCCACGCCCGGCTCGTTCAGAATTGGAAGTAGAGGAACTGCGAGGTGTCTCCGGCAATGATGTTCATCAGAACTGCCGCCACGAGCGCGATGGAAGTTCCGATTGCCCACGGCAAGGACGGTCGCCACTTCAGGTTCAGAATGCTCCAGGGACGAGGGTTGTGGTAGGTTTCCAGCCCGACCTTCCAACGCTCGAACATTGTGTTCACGTTGGGCAGGGTGAAACAGGCGACATAGCCTGCCAGGATCGCGATCATGACGCGCGGATCGACGAGGTTCGTTGCCGTGATCTTCTCCGGGTTGGACAGGGCGAGCATCCCCTTGATCAGCCTGACCGCGGCATTCGGATTGTCGGCCCGGAAGAAAACCCATGCCAGAACCACGACGAACTGTGTCAACAATAGAGCCGCCACCGCATACCAGGCGGTCGCCGACAGGCGGGTGAGGGCCGGTCGCTGCGCGACGAATTTGCTCCAGCGATGATTGACGATCAGAAACAGCCCGTGCAGGGCGCCCCAGATGATGAAGGTGAAGCCGGCGCCGTGCCAGAGACCGCCGAGCAGCATGGTGGCGAAGAGGTTGGCGTTTCTCCGGTGCTCGCCGTAGCGGTTGCCGCCAAGCGGGATGTAGAGATAGTCGCGCAGGAAGCGCGACAGCGAGATATGCCAACGGCGCCAGAATTCGACGATGCTCAGCGACTTGTAGGGGGAATCGAAGTTGAAGGGCAGCCGGATCCCGAACATGATCGAGATGCCGATCGCCATGTCCGAGTAGCCTGAGAAATCGAAGTAGATCTGCAGCGAGTATGCGAGCGCGCCGCCCCAGGCGTCGATCAGGTGAAGGTGGCTCGAATTGGCGGCCTGGAACACGGGATTCGCGATCAGGCCGAACCCATCCGCGATGAACGACTTCTTGAATAGCCCAATGGTCAGAATCGTGAGGCCGACCGCGACTTTTTCGAGCGAAATCCTTCGGCTCTCCTCCGAGCCGAATTGCGGCATCATCTCGCGGTGATGGAGGATCGGGCCGGCGACCAGATGCGGGAAATACGTGACGAACAGGCCGTATTTCACGAAGCTTCGCTCATCGGAATACCCCCCGTAGACGTCGGCGAGGTAGGCGATCTGGGTGAAGGTAAAAAACGAAATGCCGAGCGGGAGAACGATCGCGAGCGAGGGGTGTTTCGACGCGGTGATCGCATTGAGGATCTGGATGCCGAAATTCGTGTATTTGTAGAACGCGAGCGCAGCCAGGTTGAGCGTGATGGCAGCTGAAAACAGGCCAGTGCGGAGCTTTCCGGTCTGTCCGGCAATCAGCAGACCCATCGTATAATTGAAGACGATGGAGACCAGGATGATCGGGACGAAGTGAATGTCCCAATAGCTGTAGAAGGTGAGCGACGCCGCGGTGAGCCAGCTGAGGCGCACGACGGGGGCGGCGAAAAAGCGAGCCAGCAGAAAATAGCCGACCAGGGTCACCGGCAGGAACAGGAACAGAAACTCAAACTGCGTGAAAAGCATAACAAGTTTCTTGATGTTGCTGCATATTGCGTTGCTTTATCAATGATTGAGGGCGCTGCCAAGTTGGGTGCACCTCTCCCGCTGCGAATTTCGGGGGATGCCGCCTCCTGACGGCAGCGACGTGCGGCCGGCCTCTCGAAAAGGGCGGGCCCTTTTCGATCAATGATTCTTCTGCTATGGCAGCTCGAAAATCTGACCAACGACGCCAATCCGACGACGCCATGATGGGGTTTCGCGCAATCACTCTCGCCGATGATCGCAGCGGCGAAGAAACCCTCTATGGGCCATGCAGATGACATCCCGATAGGTCTGCGCTCTCGCGCGCAAAGCAAACTGGGGAGGAGCGGGAAACCCTCTGTTCCACCGGCTGACGTCGTGTCTAGACTCTCGTTGTCGAAGCCGAAAGCAGCTGCCACGACACCCACCGAGACAACCTATCGAGCGGGAATTGCGTCATGTCGACAGTCGGCCGGTCTGCACCGGAAAAGTCAGCTGAACCGGGTGGATTCGGGCGCTATCTCATCGCAGTCGGAATTGTGGGCCTGGCGGCCGCGTTCGCGTTTTCGCTCGGTTTGTCGCTGTTCTCGTCCGACGTGTGGACGTTGCGCGATGGAGTGCTGCAGATTCCGCGCCAAGGCGACACCAACTGGTATCGTGATTTCGGAGGCCGCAGCATTCCGCAGATCCAGGACCAGGATATCTTCTACAGCAACCTCGGAGGATCGGTCGAAGCCGCCAAGCGGGCTGACATTGTCTTTCTTGGTCCGTCCTTCGTCAGCTATGCCGTGGACCGGCAGACGCTCGCGCAATCGCCGGTGCTCGGTCGATTGGGGATCTACAACATGGCCTTCGTGGGCATTCGCGGCGGTGAGTTCTCGCGGCTCGTGATCCAACGTTGGAAAATCCGTCCGCGTCTGTGGATCATCAATGCCGACGATCAGTTCGTGCACTTTTTCAGCAACGATCTCAACGTCACTCTTGGTCCGCAGAAACAGCCCATTGCCGCCGTCCAGCGCAATCGAATGCGGGGGTACCTGACGGTGATCGGCCGCAATTTGCACTGGCGTATCGAGGACTTGGTTGCGGCGTATCAGAATGGCTATTTCTCGCCCACCGGCCTCTATCGCAACATCACTGATGGTGACATGGCGCTGGATGCCAATCCGGGCTACGTCGCCTTGGGCAACAAGCCGATGCTGTCGGCCCGCAATCCTGACTGCCATACGACCCCCGCGATTGTCGACTATGCGAAGAGATTTCTCAATGAGGTGGGCGGACAGGTCGTGCTCACATTGGTCCCGCATAGCCAGTCTTGCGTCCAGCAGGCCGCGGAACTGGCGAAAGAATTGAACATCGAGCTGATCGCGCCGCCATTCGATGGCCTGACGACGATTGACGGCGGCGGCCATTTGGATCGGCAGGGCGCTCAGGTCTTTACGAGCCATCTTGCTCGCGAGATCGTCAAGACGGCGGCCTTCAAACGGGCATTTCCCGACGGCAAATGATTGTGCGGGATTTCAGCAAAAGGCGACGCCGGCGCCATGCCGGTTCGTCCGAGACGTCGACGTCTCCCTGCCATCAGGGGCGATGTGACCAGGTGCGGTTGGATGCCGGAATTTCTGAATTCTCCTCTCTCTTAGGTTTGCTCGCGTTCATCCCCATGTTCGGCTTGGAAAATTCCCGACACCTCTGTTATAGGTGCGATCCAAACGGTTCAATCCCTGGTTGGCATTTGCGGGGCGATGTCTCCTTGGGGGAATCTCGCATCCGACCCGGCGAGCGTGCTGTCCTCATCCCGAGAAGTGATCCCGGGCGCGCAGCGCAGGCGACTTGAACGGCCGGTCGTCCAAGCTCTGCCTTGATCCGAACGCGCGGAATCGGGGATTTCAAGGTTGTGTGGAACTTGGTCGTATGAAACTGCAAAAGCGAAGGCCGATGCGCGGCGGGCGCCGACGGTTTGTCTACCAGGTCTTTGTCATAGTCGGGGCGACCCTCAATCTGCTGCCGCGACGCGTGGTGTTCCTTGGTCTGGTGATCGCCTTCGCCGCGAGACTTCCGCTCAGGCGGCGCCTGGCTCAGGCGTATTTTCCCTATGTGACGTCATATCTTGCAACTCGGCCGGAGTTTCGTTTTTCGACGGCTCTCAGCCGCCATTTCCCCGCTGCCTCGCTTCGAGCCCTGAGCAGCATCGGTGCCTATCGCGAGGCCGCCGGCATGGTCGGCCGCGATGCCTTGGCGTCCGATGACGCGGAGACCAGATACGCGCTGGTTCGATCCTTGTTCGAGCTGGGCGAGTTTTCGGAGGCGCGCGACGCCGCGGCAGGAGCGAAGCCCGAACAGCTCGAGGCGATGGTCGATCTCGCCTTCTACAAGGCCATGGTCGACCTCATCGAAGGGGATGAAGCGGCGGCGCTCGATGCGATGTTCTGGGCGTGTCGGAGCAGCCTGCATTTTTTCCGTCCCCACCAGAACATCGCGGCTCGGAATTCACCGCGTTACTTCCCGAACAGCCTCGATTTCCTCTGCGGGGCTCGCGGCCGGCTGTTCGACCTGTGCAACTTCACGGGCCAGCGCGTGATGCATGTCGGTCGCGGCGAGATTGCAATTCGCTTGTACGAGCGGGCTTTGAACGTGCAGCAGGAACTCCGGGCATCGCCGCCACCGCTTTCTGATGAGTTGAGGCGGCTGCTCGACCGGCTCGGCGTGACCCTGGATGCGCTGCGGCTCGTTCCTGAGGAATGGGCGACGCAGATCGGCCATCTGGGCATGCTCGACATCCTGTTTCGCATGCGAGAGCTGGGCTGGTGGTCAGGCGAAGCCGTGATCGTCGTCCGCCCCGACAGCATCGCCAATGCGGTCTTCTTCAAGCTGTTTGAAAGTTTCGGCAAGGTCGTGGTGATCGGTGAAACCGTATCGGAGCGACTGGGTGAAGAACTGCTGTCCTTGCAGCGCTGGTACGGGTTGAATTTCAACGCGTTCAGGCTGCCGGACGGGCGGGTCGTACCTTGGCAGGACGCCGGTGCGATCGCCATCGAACAATGGGAGCGCGAGGGAAGAGGGCATCCGCTGCGTGACGCCTACGATCGGAGTGCGGCCGCCGCAGCGGCTGGCTTCGACGCGTTCCGTTCCAGCCACGGCATGAAGCCCGACGACTGGTATGTGTGCCTGCACACGCGGGACGCTGCGCACTATTTCGAGTTCATGGGCACAGGGCAGACCCATCGCAATGCGCCGATCGAGACGTCTTTGGACGCCATTCGTCTGATCACCACCCATGGCGGATGGGTCATCAAGCTCGGTGGTCCGAACTCGCCGAGGCTTCCGCCGATGGCTCGCACGATCGATTACGCGCTGAGCGAATTCAGATCGGAGCTGATGGACATCCACCTGATTCGCCATGCCCACGCATTCATTGGGACGACGTCCGGGTTGACGAATGTCGCTGTCAGTTTCGGAATTCCTTGTGCGATCGTGAATGCGATCACGACCGACGCCCAGCTGTGGAACAGCAACGTCCGTTTTGCCCTCAAGCCCGTCAGGCTAGCAGACGGCACCGTGCTGACGCAGCATCAACTGACGACGTCGCCCTGGCGCTGGCGCGTGTTCGATGCGGCCGTGCTGGGCCGGAGCGGTGCGCATCCGGAGACCAACTCGGCGGACGACATCCGCCACACGGCCGATGAGGTCCTGGCCATCGCCGACGGTCGGTTGGCTGAATTCGAAGGCGATCACGATGGCGCAGGACTGTTGTCGCGCTGGAGGCGTGCGCTGGGGCTGCCCTATTACTACGGCACCAGCCGTCCGAGCCTCGGTTTCCTGGCCAATCATGAGACGGAGTTGCTGCGCGACGCCGTCGAGGGCCACTGAGCCATGCAGATGGGGGACGGGGTGGCGGAGATGGCACCATGTGCGGCATAGCCGGCCTGCTTCGCCCCGGCGGAGCCGACGAGGCCCAACTGACCGGAATCATTGATCGCATGACGACGGCGCTGGCGCATCGGGGGCCAGATGCGTCCGGCAGTTGGATCAGCGCTGCGAGGGGCCTCGCCTTCGGACATCGCCGTCTGGCGATCCTCGATCTCTCCGAGGCCGGGGCGCAGCCGATGCACAGTGCCTGCGGGCGCTACACCGTCACCTTCAACGGCGAGATCTACAACCATCTCGATGTCCGTGCCGAGCTGGAGGCCGGTGGCGACGCGCCGAATTGGCGCGGTCATTCCGATACCGAAACGCTGCTCGCCGCGATCAGCCGATGGGGCGTTCGACCGACGCTTCAGCGCCTGATCGGCATGTTCGTCTTCGGGCTGTGGGACGCCGAGACTCGGCAATTGATCCTGGCACGCGACCGCTTCGGCGAAAAGCCGCTGTTCTACGGCTGGAGCAACGCTGATCTGGTGTTCGGCTCCGAGCTCAAGGCGCTGGCGGCGCATCCCTCCTGGGCGCCGTCGCTCGACCGAGCGGCGCTCACGGCGTTCATGCGCTATTCCTACGTGCCGGCGCCCGCCACGATCTGGACCGGCATACGCAAGCTGCCCTCGGCGTCGTTCGTGAGCTTCTCCGCGGATGCGGCTCCCGGCGGCTGGCCGCTGCCGCAACCCTATTGGTCGCTGCGCGATCGTGTCGCCGCCGCTCAGGACGATCGCATTGCCGACGAGGGCGAGGCGGTCGAACGGCTGGAGCAGCTGCTGTCGGTGGCCGTGAAGCGACAGTGCTTGTCGGACGTGCCGCTCGGCGCGTTCCTGTCCGGCGGCGTCGATTCGTCGACGATTGTCGCCCTGATGCAGGCGCAGGCGGGCCAGCCTGTGCGCACCTTCAGCATCGGCTTCGCCGAAGGCGGCTACAACGAGGCCGAGGACGCGCGCAACGTCGCGCAGCATCTCGGCACCGATCACACCGAGCTCTATGTCGATGCGCGGACCGCGATGGACGTGGTGCCCAAGCTGCCGCGGATCTATGACGAGCCGTTCGCCGACTCCTCGCAGATCCCGACGCATCTGGTCGCGCAGCTCGCGCGCCGGCATGTGACTGTCGCATTGTCAGGTGACGCGGGCGACGAGCTGTTCGGCGGCTACAACAGGCATGTCTGGGGCGGCGCGCTACAGGCGCGCCTTGGTCGCGTGCCGATGCCGCTGCGGCGTGCGATTGGTGCCGTTCTCGGTGCGATCGCCCCAGAGCCGGCCGATACGGTTCTCAGGGCGCTGCAGCCGGTGTTGCCGGCCCGATTGAAGGTTCGGCATGCCGGCGATCAGGTGGCCAAGCTCGGCCGCGTCATTGCCGCCGACGGCTTTGATGGCCTCTACCGGGCGCTGTGCTCGATCGATCAGGATCCGGCCGGGACGGTGGTGGGCGGCACGGAGCAGGAAAGTTGGGCAGGGAACGAGATGCGGCAGCTTGCGGCGCAGCTCGACCCGCTCGACCGCATGACCCTGGCGGACTCCCTCAGCTATCTCAGCGACGACATCCTGCAGAAGGTGGATCGCGCGGCGATGGCGGTGGCGTTGGAGACGCGCGTGCCGTTCCTCGACAAGGACGTCGTCGAGTTTTCAGCCAAGGTTCCTTCCGGCATGAAGGTGCGGGACGGCCGAGGCAAATGGCTGGTACGGCAGGTGCTGTATCGCCACGTGCCGGCTGAGATGATCGATCGGCCGAAGACGGGCTTCAGCATTCCGCTCGACGCGTGGCTGCGTGGGCCGTTGAAATCATGGGCCTCGGACCTGCTGTCGCCGGAGCGGCTGAGGCGGCAGGGTCTGTTCGATCCGGTGCGGGTGACGCGCATGTTCGACGAGCATCTCAGCCGCCGCCACAATCATTCCTACTGGCTTTGGAACGTGCTGATGGCGCAGGCCTGGCACGACGAATGGGCGCGCGCCGCCTAGAGCATGATCCGGAAAAGTGGAAACCGGTTTTCCGAAAAGATCATGCTTAAACAAAGAGATGAGATCATGATGCGATTCCGTGGAATCGCATCATGATCCAGGTCAGTCTTCGACCGTCGCGGGAACGGCGAGGCGGCCAGCGCCCTTTTCGGCGCTGAGAATCCACACGAGGCCGCCCATGCCGCCGACGATGAAGTAGACCGCGCCGAACAGGATCGAAACCACGGTGCCGTCGGCCGGCGCAAGCCCGGCATAGCCGAATGCGACCATCATCGTCGCCTCGCGGACGCCCCAACCAGCGATCGAGATCGGCAGCATCGTGATCAGCATGATCGGCGGGGTCAGCAGGAACAGTTGTTCGAATGCGGCTGGCGCCGCGATGGAGCGCACCGCGCACCAGGCGATGACGACGGCGAGCACGTGAATCGACAGCGACAACACGGCGATCTTCGCAGCCGTGCTCCGGCCGAAGATTACCCTGTTCGCGATCACCGAGCAGGCATAGACGTGGCGCGTCGGCCACCACGCCTTCATCCACGCCGCCGGCAGATGGCCGATGGTGAGGAAGCCGACGCCGGCCGCCAGTGCGGCGGCGTCGACCAGCACCAGGGCCAGGCGCCCGTGCTGGTCGGCGATCATGCCATAGCTCCACGGCAGGCTCGCGACGATGATCAGCGCCAGCGCGATGAAGCCGACGGCGCGGTCGGTCAGGATCGAGTAGCTGGCTGCGCGCCAGCCGGCGCCGGTGCGCCCGATCAGCCACAGCCGCACGGCGTCGCCGCCGATCGAGGACGGCAGGGTCTGATTGAAGAAGGCGCCGATCATGTTGTAGCGGAACGCCTGCATGTCCGTCAGCGGCGCGCCGCACAGCGCGGAGATCTCGCGCCACCGCAGGGCGCCGATGAAGATCTGCACCAGCGTGATGGCCACCGCCAGCCCGATCCAGCCGACGTTGATCTGACTGAGCCGCTCGCGGATCGCCGCAAAGTTGATCCCGCGCAGAGCGAGATACAGCAGAGCCAGCGACACCACGATCCGGAGGAGAAGAATCAAAAACGCACGCATGCCAGGCTGGCTTCGCTCTTGGTTGAAACGGTCCAAGCCGAGTGCGATACGCGCAACTCCCGTCCTGGCAGGGCCGGACCCCGGGTCGAGGGGAGCCTTAGCCGCCCCTTGCGGTCCTGATGCCCCGGTGGCTAAACAGTCGCAGGGGTGGCGTCAATGGCCTCCGAAACGACCGGAATATCAATTTATGTCTCATGGCCGGAAGATTGCGGTGATAGGCCTTGGCTATGTCGGCTTGCCGGTCGCGGCTGCGTTCGCGCGGACAGGCTGCCCGGCAATCGGGTTCGATATCGATGCGGCCCGCGTCGCAGAGCTGAAGGACGCCAGGGATCGAACCTGCGAGGTCGATGCGGGCGATCTGCGGCGGCCGGGCCTGCGCTTCACCAGCGAGCCGGCCGATATCGCGACTGCCGATTTCTTCATCGTCACGGTTCCGACCCCGATCGACAGCGCGCGTCGGCCCGATCTTGGCGCCATGCTGGCCGCGACGCGCACCGTTGGCGCCGTTCTGAAGCACGGCGACATCGTCGTCTATGAGTCGACCGTCTACCCGGGCGCCGTCGAGGAAGACTGCGTCCCGTTGCTGGAGAGCTGCTCGGGCCTGAAGGCGGGGGCCGACTTCACCGTCGGCTATTCGCCGGAGCGCATCAATCCCGGTGACAAGACGCATCGCTTCGAGACCATCACCAAGGTCGTCTCGGCACAGAACCCGCAGACGCTCGAGATCGTGGCGGCCGTCTACGGCTCGGTCGTCACGGCCGGCATTCATCGTGCGCCCTCGATCAAGGTCGCCGAGGCGGCCAAGGTGATCGAGAACACCCAGCGCGATCTCAATATCGCCTTCATGAATGAGCTGTCGCTGATCTTCCAGGCGCTCGAGATCGATACCGGCGACGTGCTCGCAGCCGCCGCCACCAAGTGGAACTTCCTGCCCTTCACGCCCGGCCTCGTCGGCGGCCACTGCATCGGCGTCGATCCCTATTACCTCACCTATCGCGCCGAGAAGGCGGGCTACCATCCCGAGGTCATCCTGGCGGGCCGCCGCATCAACGACGAGATGGGCCGGCGCATTGCGCGCGAATGCATTCGCGGATTGCTGCGGCGGAAGGGCCGGGGGGGCGTCGTCACCATCCTCGGCATGACGTTCAAGGAGAATGTGCCGGACATCCGCAATTCGCGGGTGATCGACATCATCAGCGAATTGCAGTCGTTCGGCGTCGAGGTGCAGATCGCCGATCCCCTCGCCGATGCAGCGGCGGTGCACGAGGAGTATGGCATCGGCCTGACGGCGATCGAGGCGCTGCGCCCAGCCGACGCGGTGGTGTTGGCCGTGTCGCACGATCAGTATCTCGCCGGAGGCTGGGCTCTTGTGCAGGGCCTGCTGCGCGAGGAGAGCGGCCTCGTGCTCGACGTCAAGATGAAGCTCGACCGCGCGAGCAAACCCGCCGCCATCGAACTGTGGCGACCCTGACGGAGCGACCATGGCAGATCATCCCATCCTCGTGACCGGCGCCGCCGGCTTCATCGGATTTCACCTGTCGCAGCGGCTGCTCGCCGAGGGACGGCAGGTGGTCGGCATCGACAACATCAACGCCTATTACGATCCGAAGCTGAAGGAGGCGCGGCTCGACATTCTGAAGGCGGCGCCCGGCTTCACCTTTCACAAGCTCGATCTCATCGACCGTGCCGGCATCAAGGCGCTGTTTGCCCAGCATCGCTTTCCCGCCGTGGTGCATCTCGCGGCCCAGGCCGGCGTGCGCTACTCGCTGGAAAATCCGCACGCCTATGTCGATGCCAATCTCGAGGGCTTCATCAACGTCCTCGAGGGTTGCCGCCATCATGGCTGCGAGCATCTGCTGTTCGCATCGTCCTCATCGGTCTATGGCGCCAACACCAAGCTGCCGTTCTCGGTCAAGGACAATGTCGATCATCCGATCAGCCTCTATGCGGCAAGCAAGAAGGCCAACGAGCTGATGGCGCATTCCTACAGCCATCTCTATCGCCTGCCGGCCACCGGGCTGCGCTTCTTCACCGTCTACGGCCCCTGGGGCCGTCCCGACATGGCGATGTTCATCTTTGCCAAGGCCATCCTCGCAGGGCAGCCGGTCAGGCTGTTCAATCAAGGCCGGATGCGGCGTGATTTTACCTATGTCGACGACATCGTGCAGGCCATCGTCCGCCTGATCGGCCGCCCGCCCCAGGGAAACCCGGATTGGGATGGAAACAGGCCCGATCCGTCGAGCAGCCGGGCGCCATGGCGGATTTACAATATCGGCAACAATCATCCCGAACAGCTGATGGACGTGATAGTACTACTAGAGAAGGAGTTCGGGCGGCCGGCCATCAGGGAGATGCTGCCGATGCAGCCCGGCGACGTCGAAGCGACCTATGCTGATGTCAGCGACCTCGAACGCGACATCGGCTTCCGGCCGGCGACCTCGATCGCCGACGGCATCGGACGTTTTGCGAAATGGTACCGCGACTATCACCGAATTTAACGGGTTGATTCATGACCGGACGCATCATTCCTCTCATCATGTGCGGCGGCGCTGGGACCCGGCTGTGGCCGGCATCGCGGGAGGTCCGCCCGAAGCAGTTCCTGCCGCTGTTCGGCGCCCGTTCCACGTTCCAGGACACGCTGCTGCGCGTATCCGATGCCGATTTGTTCGAACGGCCGATCATCATCACCAACCTTGCCTATCGCTTCATGGTGCTGGAGCAACTGGCCGAGATCGGCATCGAGGCCGACGTCCTGCTGGAGCCTATGCGGCGTGATTCAGGCCCGGCCATCGCCGCCGGAGCCGCCTTCGCCCAGTCGCGCCATCAGGACGCTGTCGTGCTGGCACTCGCGGCCGATCACGTCGTTCGCGACACCGCGGCCTTCCTCGCGGCGTGCCGGCAGGGGCTCGCTGCCGCCGAGGCCGGCCGCATCGTCACCTTCGGCGTCAATCCGGAGCGCGCGGCCACCGAATATGGCTATATCAGCCCGGGTGCATCGGTATCCGGGGAAGTGCGGGCCGTCGCAAAATTCGTCGAGAAGCCGGATCAGCCGACCGCCGAGCGCTACATTCGCGAGGGCTATCTCTGGAACAGCGGCAACTTCATGTTCCGCGCGTCGGTCCTGCTCGATGAATACCGCAAGTTCGATGCGGGCAGCGTGCAGACGGTGATCGACGCTGTCTCCAAGGCCGGCCGCGACCTCGGTTTCATCATCCTGGATTCCGATGCCTTCGCGGCGGCCAAGCCGATCTCGATCGACTATGCCGTGATGGAAAAGACCGAACGTGCCGCCGTGGTGGCGGTGTCGTGCGGCTGGTCTGACGTCGGCTCCTGGCATGCGGTCTGGGAACTGTCCGACAAGGACGGGCAGGGCAATGCCGCGCGCGGCACCGCCGTGTTCGAGGATTCCCGCAACTGCAACGTGGTCACCGACAAGGCGCTGGTCGCGCTCGAAGGCGTCGACGATCTCGTCGTGGTGGCGGCGCAGGATGCCGTGCTGGTGTCGCGCCAGCGCGATGCCAACGGCTTGAAGCGGCTGGTCGCCAAGCTCAAGACCGTGGCGCCCGAAGTGACCGAGGCGCACATCAAGGTGCACCGGCCCTGGGGCAGCTATCAGTCGGTCGACAATGGCGAGCGTCATCAGGTCAAGCGCATCATCGTCAAGCCTGGCCAGCGCCTGTCGCTGCAGAAGCACTATCACCGGTCCGAGCACTGGATCGTGGTGCGCGGCGCGGCGCGGGTCACCGTGAACGAGACCGTCAAGACCGTGCATGAGAACGAATCGATCTACATTCCGATGGGCGCGGTGCACCGGCTGGAGAACCCGGGCAAGATCCTGCTGGAGCTGATCGAGGTCCAGACCGGGTCCTATCTCGGCGAGGACGACATCATCCGCATCGAGGACGATTACCGCCGCGAGTAGGGCGGGTCTCGCCTCGAATCACGCGAGCCGTGCTAGACAGCCCCGGACGTCGTCCGCCGGAGAGCTTCGTTGCAAAGCACGATCGGATCGCGCGCGTTCCAGAATGCGCGCCTGCAGAAGAAGAATCGCAAGCAGGCCGATGGTCTGCTGCCGAAGGCCGTCGAGGCCTACCGGGCGGGCCGGCATGCCGATGCCCAGGCCATCTGCGGACAGGCTCTGGCCCTCGTGCCCGATCATTTCGACGCCTTGCACCTTCTCGGCGCCTCCGCGCTCGATAGCGGCCGGCTCGACCTCGCCGAGCAGGCCCTGACCCGCGCCGTCGCGGTGGAGCCGCGCAATGCCGAGGCCCTGGCCAATCTCGGCCTCGTGCTGTTCAGCATGAAGCGCTACGAAGAGGCGCGCGCGGTCCAGGAGCGCGCCGTTGCGCTCAAGCCCAATTTCGCCACGGCTCTGACGAGCCTCGGCAACACCCTGATGAACATGCAGCTGTTCGCGCAGGCGATCGAGGTGCATGACCGCGCCATCGCCCTCAAGCCGGACTTTGCCGACGCCTATTGCAATCGCGGCATGGCGCAACTGCTCCTGCTGCGCAACGAAGAGGCCAAACAGAGTTTCGACCGCGCCTTGGCGCTGGCGCCGCGGCACATGCAGGCGACGTTCGGCAAGGGATTGGTCAGCGTCAATCTGCGGCATCTCGAGCAGGCGCTCGCTGCCTTCAACGCCGCGCTCGCCATGAAGCCGGGGACGGCGGCGGTCATCGCGCAGCGTGGCCGTCTCTACGTGCAGATGGGACGGTTCGCCGAGGCCGAGGCCGATTTCGATGCTGCGCTGGCGACCGACCCCGGGCTGGAGGCGGCGCTGCTCGGCAAGGCCCATGTCTGCGTGCTCACCGAGCGGATCGCGCCGGCCATGGTGGCCTGCAAGCGGGTGCTTGAGCAGAATCCGGCGTCGGAGGTGGCGCTGATCTGGCTCGGCACGTGCCTCGCAAAGCAGGGCGATACCGCCGGCGCCATCCAGCACTTCGACCGCGCCCTCGAGATCAAGCCGGATTTCGAGGATGCGATCATGAAGAAGATCTTCGCGCTCGATTTCTATCCCGGCGCCGACGTGGCCGTGCATCAGGCCGTCCGCCGCGAATGGTGGGAGCGGATCGGCGCGCATATCCCGCAGCGCCAGCTTGCCGCCATCGACCGCGACCCGGATCGCCGCATCACGGTCGGTTACGTGTCGTCCGACTTCCGCAGCCATTCGGCCGCGCTGACCTTCCTTCCGGTGCTGCGCCATCACGACCACGCGGCATTCAAGGTCATCTGCTACTCGTGCTCGCCGCTGGTCGATTCCGTGACGGAACAGTGCAAGGTCGCGGCCGACGGCTGGGTCGACGGATCTCAATTGTCCGACGATGAGTTGGCCGATCGCATCCAGGCCGACCAGGTCGACATTCTGGTCGATCTCTCCGGCCACTCGGCCGGCAATCGTCTCACCGTGTTTGCCCGCAAGCCGGCGCCGATCCAGGTCACCGCGTGGGGCAACGCGACCGGCACCGGATTGCCTACGATGGACTACTTCTTTGCCGATCCGGTCACGGTGCCATCGGCGGTGCGGCCGCTGTTCGCCGAACAGGTCTACGATCTCCCGGCGCTGATCACGACGGATCCGCTGCCGGGAGCGCAGGCGACGCCGCTGCCGATGCTGCGCAACGGCCACGTCACGTTTGGTGTCTTCAACCGCGTCGACAAGATCTCCGACGAGGTGCTGAGGGTCTGGTCGGCGCTGCTCCAAGCGTTGCCGGACGCCCGCATCGTCATCAAGAACGGCGCGCTGGAGGACGCATTCCTGCGCGACACGCTGATCGCCCGCTTCGCCGCGCACGGCGTCAACGAGAGCCGCCTCACCTGTCTCGGCGCCTCGATGCGCCACGAGCACATCGCAGCGTTCGCCAACATCGACATCTCGCTCGATCCGTTCCCGCAGAATGGTGGCGTCAGCACTTGGGAATCGCTGCAGGCCGGCGTGCCCGTGGTCGCCAAGCTCGGCAGCAGCGCGGCGTCGCGGGCCGGCGGCGCGATCGTCAAGGCGATCGGGCTCGACGACTGGGTGGCCGAGGACGACGAGGGGTACATTGCGATCGCCCTGAAACACGCGGCGCGGCCGGCCGAGCTCGCTCAGCTCCGTGCGGAGCTGCCGACGCGGGTGGCCAACTCGGCCGCCGGCAATGTCGAGACCTACACGCGCAAGGTCGAGGAGGGGTATCGCCAGTTCTGGCGCCGCTATTGCGCCACTGGCGGCTGAGGCCCATCCGTCGCGGCCTGAAGCAAGGTCGCGCGTGAACAAGCCCGATATGTAGTTCCACGCGTTATTCGGAGGCCGTCTTTGGCAAGCGATGTCGGTTCCCGCGCGTTTCAGAATGCGAGGCTGCAGAAGAAGCATCGCAAGCAGGCCGATGCGCTGATGCCCGCGGCCGTCGCCGCCTATCGCGGCGGTCGCCGTTCCGAAGCCCAGGCGATCTGCAGCCAGATCCTGGCGCTGCTGCCCGATCATTTCGATGCCCTGCACCTGCTCGGCGTGACGGCGCTGGACGGTGGCCAAATTGATCTCGCTTCGCAGGCGCTCACCAAGGCCGTCGAGATCGAGCCGCGACATGCCGAGGCGCTCTCCAATCTCGGCCTCGCGCTGTTCAACCGCAAGCGCTTCGAGGAGGCGCGCAAGTGCCAGGAGCGGGCGATTGCGCTGAAGCCAGCCCTCGTGGTCGCGCAGACGGGCCTCGGCAACACGCTGATGCGCCTCGGCCTGCCGGACGAGGCGATCGCGGCGCATGAGCGGGCCATCGCGCTGAAGCCAGACTATGCCGACGCCTATTGCAACCGCGGCATGGCACTGCTTCCGCTCGGTCGCAACGCCGAGGCCAATCAGAGCTTCGATCGCGCACTGTCGCTCAATCCGCGCCACATGGAGGCGATGTTCGGCAAGGGGCTGGCGAGCATCAACCTGCGTCATCACACCGAGGCGCTCGCGGCCTTCGATGCCGCGCTTGCCGTCAAGCCCGGTGCGCCGCAGGTGCTGGCGCAGCGCGGCCGGCTGCATCAGATGGCCGGCCGTTTCGACCAGGCGAAGGCGGACTACGAGGCGGCGCTGGCGCACGATCCGATGCTGGAGATGGCGCTGCTCGGCAAGGCCCAGCTCGGCCACTTCAAGGACGTCGCCCAATCCGTCGATGCCTGCCGCAAGGTGCTGGAGCGGAATCCGCGCTCCGAGGAGGCCTGGCTGTGGCTCGGCATCTGCTACGCCAAGCAGGGCGAGGTCGTTGCGGCCGTCGAGCATTTCGACCGCGCCCTTGAGATCAGGCCCGATTTTGCCGAGGCCATGACCGCGAAGATCTTCACGCTCGAGTTCATGCCGGAGGCCGACTTTGCGCTCCAGCAGGCGGCACGGCGCGAATGGTGGCAGCGGATCGGCGCCCACATCCCGCGCCGGCCGGTGGCCAAGCGCGATCTCGACCCGGAACGGCGCCTGACGATCGGCTACGTCTCCTCCGACTTCCGGAATCATTCGGCCGCACTGACATTCCTGCCGGTGCTCAGGCATCGCGACCCGCAGAATTTCGCAGTCGCCTGCTATGCCTGCTCGCCGGTGCAGGATGCCGTCACGGCGCAATTCCGTGCCTGCGCCGACCTCTGGGTCGACGCCGCGCAGATGTCGGACGACGAGCTGGCCGACCGCATCGACGCCGATGGCGTCGATATCCTGGTCGATCTCTCCGGCCACTCCGCCGGCAATCGCCTGCCGCTGTTTGCCCGCAAGCCCGCCCCGGTCCAGGTCACGGCCTGGGGCAGCGGCACCGGCACGGGGCTGCCGACGATCGACTATTTCTTGGCCGATCCGGTCACGGTGCCCGCAGCGGTACGTCATCTGTTCGCCGAGCAGGTCCATGACCTGCCGGCGGTGATCACCACCGAGGCGTTGCCGGACATCGCGCCGACGCCGCTGCCGATGCTCCGCAATGGCTTTGTGAGCTTCGGCGTGTTCAATCGGTTGGACAAGATCTCCGATCCTGCGCTGATCGTCTGGACACGGATCATGCAGCAGCTGCCGGACTCGCGCATCGTGATCAAGAGCAGCTCGCTCGATGATCCCCTGTTGCGTGACCGTCTCCTGGCGCGCTTCGCCGCGCAAGGCGTCGCGCCGGAGCGCGTGGTCTGTCTCGGCTGGTCGACGCGCGAGCAGCAGATCGCGCAGTTTGCCGAGGTCGACATCTCGCTCGATCCGTTTCCGCAGAATGGCGGCGTCAGCACCTGGGAGTCGCTGCAGGCCGGCGTGCCGGTCATCGCCAGGCTCGGACGCAGCGCGGCGTCGCGCGCCGCGGCGGCGATCGTCACGGCGGTCGGGCTCGGCGAGTTCGTCGCCGAAGACGACGACGGGTATGTCGCGCTCGCCGCGAAGTGGGCCTCGAAGCCGGCTGAGCTGGCGAAGCTGCGGACCGCGCTGCCGGCGATGGTCGCGGGCTCGGCCGCGGGCAATGTCGAGACCTACACGCGCAAGGTCGAGGAGGGCTACCGCCTGTTCTGGCGTCGCCATTGCGCCAGCGCCGGCTAGTCTTTGTGTCGCGGCATCCGGTGGTGCCGCATGTGATGTCACTGCGTTCCCGCGATCTGCACGCCACCCGTGGAGGCAAGTCTCTTGGCAAGCAATGTCGGCTCTCGCGCCTTCCAGAATGCGAGACTGCAGAAGAAGCATCGCAAGCAGGCTGACGAGCTCATGCCGCGCGCCGTGGCGGCGTATCGTGCCGGCCGTCACGCCGAGGCGCAGGCGATCTGCGGACAGATCCTGGCGCTGCTGCCCGATCATTTCGATGCGTTGCACCTGCTCGGCGTTGCGGCGCTCGACGGCGGCCAGCCCGATCTCGCCGAGCAGGCCCTGACCAAGGCGGTCGAGATCGAGCCGCGGCATGCCGAGGCGCTCTCCAATCTCGGCCTCGCGCTGTTCAACCGCAAACGCTTCGAGGACGCCCGCAAATGCCAGGAGCGGGCGATCGCGCTGAAGCCGAACCTGCTCGTGGCGCTCACGGGTCTCGGCAACACGCTGATGCGCCTGGGGCGGCCGGAGGAGGCGATCGCCGCGCATGACCGGGCGATCGCGCTCAAGCCGGACTATGCCGACGCCTATTGCAATCGCGGCATGGCGCTGCTTCCGCTCGGTCGCAACACGGAGGCCAATCAGAGCTTCGATCGCGCGTTGTCGCTCAATCCGCGCCACATGGAGGCGATGTTCGGCAAGGGGCTGGCGAGCATCAACCTGCGCCATTCCGATGAGGCGCTGGCGGCCTTCGACGCTGCCCTCGCCATCAAGCCCAACGCCGCGCAAGTGCTGGCACAGCGCGGCCGGCTGCATCAGCAGGCCGGACGTTTCGACAAGGCGATGCCCGATTTCGAGGCCGCGCTGGCGCTCGATCCGCGACAGGAGGTGGCGCTGCTCGGCTTCGCGCAGCTCAGTGTGATCAGGGACAACATCGCGCCGGCGATGGACGCTTGCCGCAAGGTGCTGGAGATCAATCCCGCGTCCGAGGTCGCCTGGACCTGGCTCGGCGAATGCTTCTGCAAGCAGGGCGATCTCACGACCGCCCTGCAGCACTTCGAGCGCGCGCTCGCGCTCAAGCCCGACTATGGCGATGCGATCACCGCCAAGATCTTCCTGCTCGACTTCATGCCCGACACCGATTTCGCCCAGCATCAGGCGGCGAGACGCGAATGGTGGACCAGGATCGGCAGCCAGGTCGCGCGCCGTCCGCCGCCGGTGCGGGATCGTGATCCGGAGCGGCGCCTGACGATCGGCTATGTCTCGTCCGACTTCCGCAGCCATTCGGCGGCGCTGGTGTTCCTGCCGGTGCTGCGTCATCACGACCACGCCGCGTTCGAGGTGATCTGCTACTCCTGCTCGCCGCTGCGCGATACGATGACGGACCAGTGCCGCGCGGCCGCCGACCTCTGGGTCGACGCCTGGCAGATGTCGGACGAGGAGCTGAGCGATCGCATCGAGGCCGATCAGGTCGATATCCTCGTCGATCTCTCCGGCCATTCCGCCGGCAACCGGCTGCCGGTGTTCGCGCGCAAGCCGGCGCCGGTCCAGGTCACGGCCTGGGGCAGCGGCACCGGCACCGGCCTCCCCACGATCGACTACTTCTTCGCCGATCCGGTGACCGTGCCCGAAGCTGCACGTCATCTGTTCGCCGAGCAGGTCTACGACCTGCCGGCCGTGATCACCACCGATCCCTTGCAGGGATGGCAGCCGACGCCGCTG
The DNA here is from genome assembly GCF_032489615.1 of Bradyrhizobium sp. SZCCHNR1051. Lineage (NCBI taxonomy): Bacteria > Pseudomonadati > Pseudomonadota > Alphaproteobacteria > Hyphomicrobiales > Nitrobacteraceae > Bradyrhizobium > Bradyrhizobium sp. SZCCHNR1051. The sequence continues at coordinate 105,627 of NZ_JAUEYJ010000007.1, read as the reverse complement.
CCGATGCTGCGCAACGGCCACGTCACGTTCGGCGTCTTCAACCGGATCGACAAGATCTCCGAGCCCGCGCTCGCGCTCTGGTCGCGGCTGATGGGAGCGCTGCCGGAGTCGCGGATCGTCATCAAGAACGGAGCGCTCGATGATCCCTTGCTGCGCAACGGCCTCGTCGCCCGCTTCGTCGCGCATGGCATCGCGCAGGAGCGCATCACGTGCCTCGGCCTGTCGACGCGCGATCAGCACATCGCGCAGTTCGCAGGCATCGACATGTCGCTCGATCCGTTTCCGCAGAATGGCGGCGTCAGCACCTGGGAGTCGCTGCAGGCCGGCGTCCCCGTGATCGCGAAGCTCGGCCACGGCGCGGCAGCGCGCGCGGCAGCCGCCATCAACACGGCGGTCGGGCTCGGCGACTTCGTGGCCGAGGACGACGACGGCTACATCGGTCTCGCCCTGAAGCAGGCCGCGCAGCCTGCGGCTCTCGCGAAGCTGCGCGCGGAGCTGCCGGCGATGGTTGCCCGCTCCGCCGCCGGCAATGTCGAGACCTACACGCGCAAGGTGGAGGAGGGCTACCGCCTGTTCTGGCGTCGCACCTGCGCGTCCGCCTGACAGGCGGTCGAAGCTATAGCCGCGCGGCACCGACGATGCGCCCCTCCGGGCTTTCGAGCAGCACGGCCGCATCCTCGCCCTCCGGCATCGGCTCGGTGAGGCGCAGCGCCGTGCCGCTCCAATCGCCGAGCGTGCGCACCGAGCGCACCACGTTCAGCTCCTCCAGCGTGCGGCCGTCATTCTCGCCGCGGCGGATCGCCGTCTCATGCCGATGATCGAAGCCGACCAGCACGACGCGTCCGCGTCCTTCACCGCCGCCGACCTCGACCGCGAGCTTGTCGCCATTGCGTGCGAGCTTGACCGGCGCCGCCGTCGCGCTCGCGCCCCTGGCGCGATCGATCGCGGCTCCCACCTCGGCCCTGTTGGAGCCGACATGACCCGTCACCCCGTCGACGACGATCTCCGGCGTGTAGGAGCCGTCGCCGAAGCGGCTGCCGTAGCGGGCCTGGCGATCGGTGGCGGCCGGCAATGAGAACGGGTCCTTCCAGCCCAGCCGGTCCCAATAGGTGACGTGAAAGGCGAGCGGCAGCACGTCGCGGCGCTGCCGCACCAGCTCGTTCAGATAGGCATTTGCAGGCGGGCAGGAGGAGCAGCCCTGCGAGGTGAAGAGCTCGATGACGACAGGCCGATCCACGGCGGCCACCGACGGCGACCACGGGGTAAGCGAGGCGAGCAGCACGGCGAAGGATGAGGCGTAGCGGAGCGAGGCGAGGCTGAGGGTCATGGGTGTTCTCCCGCGATGTGACGTGATCTCCTTCGCTGGCGGGATCCACCGCGTTACCTCCGGCTGCGGCCAACACGCAGGCGTGAAGGCGCCGCAACCGTTCTGTCCGCGGCCTGTCGTGACGCGTGAACAGGGCACTTGCCACACGTGAAGGGCATCGCACACGCCGTTCAAAAGACAGCGGTTTTCGTCCGAACCCGATGTAACTTTCTGAATCAAATCGTGTCCTGAAAAAGGTTTCCGCATTCGCCTCGCTTCAACCGGCATGCTAGGAGAGCTTCGACCGGTGATTTGCAGTTCGTTAACCGTCATGGCCAATCCGTGACGTCGCAATCCGGGGACATTGATGGGGTCGATGACATGAGTTCCAAGGGGGCGGGCCACAAGGCCGAGCTGAGGCAGGCGCTGCGAGTCGGCGTCATCGGAGCCGGCGTGATGGGCAGCAACCATGCCCGCGTGCTCGCCGGACTGCCTGATGTGCACTTGGTCGGCGTGGTCGATCCGCTGCCCGCCCATCGCAACCGCGTCACCGAGCTTGCGAACTGCCCGACCTTCGAGACGCTCGATGAACTCGTCGCCGAGGGCGTCGACGCGGTGACGGTCGCGGCTCCGACGCATCTGCATCACGAGCTCGCGCTCGCCTGCATCGCCCGCAAGGTGCACCTGATGGTCGAGAAGCCGATCGCCTCGACGGTGGACGAGGGCAGGGAGATCGTCTCGGCCGCGCATCGCGCCGGCGTCACCCTGATGATCGGCCATGTCGAGCGCTTCAATCCGGCGGTGGCCGCGATCAAGAAGGCGATCGCCGGCGAGGACCTGCTGTCGATCGCGATCACCCGCGTCGGTCCGTTCCCGCCGCGCATGTCCAATGTCGGCGTCGTCATCGATCTCGCCGTGCACGACATCGACCTGATCCGCTGGTTCACCGAATCCGACATCATCGAGGTGCAGCCGCAATTGTCGAGTGCGGTGGCGGAGCGTGAGGACATCGCGCTCCTGCAGTTCCGCACCGCCTCCGGCGTGCTCGCCCACATCAACACCAACTGGCTGACGCCGTTCAAGGCGCGCAACGTCACCGTGGCGACGCGCGGCAAGTACATCATGGGCGATCTGCTGACGCGCCAGGTCACCGAGTGCTTCGGCTTCAAGCCGGATGGCAGCTACTCGATGCGCCATCTCCCGGTCGGCCATGACGAGCCGCTGCGCGCCGAGCTGATCGCGTTCCTGCACGCGGTGCGCTCGGGCACGGCGCCCGCGGTCACCGGCGACGAGGGCGTTGCGAGTCTGGCGATCGCCACGCAGTGCCTGGAGACCTCGAGCCATCGTCCCGCCGAGGCGGCTGCTACCAAGCGTCGCGCCGTGGCCGGCTAGCCGGCCACGCCTCCGCTTCACCCTCTTTTCTCGATCCGAACATGTGTCAGAGCTCATGAACCAGCACCTGTGCCATCAGCCCATTCCGTTCATCGACACTGCCGCGCAGCGCCAGCGGCTCGGCAAGTCGCTCGATGAGGCGGTTGCCCGCGTGCTCGCGCACTGCCAGTTTCTCGGCGGCCCCGAAATCATCCAGCTCGAGAAGGAGCTGGCTGAATTCTGCGGCGCCAAATACGCGGTGAGCTGCTCCAGCGGCACCGACGCGCTGCTGATGGTGCTGATGGCCCAGGGCATCGGCCCGGGCGATGCCGTGCTGTGCCCGTCTTTCACCTTCTGCGCGACCGGCGAAGCCGTGGCGCTGACCGGCGCCACGCCGGTGTTCGTCGACGTGCTGGAGGACACCTTCAACATCGATCCGGCCTCGCTCCACCGCGGCATCGCAACCGCCAAGCGGCTCGGTCTCAAGCCGAAGGCCGTGATCCCGGTCGATCTGTTCGGACAGAGCGCGGACCATGATTCGGTGGCCGCGATCGCTGGGGACGAAGGCCTGTTCGTGCTCGACGACGCCGCGCAGGGCTTTGGCGCCAGCTACAAGGGCCGCCGCATCGGCACCTTCGGCTTGGCGACCGCCACCAGCTTCTATCCGGCCAAGCCGCTCGGCTGCTTCGGCGACGGCGGCGCCATCCTCACCGACGATGCCGGCCTGCTGGAGCGCCTGCGCAGCGTGCGCGCCCATGGCGGCGGCAGCGACAAATACGACAACGTCCGCCTCGGCCTGACCGCACGGCTCGACACCATTCAGGCCGCGGTCCTGATCGAGAAGCTCAGGATCTTCGAGGACGAGATCGTCGCGCGCAACAAGGTGGCCGAGCGCTACACGGCCGCGCTGGCCGATGTTGTGAAGGTGCCGCGCCTCGTCGAGGGCTGCACCTCGGTCTGGGCGCAATACACCATCCGCCTGCCCAAGGGCATCGACCGCGACACCTTCGCCGCGGCGCTGAAGGCGCAGGGCATTCCGACCGCGATCTACTATCCGAAGTCGATGCATCAGCAGACCGCCTACCGCATCTTCCCGAGCGCCGATGGCGGCCTGCCGGTCAGCGAGCAGCTCTCCGCCGACGTCATCAGCCTGCCGATGCACGCCTATCTCGACGAGCCGACCCAGGCCCGCATCATCGACGTCGTCCGCGGCGCCCTGCGGGGCTGAGGCATAAGGCATCGTTGACGTCACGCCGCTTGCAGCGGCGCGGCTCACAGCACCGGCGGGCGATCTGCCCCGCCGACAGTCCCAACCAACACTGTCGTCCCGGCGAACGCCGGGACCCATACCGCGTGATCTCCGAAACGGGCAGGCGGCCCGTTCCGCGCACCCCACCAGCTGCACAGCGTATGGATCCCGGATCTGCGCCCGCCGCCGCTTCGCGTCGGCGGGCTTGTCCGGGATGACAGCGGAGTGGGAAGCGCGCCTCTCGCCTCCCCACCGGCGTCGCACGTGCTGACGCGGGATCGGCATATTCACCGTCATTGCGAGCGAAGCGACTTGTCCGCCATAGCCCGAAGGGCGACGGCGGAAGCAATCCAGAGTCCCCATGCGCGACTCTGGATTGCTTCGTCGCTTGCGCTCCTCGCAATGACGGCGGTGAGACATGACTCCGCTCTCTCGCGGCGCATCTTCGCGTCCGAGCTTTGCCGATGGACCCACCCTCTCCTCGAAGAGGGCACGGGGAATGCCGGGCGCTGGCCGCACCCATGGCCCGCCTGCGAAAAAAATGCAGGCGGCAGGAACCACAGGTTCAGCCGAGACATCCCGGCATTCCCCGCGCGATGGTTGGAACGGCTGCTTCGCGTTCTCCCCGGTGCTCCGGGCTTTTTGGCCACCGTCATCGGCACTGCGCCTTTGCGCATCAGCACCGACTTGGCATCAGCATCGGGATGCCAGGACCACGCGACTTGACCGTGCGCATCGATGTCGTTCGTCGGCATGGAGAACCATGCTGCAACATCGACACACCCACCGCATCCCGCCTCAACGTCCGTGACGACCGCGAAGCGCCCCTCTGATCGAGACGGGACGGGAGGCATACAATCATGATTTCGGAGAAAAAGAAAGAGAATTATTTTTCCGAAATGGACTGGATGGAGGGAGGCGCTTCAAGCGGCTAGCGAAATGAGTCTTGAGGCGGGCTGTTCGGACGCCATAAAGCGGTCGGGAGATCAGTAAGTGGGTAGATAGACGCCATCGCGCCATTCAGCGAGTTGCCCGACGAGTCAGTCCGCTGATATCGGGCTTCTCGTGTTTCGTGCTGGCCCGGAGTCTCGGGTACGACGGGTCCGTCTTAGGTTGTGCGGTCAGCGAGGCGCCTCATCTTCAGTCCACCAACGCATCTGCTGCACCTTGCCGCTCCTCTCCAGTATCATCTGCAGGGCTCCAGCCAGACGGTCGACCGTGTCGGTTGTCGGAATCGTTTTCAGCAGTCGTCGAACGAAGGGACGCGAAGGCTCAATGAAACACAGAAACCCGTTCTCATGCTCCTGGTAGTGGCCGCATCCGAGCCACATTGGAAATTCCGAATTTTCGAGATCGATTCGCCACCCCCAATCCTCTGGGGTCATACGCGAAACCGTGAAGCGGCAACTCCTCGGACAAGAATTCCGCCAGTCGCTTCCCATACAGCCCCGGATTGACCAGTTCATCTTCGCCGGGCTCCGGCGGAAAGGCTGTCGAGACAAATTCGAGATGAGTCTTCATTTAGCGAACGTACTTGGATTGTCGAGAGCATTCCAGCCAGCCCGTAGGGCGGATTAGCGGAGCGTAATCCGCCGTCACGCCACATTTGATATTGCGTGCCAGAACTGGTCGGGTGGCCACGTCCACACACTCGATCGGGATGGACTCTCACCATCATCGATTGTCCGCACTAGGCGCGGCGGATTACGCTCCGCTAATCCGCCCTACGGGCTGACGTTGGCATGAAGTGCAAGTGTCGGAACGCACAGCGCGCAGGGCGGATTGGCGCGGCTAAATCCGCCATCATGCAACCTTTGACATTGTCAGCCACAACTGATCGGGGGCCACGTCTATCCGACCTTTTCCCGCAATCCCGGCAAGCGCCCACGTCGTTCCGGGGACGCTGCACGACGTGGATGGCCGGGACAAGCCCGGCCATGACGACGTGGAAGCAGACGGGCGCGAAATGTAAGAGCGGCATATGCGAAAGCCTGCTGCGAGCGGGGAGGTTTCCACCGGCGCCCGCTGAAATCCTGGCAGCCATTGCTCCAAGCGGGAACGGGCCGCGACAGGGCGCCGCATTTTGGCCGCACGCGGCAAGAACGGACGTTCCGCTTCAAACTCCCCGCCCAATGCTCTAGAAGCCCCCCATGCTCGGACGCATTTTCACGGTCGGCGGCTATACGCTGCTGTCGCGCCTCACCGGCTTTGCCCGCGACATCATGCTGGCGGCGATTCTCGGCGCCGGGCCGGTGGCGGATGCGTTTTTCATTGCGTTCCGGCTGCCCAACCATTTCCGGGCGATCTTCGCCGAGGGCGCGTTCAACGCCGCCTTTGTGCCGGCCTATGCGCATGTCCATGGCGAGAAGGGGCCGACCTCGGCGAGCCTGTTTGCCGACCGCATCTTCACGCTGCTGCTGGCCTCGCAGATCGTGCTCTTGATCCTGGCCTGGGTGTTCATGCCGCAGGCGATGACGATCCTGGCGCCCGGCTTCACCGACGATCCGGCGCAGCGGGACCTGGCGATCACGCTGACGCGCATCACCTTTCCCTATCTGCTGCTGATCACGCTGGTGACGCTGTATGGCGGCATGCTCAACGTGATGCAGCGCTTTGCGAGCGCTGCGGCTGCGTCGATCTTCCTCAATCTCGCAATGATGGCGACGCTGGCGCTGGCGGCGTTCTTTCCCGGTGTCGGCCATGCCGCGGCGTGGGGCGTGCTGATCTCCGGCTTCCTGCAATATGTCCTGCTCGCCGGCGACCTCGCCCGCCATGGCGGCCTGCCGCGCTTTGCGCCGCTCAAGCTCGACGACGACATCCGCGCCTTCTTCAAGGCGCTGGGGCCCGCCACGCTCGGTTCGATGGGCACGCAGGTCGCGATGTTCGCCGACACCATCATCGCGACCTTCCTCCCCGCAGGCGCGATCTCTGCGCTGTATTACGCCGACCGACTCAACCAACTGCCGATCGGCGTGATCGGCATCGCCATCGGCACCGTGCTGCTGCCGGAGATGTCGCGGCGGCTGACGGCAAACGACCACGAGGGCGCCATGGAGCAGCAGCGCCGCGCCTTCGAGTTCACGCTGCTGTTCTCGGTGCCGTTCGTTGCCGCGTTCCTCGCCGTGCCCGACGTCATCACGCGCGCGATGTTCGCCCGCGGCGCCTTCACCAAGGGCGATGCCGCGGCGGCCGGTGCGACGCTCGCCGCCTATGCCGTGGGGCTCATTCCGTTCGTGATGATTCGCAGCGCGGTCTCGACCTTCTACGCGCGCAAGGACACCGCGACGCCGGTGAAGGCCTCGCTCACCGGGCTGACCGCCAACGTCGTGCTCAAGGTGCTGCTGATGGGCTCGCTGGCGCAGGTCGGTCTTGCGCTGGCGACGGCCGTCGGCGCGTGGATCAACCTGCTGCTGGTGCTCGGCTTCGCCGTGCACAAGGGTTATCTGCGTTTCGATCGGCGGCTCACCATGTCGCTGATGAAATTTGCTGGAACTGGCGTGGTGCTCGCGGCAACGTTGTGGGCGACGGCCTTCGTGGCATCGACCCATCTCGCATCGCTCGGCCGCATGCAGGATGAAGCCGTTCTCGGTCTGCTGATCATCGTCGGCGCCGTCATTTATGCGGGCGCCATTCTCGTTCTGTTCGGCCCGCGCTGGCTCAAGGCGCTGGTGCGGCGCTGAGGTTTGCGCTGCAGCATCGCTTGCTGGCATGCCTGCCGAGAGTTGACCGCGCGTGTTGCGGCGCCGGCCATATGGCGTTTGCGCGAGTCCTCGTTCCGCTGCAATATGCCGTCCAATAGTTGCGACAATGCAAGCGGGAAGTGAAACCAGATGGCAGCTCCAATCAAGTTCGGTGTCGGACAAGGCGTTCTCCGCAAAGAGGATGACGCGCTGATTCGCGGCAAGGGCCGCTACACCGACGATCTCGCGCCATCGTCCGCCCTGCATGCCCTGGTGCTGCGCTCGCCGCATGCCCATGCCAAGTTCACCATCGACGTCACCCAGGCGCGGCTCTTGCCGGGCGTGGCGCTGATTCTGACCGCCGCCGACACCGCGGAGCTCGGTGGGCTGCCCTGCCTGTTCAATCTCGAGACCGATCCGTTCACCGCGCCGCCTTATCCGATCCTCGCCAAGGACGAGGTGCGCCACGTCGGCGACGCCATCGCCTTCGTCGTCGCCGATACGCTCGATCACGCGCGCGACGCGCTGGAGGCGATCAAGGTCGAGTGGACGACGCTGCCGGCCGTGACCGGCGTCGTGAACGCGATCAAGCCGGACGCGCCGCAGGTGTGGGCCGAGCACAAGGGCAACGTTCTGTTCGACGTTGCGATCGGCGACAAGGCCGCGACCGAGGCGGCGTTCGCCAAGGCTCATGCGGTTGCCGAGATCCGCATCGTCAATCCGCGCGTGGTGGCGAGCTTCATGGAGACGCGCGCCGCGGTCTGCGAATACGACACCAAGCGCGACCATCTGACGCTGACGGCGGGCAGCCAGGGCAGCCACCGCCTGCGCGACATTCTGTGCCAGAACGTCCTGAAGATCCCGACCGAGAAGATGCGGGTGATCTGCCCCGATGTCGGCGGCGGCTTCGGCACCAAGCTGTTTCCCTACCGGGAATATGCGCTGCTCGCGGTCGCCGCGCAGCGGCTGCGCAAGTCGGTGCGCTGGGCCGCCGATCGCTCGGAGCATTTCATGGGCGACGCGCAGGGCCGCGACAACGTCACCACCGCGAAGATGGCGCTCGCCGAGGACGGCAAGTTCCTCGCGATGGACGTCGACCTGATGGGCGACATGGGCGCCTATCTCTCGACCTTCGCGCCCTATATCCCGCATGGCGGCGCCGGCATGCTGCCGGGGCTCTACGACATCCAGGCCTTCCACTGCCGGGTGCGCACGATCTTCACCCATACCGTGCCGGTCGACGCCTATCGCGGCGCGGGCCGCCCCGAGGCGGCTTATGTCATCGAGCGCCTGGTCGATGCCTGCGCACGCAAGCTCGACATGAGCGTCGACGCGATCAGGCGCAAGAACTTCATTCCGCCGCGCGCGCTGCCCTACAAGACCGCGACCGGCAAGGTCTACGATTCCGGCGACTTCAACGCGCACCTCAAGCGCGCGATGGAGATCGCGCAGTGGAAGGAGTTTCCGAAGCGCGCCAAGGCCGCCAAGAAGCACGGGCTGATCCGCGGCATCGGGCTCGCGAGCTATGTCGAGGTCTGCGGCACCATGGGCGAGGAGACCGCCAATGTGCGGCTCGATCCCAATGGTGACGTCACCATCCTGATCGGCACGCAGTCGAGCGGGCAGGGCCACCAGACCGCCTATGCCCAGATTGTCGCCGAGCAGTTCGGCCTGCCGCCGGAGCGCGTCCACATCCACCAGGGCGACACGGCCGAAATCGCGACCGGCCTCGGCACCGGCGGCTCGGCCTCGATTCCCTCCGGCGGCGTCAGCGTGCAGCGCGCCACCCATGAGCTCGGCGACAAGCTCAAGCAGATCGCCGCCGAAGCGCTCGAGGCCGGCCTCGGCGATCTCGAGATTGCCGACGGCGTGATCCGCGTCGCCGGCACCGACCGTGCGATCTCCTTCGCCGATCTCGCCAAGCGTCCGGGCACAGATCCCGCCAAGCTCAACGGCAGTGCCACCTTCGCCAGCGCCGACGGCACCTATCCGAACGGCACGCATGTGGCCGAGGTCGAGATCGATCCGGCGACCGGGATCATCAAAATCGTCAACTACGTCATCGTCGACGATTTCGGCGTGACGCTGAATCCGCTGCTGCTGGCCGGCCAGGTGCATGGCGGTGCGGTGCAGGGCATCGGTCAGGCGCTGATGGAGCAGGTGGTCTACAGCAACTCCGACGCTCAGCTCGTCACCGGCAGCTTCATGGACTACGCGCTGCCGCGTGCCGCCGACGCGCCGTCCTTTACCTTCGAGACCCACAACGTGCCCTGCAAGACCAATCCGATGGGTGTCAAGGGCGCGGGCGAGGCGGGCGCGATCGGCTCCTGCCCGGCTGTGGTCAATGCGATCGTCGAAGCGCTCTGGCGCGAGTACAAGATCGATCACATCGACATGCCGGCGACCCCGGAGCGCGTCTGGATTGCGATCCGGGAGCAGCATCGCCGTCATAGTCTCTGAGTACTCTCCCTCCGTAGCCTCTCCGATATCCGCCTCAATTCCGGAATAATCCGCGGGCTGAGGGGTTGATCTAACCGAGCGACCCGTTCAGGTGGGCTGGACGGGATTGTGACAACAAAGGAGCGAATTGATGAAGCGGACTGTCGTGGCTGTCGCAGCTTTGCTGCTAGGGGCGGGCGCCGTGATGGCACAGCAGGATCTGGTCAAGCATAGCCAGGACACGATGAAGGCCAACGCCAAGAACCTCGGCGGTGTTCTCATCGCCATGGTGAAGGGCGAGAAGCCGTACGACCAGGCCGCGGTCAATGCCGCTCTGGCGCAGCTCGACGAGACGGCCAAGAAGCTGCCGACGATGTATCCCGCCAGCGTCAAGGGCGCGAAGTTCGAGGGCGACTACAGCCCGTCGCCGAAGATCTGGGAAGACCATGCCGGCTTCAAGACCAAGATCGACAGCTTCGCCAAGGTGGTCACTGAGGCCAAGGCCAAGATCAAGGATCTCGACAGCCTGAAGGCGACCGCGCCGGCGATCGGCAAGGAGTGCGGCGGTTGCCACGAGACCTTCCGGCTCAAGGCCAGCTGACCTGATGTGATCTCATGCGAGGGGCGAACGCGTGCTGCGCGTTCGCCCCGTTTGTTTGTGCGCCTGTTTTGTTTGTGCGCCCGAGCGTCCTGTCGTATCGATCGCCGCCGACGCCTTGGAGCTTGCGGCGAAAACCACGACATCCTCCCCGCCGTGACGGAGCGACCATGTTGCGACGCCTTCTGCTTGCTGTCTGTGTGCTCGGTGCCGCGGGCCTTGCGGTATTCTGGTGGCTGACGAGCCCGTCGACCGTGGTGCTCGCGGCGGCGACACGGGCGCCTGATCTCGCCAATGGCCAGGAGATGTTCAACATTGGCGGCTGCGCGTCATGCCATGCCGTCCCGAACCAGCCGGATCGACTGAAGCTCGGCGGCGGGCTGCCGCTGACCTCGCCGTTCGGCACGTTCTACGCGCCCAACATCTCGCCCGATCCCACTGACGGCATTGGGCGCTGGAGCGAGGCCGAGTTCGTCAATGCGGTGGTGAGGGGTGTGTCGCCGGGCGGCAGCCACTACTACCCGGCGTTTCCCTATGCCTCCTACGCGGCCGCGAAGATCGACGACGTCCGCGATCTCTTCGCCTACATGAAGACGCTGCCGCCGGTCGCCGGGGCCTCGCGCGCGCACGACATGCCATTCCCGTTCAACATCCGCCGCACCGTCGGGGTCTGGAAGCTCTTGTTCTTCGGCGACAAGCCCTTTGCCGCCAACGCCACGCGTCCGGCGGAGTGGAATCGCGGCGCCTATCTGGTCAATACCTTCGGCCATTGCGCCGAATGCCACAGTCCGCGCAATGCGCTCGGCGGCATCGTCTCGGCGCAGCGTCTGGCGGGTGGGCCCGATCCGGAAGGTCAGGGCTTCGTGCCGAACATCACCCAGAACGGCCTGTCGGACTGGAGCGAGAGCGACATCAGCTATTTCCTCGAGACCGGACAACTGCCCGACGGCGACAGCGCCGGCGGCTCGATGGCGCGGGTGATCCGCAACACCTCGCAGCTCACGCCCGAGGATCGCAAGGCGATGGCGGTCTATCTGAAATCGCTGCCGCCGGTCGAAGGCCCGCCGAAGCCGAAGAAGCCCGCGGGCTGATCAGTTCGGCCGGCGCGCAACGCGGATCAGATCGGCTTGAAGCTGCCGTCGCTCTGGATCACCGTCAGCGACACCGGCGGTGGATTCTCCTTGCGCGCGTTGCCGAAGCTGACCACCAGCCCGCCGATGTCGAACTGGCCGACCTCGTTGATGATGCGCAGCAGCTCGGCGCGGGTCGGGTTAGGCCCGGTCATCGCCAGGGCGCGGGCCACCAGGCGGCCAGTGATGTAGCCCTCGAGCCCGATGAAGTCCGGCGTCTGGCTCGGATCGAGCGTCTTCATCGCGGCCTGATAGTCGGCGACGATGCGGAGGTCGGTGTCCCACGGAAACGGTACCACCTCGGAGACGATGACGCCGCGGCCTTCCGGGCCGAGCTCCTTGGCGAGCGCGTTGCCGCCGACGAAGGAGACCGCCGTGAAGGTCGGGTTGAAGCCGCTGCGATGCGCCATCTTGATGAACTCGGCGCACGGGCCGTAGGTGCCGACCAGGATCACCGCTTCCGGCTCCGCGCGCCGGATGACCTTGAGCGCCGCGCCGACCGCGCGCGTGTTGCGCTCGAACGTGCCTTCGGCCGCGAGCTCGAGGCCGCGGCGATCGAGATGTGTCTTCACGCCGGCCAGCACGTCGCGGCCGAACGCGTCATCCTGATAGAAGATCGCGATCCGGGTCAGGTGAAGCTCTTCGGTGAGGTACTTGATCGAGGCTTCCGCCTCGGCCGCGTAGCTCGCGCGGATGTTCACGATGTTCTGGAATTCGGGCGCCCGCAGGAATTCGGCGCCCGAGATCGGCCCGATGAAGGGGACGTCGTTCGACGCCGCGATCGGCGCGGTGGCCATCGCGGTCGGCGTGCCGACGGCGCCGATCAGCGCGAACACCTTATCCTCGTAGATCAGCTTGATGGTCTCGACCACCGAACGATCGGGATCGTAGCCGTCGTTGCGGCTCGCCAGCTTGAGCCTGCGTCCGTAGACGCCGCCCTTGGCGTTGAGCTCGTTGAAGGCCGCCAGCAGTCCCTGGCGCGCCGCCTGGCCCAGCGCGGCCGACGGGCCTTCCAGCGCCGCCACCTGGCCGAACATGATGGAGTCGTTGGTGACGCCGAGCTCGTCGGCGCGCGCAGGCCCGGGCGGGAGCACGCCGGCGATCAGGATGAGAACGATGGAGATCCGAAGGCTTGAAAACCAGTTCATTGCGATCTTCGATGCACGGGTACGCTGGATGACAACTCAGTCTAGGCGTGTTGAATGAAGACCTCGCTAAGGACGTAGCCCGCGCTTGATCGCGTTTTGGGCGGCCCTCAACAGTCAGCCGTTAACCAAGCCCCGGTTTCTGGTACTCCACAACGGATCATCTTTGACCGTCCTTAACTTACCGCGGCCAGCATCGGCCGCATCGTGGTGAGGGGCAGCCGTTTGGCGGGGGCCATATTGCAGGTTGAAGAGTACAGCGCACCGACGCTGCCGGAAAAGGATGATGCTCGCAGCGGTAGCGGGCGGGAGAGGCTGCGCGCGTCGTTATCGCGATACCGCCTTTATCGCCCTGCGATCATCGCGGCATGCGTCGGCGTCGTGCTGTCGGTCGTCGGGACGGTTGCCGTGGGACGCTGGGAAAACCGGCTGGCGCGCACCGATTTCGAAGGCGTGGCCGAAGCCCAGGCGATTCTGGTCCAGAACGGCGTCAACGAATATGTCAGCCGGCTGACCGCGCTGCGCACCCGCTTCGAATCCGCCAACGACGACATTACCCGCAGCGAGTACCAGACCTTCAGCGCGCGCCTGTTCGAGGCGCATCGCGGCATGCTCCGCCTGGCCTGGCTGCCGCGGATCAAGCGCAAGGAGCGCGGCGAATACGAGGCGGCGGCGATCACCGATGGCGTTCCCGCCTTTCGCATCAAGTCCTATCCCGACGGCACGGTGGCGCCGGAGAGCGACGAATACTATCCAGTCTACTTCTCCACCGAGGCGAAGACCTCGCCGGTCTACGGCCTCGATTATTGGAGCATTCCCGACCATCGCGCCGTGCTGGAGCAGTCGCGCGACTACGACGTGATCGGCGCGTTGCGCACGCGTCAGAACCTGATCAATCAGAACGAGCGCAACAACGCCGTGATGATCGGCATCCCCGTCTACGCCAAGGGGACGTCGCGCACGACGGTCGCCGACCGCCGGCGCAATCTCAGCGGCTTCATCATCGGTGTGTTCGACCTGCCGACGCTGCTGCAGTCGGTGCGCGCGAACAATCCCAACAGTCCGGCGCTTGCGATCAACCTTCTGCCGCCCGAACGCGTGATCAACGCCTCCGGCGTGGACCCGCAGCGCTGGCCCGCGGACCCCAGCATCTGGTCGACGACCTTGCGCATCGGCGATGCCGACTGGGTGTTCCAGGCGGCGCCCGCCGGCGGCAGCCTGATGGCGAGCCACAACCGCGCGCTGGCGCTGTATGCGGCCGGCATGGCGACGACGATCTTCCTCGCCGTGTATCTCGCGCTGTCGAGCCGCAACGCCCTGCAGCTCGCGCTCGCCAATCGCCGCGTGCTCGAGCTGGCGCAGACCGACGCGCTGACGGGCCTCGCGAACCGCGCCTTCTTCCTCGAGGAGATGGAGCGCATCAACGACGAGAAGAACGGCCGCTTCACCGTTTTCCTGCTCGACCTCGACCGTTTCAAGAACGTCAACGATTCACTCGGTCATGGCGCCGGCGATGAGCTGCTGGTGCAGGTCGCGCAGCGGCTGAGATCGCAACTGCGCGACGAGGACGTGCTGGCCCGGCTCGGCGGCGACGAGTTCGCCCTGATCCAGGCCGGATCCGCCGACCAGCGCGCCGCCGCGATCGAGCTTGCGCAGCGCATCACCAAGCTGATCGCCGAGCCGTTCCAGCTCGCCGGGCAACGGGTCGAGATCGGCACCAGCATCGGCATCTCGCTCGCGCCCCAGCACGGCCGCGACCAGGAGCACCTGCTCAAGAAGGCCGATCTCGCGCTCTACCGCTCGAAATCCGCCGGCCGCAGCTGCTACACGCTCTACGACGATGCGATGTCGGCCGAGCTCGAGGCGCGCAACACGCTCGAGGGCGATCTGCGCGACGCCATCGCGCAGTGCCAGTTCGAGGTGCACTATCAGCCGTTCTACGACGCCGAGACGCGCGAGCGCCGCGGTGTCGAGGCGCTGGTGCGCTGGCGTCATCCGGTCAAGGGCCTGGTGCCGCCCGACAAGTTCATCCCGCTTGCGGAATCGACCGGCCTGATCGTGCCGCTCGGCGAATGGATCATCGGGCGCGCCTGCGACGACGCCACCGCATGGCCCGACGACGTCAAGATCGCCGTCAATCTGTCGCCCGTCCAGTTCAAGCAGGCGGAGCTGTTCGACGTCATCCAGTCGGCGCTCGCGCGGTCGGGCCTCGATCCGAAACGCCTGGAGATCGAGATCACCGAGTCGGTGCTGCTGGAGCGAGCGGCCGAGAACGAGAGCTTCATCGACAGGCTGAAGGGCCTCGGCATCTCGCTGGCGCTCGACGATTTCGGCACCGGCTATTCGTCGCTGCGCTCGCTGACGGCGTTCCCGTTCAACAAGATCAAGATCGACAAGTCCTTCGTCGCCAATCTGAGCGTGCGCGACGAAAGTGCCGCCGTCATCTCGTCGGTCGTGACGCTGGCGCGGGGGCTTGGCATCCAGATCACCGCCGAAGGCGTCGAGACCGAAGAGCAGCTGGTGCAACTGCGCTCGCTCGGCGTCAACTTCGCGCAGGGCTATCTGCTGGGCCGGCCGATGCCGGTCGAGCAGCTCGAGCAGCATCTGGAGATCGCGCGCGCTGCGTCCGAGGCCGACGAGCCGCAGCTGGCCGAAGACGCATCTGAGGACGGCGCATCCGAGGACGACGATCCGCACTCGGCGGCCGTCGTCGCGCTCATTCCCCGGTCCGGGGCGCTGCTATCCCTCGCATCCAACGGCTGAGCGGCGAGGCGGCTTCGGCGTCCGCGTCGACCGACAGGCGTGGCGAGCCCAGCATGGCGGCCTCGCGGGCGGCGCTCGGCGTGATGCCGTAGGCGGACTTGAACAGCCGCGTGAAATGCGCATCGGTACCGAGCTGCCAGCGCCGCGCGACCTCGCTGATGCGCAACGCCCGCGATCCGGTTCCCGCGAGATCGAAGAACGCACGGTGCAGTCGGCGGCGGCGGATGTAGTCGGCGATGCCGCCGATCGGCGAGAACAGGCGGTAGAGCGAAGCGCGCGACAGACCGAAATGCAGCGCCACCGCGTCTGCGCTGAGCTCTGGGCTCGACAGTTGCGATTCGATGTATTTGCGGATGCGGAGCAGCGACACGTCTGCGGTCACGCTGCGGTCGGCATCGCGGCGTTCGAGCTCGCCGCGCAGGCACGCCGAGATCAGCGCGATCGTGCCCTCGACCGCGGCCTGGCACTCGTCGAAACTCATGCGCGGCGCATAGTCGAGCAGTGCGCCGAAATGCCGCGCCAACAGCGGCGCCAGCGCGCCGCTGCGCGGCAGCACCAGGCCGTGCAGGTCGTCGACCTGCAGCAGGCGCGCATCGAACATCGGACGCGGCACCACCAACGTGACGTTCTCGAACGGGGTCGCGCGCGTTTCGAGTGTCTGGGCGAGATCGAGCACGCAGAGGTCGCCTGCCTCGACCCGGATCGGCGAGGCGCCAGCGACGCCCTCATAGCTGCCGTTCACGTAGAGCTGCAGGATGATGTGATCCACGCCGCTGCGGGCAACGGTCTCGGCCGATCGCCGGAACCGCTGGCCGCTCGCACGGGCCGATCCGAGCAGGACGGAGCCAAGCGCGTAGGACAGGACGTCCGCCCGGAACGGAGCGGCCTCGCCGGCCGCGAGCTCGTCGACCTCGAAGAACGTCGACGTGGCCTCACGCCACGCGGCAATGTTGGTCTCTGTGTCCATCTGCTCGGCGGAAAAGCCATAGCTCGGCAGCAGGGACGAAACGGCTTTGATCTCACTCTTCACACGGCGCCGCAGTCATTCTTGAGTTTTCGTCTCAACTTCTTGATCGACCGTATCGGATCGGTCGCCCGCCTTGACCCGATGCTCCGCGCACCGGTTATAGACGCCTATCGCCAAGTTGCCCGAAAGGAAAGCCGGGCCGTTCGACGGTCCCCCCATGACCCCTCGCGATCGAAAGGTCCGGCTTTTCAGCCTGCTGACACGCACTGGCGGACACGGCCCTCCGGCCGCCCACCGTCTTTCATGACGAAACCATGCTTGACCCATTTTCAGGACCTCGGCGCCCGTCGGTCACGACGGGCGCCTTTGTCGTGAGGCAGGTGGCCGACGGGCAGGCCGTCCCCGGGCTTGGACGAGCTCGTCGCTAGGTGGCGCCGAAGGCCTTGAACGTGATGATGGTGTGGGTGTCCTGAATGCCCGGCAGCACCTGGACCTTCTCGTTCACGAAGTGGCCGATGTCGGTGGCATTGTCGACGTAGAACTTCACCAGCAGGTCATAATTTCCCGCCGTCGAGTAGATCTCGGAGGCGATCTCGGCTTCCGCCAGCGCATTGGCGACCGTGTAGGACTGGCCAAGCTTGCACTTGATCTGGACGAAGAAGGGAACCATTGCGGGCTGTCTCCGGAAGGCATCTTTCGCCTCAATATAGCGTTTTCCGGCGAAGTCGATACGCTTTCTCCGGTGGCCGGGCCTGCTTGCCGGGCGCGGCCGGCCCGCGCTAGGAAGGGGCATGAGCACCCCCGTCGCACTCACCATCGCCGGTTCGGATTCCTCCGGGGGAGCCGGCATCCAGGCCGACCTGAAGACCTTTGCGGCGCTGGCCGTCTATGGCGCGTCGGTGCTGACGGCGCTGACCGCCCAGAACACCAAGGGCGTGACCGGGGTGCACCTGGTGCCCCCCGATTTCGTTACCGCGCAGATCGATGCGGTGTTCGATGACCTCGCCGTCGGCGCGGTCAAGATCGGCATGGTGGCGCAGGCGCCGATTGCCGACGCCATTGCCGCAAGCCTTGCGCGCTGGACGCCGTCACATGTGGTGCTCGATCCGGTGATGGTGGCGACGTCGGGTGCCCGGCTGTTGCCGGAGGATGCGATCGACGCGCTGCGCCGCGGGCTGATCCCGCGGGCGTCGCTGATCACGCCGAACCTGCCCGAGGCGGCCGCGCTGCTGGACGAGCCGGTCGCGACCTCGGACGAGACGATCGCGGCGCAAGGCCGCCGGCTGCTCGCGCTCGGCTGTCCGGCCGTGCTGATCAAGGGCGGCCACGGGCAGGGCACGGACAGCACCGACTATCTGATCACCGCGGATGGCTGCATCGCATTGGCGTCACCGCGCGTTGCGACGAAGAATACCCACGGCACGGGGTGTTCGCTGTCGTCGGCCGTGGCCGCAGGGCTGGCGAAGGGCGAGAGCCTCGAGGCGGCCGTGCGCAATGCCAAGGCCTTCATCTCCGGTGCCATCGCGGCGGCCGATCGCTTCGCCGTCGGGCATGGCCACGGCCCGGTGCATCATCTGTACCGGTTCTACTGATTGAGATCACCCGATGCTGGTTCGAGCCGTGCGCATCAGCCGCGCGGCGGCGATCTCCTGCTGATGTCCCCCCATCACGCGGGCGCGATATTCGCCTGGTGATTCGCCGAACCAGCGATTGGATGCGCGGAAGAAGGTGCTCTGGTCGGCATAGCCGAGCAGATAGCCGATGTCGGTGAGCGTCATGCGAAAATCGGCGAGATGGCGCTGGGCGAGCTCGCGCCTGACATCATCGACGAGATCACTGAAGGAGAGGCCTTCATCGGCGAGCCGGCGCTGGAAGGTGCGATCGCTCAAGCCGAGCTCGGCGGCAATGGCCGAGCGCAACGGGCTGCCGTCGGGCAGCAGCTTGGCAATCGCGGTGCGGGCGCGGTACGCGGTGTCGGCCGTGACCAGCCGCTCCAGCGCCTCGCCGGCGATGCGATCGTGGATCGCGGCGAGCTCGGGGGCCGAGGTGGTCAGCTTGCAGGCGAGATCCTGATCCGATACCAGAAAGCCGTTGAACGGTGCATCGAATTCAAGCGGGGACTGGAACGCCCTGTTGTAGCACGCGATCGACAGCGGCACTGGATGCGAGAAGCGCGTGGCGAGCGGCGTCAAGCGACGGTCCAGCATCCACCGGCATAGATTGAGCAGATTGACGACGCCGTAGTCATAGCGCTGCCGCGGAATCGGGCATTCACCGCCGAACACGTCGGTCCGCACCCAGCGGCCGCCATTGCCGTGCTCGAGCGTGATGGTCACCGCGTCGCTCACCAGGCACATGTAGCGGATCAGTCGCGTCAGCCCGGCGAGAAGCGTGGGGCTCGACATCATGGCGTAGCCGGCGACGCCATAATTGTCAGGTCGCGGCGCATCGAGCTTTGCCAGCCCGATGTCCGGATTGCCCGAACGCTCGGCCGCCAGCACCCACAACCGGCTCAGTGCCTCGGTCGGCCAGCGGCGATCGCAATCGTCGAGATCGTCGATCGACAGGCCGACCTCGGCGAACAGCGCGGCCGCATCCAGACCTTGCTCGTTCAGTGTCGTCGCGACGCCGCGCATCCAGGACGACGATGTGGTTCGAATCTGCTGAGCCATCCCTTGGCCTTCTGGAGCCAGTGCTTTGGCCTCCTCGGGTCATTGTGCAGATGCACATGAGATTGCATAGCACCGGGCATTGGCGATCGCGACACGAAATTCGTTGTGCGACCGCATGGCTGGCGCGCAGGAGAAAATCATGCCCGTTCTGAAAACCAATGACGGCACAGAGATTTACTACAAGGATTGGGGCTCCGGCCAGCCGATCGTGTTCAGCCATGGCTGGCCGCTGTCAGCGGATGATTGGGATGCGCAGATGCTGTTTTTCCTCAATCACGGCTTTCGCGTCGTCGCCCATGACCGCCGCGGCCATGGCCGCTCGGCCCAGGTCGCCGACGGCCACGACATGGACCATTATGCCGACGATCTCGCGGCATTGACCGCGCATCTCGATCTCAAGAGCGCGATCCATGTCGGCCATTCGACCGGTGGTGGCGAGGTCGTGCATTATCTGGCGCGTCACGGCGAAAGCCGCGCGGCCAAGGCGGCGATCATCGCTGCCGTGCCGCCTCTGATGGTCCAGACCGCGGCCAATCCGGGCGGACTGCCGAAGTCCGTGTTCGACGACTTCCAGACCCAGGTCGCCACGCGCCGCGCGGAGTTCTATCGCGACGTCGCCGCTGGGCCGTTCTACGGCTACAACAAGCCCGGCGCCAAGCCGTCCGAGGCCGTGATCCAGAACTGGTGGCGCCAGGGCATGATGGGCAGCGCCAAGGCGCACTACGACGGCGTCGTCGCATTCTCGCAGACCGACTTCACCGAGAATCTCAAGAAGATCACGCTGCCCGTGCTGGTCATGCACAGCGAGGACGACCAGATCGTGCCTTACGCGGATTCCGCGCCGCTGTCGGCCAAGCTCCTGAAGAACGGCACTCTGAAGACCTACAAGGGCTTTCCGCACGGCATGCCGACCACGGAGGCCGCGACCATCAACGCTGACCTCTTGGCCTTCATCAAGGGCTGACGCCCTCGCGCGTCCTTCCGCATCACAAATCTGTCACGGAGATTCTCATGTCGAAGCTCGAAATGCTGACCCCGCAGAACTGCGCGGTCGCGCTGATCGACTATCAGCCCGCGATGTATCAAGGCGTGCAGTCGCACGATCGCCTCGGCGTCTTCAACAACATCCAGATCGTCGCCAAGGCGGCCAAGCTGTTCAAGATCCCGACCGTGCTCACCACGGTCGCCAAGGACTCGTTCTCCGGTCCCTTCATGCCGGAGGTGACCGAGCTGTTTCCGGAGCACGACATCGTTGACCGCACGGCGATGAACTCCTGGCTCGATGCCGGCTTCCGCAAGCAGGTCGCCGCGACCGGCCGCAAGAAGTTCATCATCGCGGGACTCTGGACCGAGGCCTGTGTGCTGTTCCCGACGCTCGACATGCTGCGCGAAGGCTATGAGATCTACATCCCGGCCGATGCCTGCGGCGACCTGTCGCTCGAAGCGCACAACCGGGCGATGGACCGTGCGGTGCAGGCCGGCGCGGTGCCGATCACCTCGTGCCAGTTCGCCTTCGAGCTGCAGCAGGACTGGGCGCGTGCCGAGACCTATGACGGCATGATGGAGATCCTGAAGGCGCATTCGCCCTACGGCATCCAGATCCGCTTCTCCAAATGGGCGCTTGGAGAGCACGCCTCGGAGGGCGGGGCCAAGTAGTCCCGGGACGAACGATGAAGATCTATCTGTTTTCGCTCGGGGCAGGGCTGCTGGTCGGCGTGATCTACAGCCTGCTTCAGGTCCGCTCGCCGGCGCCGCCGCTGGTGGCGCTGGTCGGCCTGCTCGGCATCCTCGTCGGAGAGCAGGTGATCCCCGTGGGCAAGCAGCTCCTGAACGGCACCACGCTTGCTGCCGCGTGGCAGAAGGCGGCCTGCGCCACGCACATCTTCGGCCTGCTGCCCGGCCACCACGGCCGGGCAGAGACGACCAATTCTACCGCGCAGAATGAGAAGGCCTCATGACCGATTACCCCGATCTCATCCTCCATCGCGGCCTGTTCACGACGCTCGATCGGTCCAATCCCACGGCGAGCGCGGTGGCGATCAAGGGCGGCGCCTTCACCGCGGTCGGCCACGAGCAGGACGTGATGAAGCTCGCCGGTCCCCGAACGAAGATCATCGATCTCAAGGGCCGGCGCGCGCTGCCGGGCCTGATCGACAATCACCTGCACATCATCCGCGGCGGTCTCAACTTCAACATGGAGCTGCGCTGGGACGGCGTGCGGTCGCTCGCTGACGCAATGGCGATGCTGAAGGCGCAGGTCGCGATCACGCCGCCGCCGCAATGGGTGCGCGTGGTCGGTGGCTTCACCGAGCACCAGTTCGCCGAGAAGCGGCTGCCGACCATCGATGAGCTCAACGCGGTCGCGCCGGACACGCCGGTGTTCCTGCTGCATCTGTATGATCGCGCCATTCTCAACGGCGCCGCGCTACGCGCCGTCGGCTACGACAAGGACACGCCAGAGCCGCCCGGCGGCGAGATCGCGCGCGATGTCCAGGGCAATCCGACCGGATTGCTGCTCGCGAAGCCGAACGCCGCGATCCTCTAT
Organism: Bradyrhizobium sp. SZCCHNR1051; assembly: GCF_032489615.1. NCBI lineage: Bacteria > Pseudomonadati > Pseudomonadota > Alphaproteobacteria > Hyphomicrobiales > Nitrobacteraceae > Bradyrhizobium > Bradyrhizobium sp. SZCCHNR1051. The sequence continues at coordinate 83,762 of NZ_JAUEYJ010000007.1, read as the reverse complement.
GCGACGCTCGCAAAGGGCCCCAAGCTGCCGTTCGACTATCAGCTCAACTCCACGCGCCATTTCATGCGCGAGCTGAATCGGCTCGGCGTCACCGGCGCCATCGATGCCGGCGGCGGCTTCCAGAACTATCCGGACGACTATGCCGTGATCCAGAAGCTCGCCGATGACGGCCAGCTCACGATCCGGCTCGCCTACAATCTGTTCACGCAGAAGCCGAAGGGCGAGAAGGACGACTTCCTGCGTTGGACGCAGAGCTCGTCCTACAAGCAGGGCAACGACTATTTCCGCCACAACGGCGCCGGCGAGATGCTGGTGTTCTCTGCCGCGGATTTCGAGGATTTTCGCGTACCGCGGCCGGACATGCCGGCCGAGATGGAAGGCGAGCTCGAGGAGGTCGTGCGCATCCTGGTCCAGAACAGGTGGCCGTGGCGGCTGCACGCGACCTATGACGAGACCATCTCGCGCGCGCTCGACGTGTTCGAGAAGGTGAATCAGGATACCCCGCTCGACGGGCTGCACTGGTTCTTCGATCATGCCGAGACCATCTCGGACCAGTCGATCGACCGTATCGCCGCGCTCGGCGGTGGCATCGCCGTGCAGCACCGCATGGCCTATCAGGGCGAGTATTTCGTCGAGCGCTACGGCTTTGGCGCGGCGGAGGCGACGCCACCGGTGAAGACGATGCTCGACAAGGGCGTCAAGGTCTCCGCCGGCACCGATGCGACGCGCGTCGCCTCCTACAATCCGTGGGTCTCGCTGTCCTGGCTGGTGACCGGCCGCACCGTCGGCGGCCTGCGACTGTATCCGCAGCGCAACTGCCTCGATCGCGAGACGGCGCTTCGGATGTGGACCGAGAACGTCACCTGGTTCTCCAACGAAGAAGGCAGGAAGGGCCGCATTGCGGTCGGGCAGTTCGCCGATTTGATCGTGCCGGATCGCGACTTCTTCTCCTGTGCGGAGGCCGAGATCGCCGACATCACCAGCGACCTCACCATGGTCGGTGGCCGCATCGTCTACGCAGCCGCCGCGTTCAAGCCGCTGGACGACGCGGCTCCGCCGCCGGCGATGCCGGATTGGTCGCCGGTGCGCCGCTTCGGCGGCTATGGCGCCTGGCTGGAAAAGGGCGACGATGGCACCGTCCGCGCCCAGGCGATGCAGATGTGCGGCTGCGCCAGCGCGTGCGGCATGCATGGCCACGACCACGCGCGGGCATGGTCCTCCAGCCTGCCGGTCTCCGATCTCAAGAGCTTCTGGGGCGCGCTCGGCTGCGCCTGCTGGGCGGTCTGAGATGGCGGGGATGTCCGACACGCCGCGGCCGATCGCCGCGGTGCTCGACTGGCGCTGGCTGTGGCCCGCGGCGCGGGTCGCGCTGGTTTCAGCCTATCTAATCGGCGGCGTCCAGAAGTTCATGGACTTCCCAAGCGCCATCGCTGAGCAGGCGCATTTCGGCCTGCAGCCGGCGGCGCTGTGGGCGTCGGCCGCGATCGCCGTCGAGCTGATCGGCTCGGTGCTCGTCATCGCGAACAGGTTCGTCTGGCTCGGCTCCGGCGCGCTCGGTGTGCTCACGCTCGTTGCGATGCTCACCGCCAATGATTTCTGGCACATGGCCGGCCATGAGCGCTTCATGGCGCTGAACGCCTTCTTCGAGCATCTCGGCCTGATCGCCGGCCTCGTGCTCGTCTCGATCATCTCCTGGCGCGCGCGCCGCGCTTGATCCACATCTGCTCATTCGAGGTCGTCATGGTCCGTTCCCGTCATCTGCTCGGTGCCGTCATTGCCACCACGCTGCTCGCCGCGCCCGCGCTCGCCAAGGACGCGGCGCCGCTGATCGGCATGGGCGCGCAATACGACACCACGCATGTCTATGTCGCGCCCGACGACGTCGAGAAGCTCGCTACCTCTTTCCTCGCCACCTTCGGCGGCCTGAGCACCAAGCAGGTGGTTGCGACGGTGACGCCTGCTCCGAGCAGCACGACCTCGCAGCTGCTGCAGACGCCGGTCGGGACCGTCTCGCTGTTCGGCTTCAAGACACCAATCCCGTACCCATTCGGCGCCGAGCGCACCGGTTATCTCGTCACCGATCTGGACGCGGCGATCAAGGCGGCCAGGACCGCCGGCGCCGACGTGGTGGTTGCGCCGTTTCCCGATCCGATCGGCCGTGATGCGGTGATCCAGTGGCCGGGCGGCGTCAACATGCAATTGTACTGGCACACGACGAAGCCGTCCTACGCGGCGTTCCAGACCGTTCCCGACAACCGCGTCTATGTTTCGCCCGATCGCGTCGAGGCCTTCACGCGCGCCTTCCTGCGCTTCTCCAAGGGCAAGGTCGTCTCTGACGACCCCAAGGCGCCTGGGGTCGAGATCGGTCGTCCCAACGATCACTATCGGCGCCTCCGCATCGAGTCGGTGTTCGGGCGGATGACCGTGCTCGTGACCGACGGCCATCTGCCATATCCGTTCGGGCGCGAGATGACCGGCTACGAGGTCGCCGATCTCAAGGCGACCCTCGACAAGGCGAAAGCAACAGGCGCGACCGTGCTAGTCGAGCCCTTCACCTCGGATAGGCGCGAACAGGCGGTGGTGCAGTTTCCCGGCGGCTATGTCGCGGAGATTCATGCGCCGTCGAAGTAGGGTATTGCTGCGATTCCCGAGAGGTGACGGATGGCGCGGGTCCTGAGAAAGACGGTGGTCGCGAGCGCGCTGCTCGGCGCGCTATGTGCGGCTACGTCAGCTCTCGCCGAGGACGACGCCTCACGTCCGGCGATCCGCACCAACCGCTGGCAGGAGGACTGGTCGGTGCTCGCCGATCCGGCGCTGCGCACGGCGCCATCAGATTCGATCAAGTACATCCCGCTGCAGCAGGATCATCCGCAGAGCTACGTCTCGTTCGGCATGAACCTGCGCGAGCGGTTCGAGAGCCTGGAAGCCGCGAGCTTCGGCATCGGTGGAACGAAGCCCGATCAGCATGTCCTGCAACGGCTGCAGATCCATGCCGACGCACATCTCAACGAGAACTGGCAGTTGTTCGTCCAGCTGGAGGACGACCGTGCCTTCGGCAAGGCCAAGATCACGTCCGTCGACCAGGACCCGCTCGACCTCCGGCTCGCCTTCCTCGCCTATGTCGATGCGACGGAGAAGGGCACCTTCAAGGCCCGGGTCGGGCGCCAGGATTTCGACTTCGACCTGCAGCGCTTCGTCTCGTCGCGCGACGGGCCGAACGTGCGCCAGTCCTTCGACGCGCTGTGGGCCGACTGGGAAAGCGGCCCATGGCGCTTCATCGGGTTCGTCAGCCGGCCGGTGCAATACAATCTGGTGCGCCCGTTCGACGATACGTCGAACGGATCGTTCCTGTTCCACACCTTCCGAATCGAGCGCCAGGTGCTCGGCACCAACGAGCTGTCGTCGTATTATTCCTACTATCAGCGTGACAATGCGCGCTTCCTCGACGCAGCGGGTGCCGAGCAGCGCCACGTGCTCGACATCCGCTTCGCCGGCAAGCTGGCGGGCTTCGACTGGGATCTCGAGGCGATGGGGCAGGCGGGCTCGGTCGGGACGAAGCAGATCCGCGCCTGGGGCGCCGGCGCGCGCGCCGGCTACACCTTCGCCGATTTGGCCTGGCAGCCGCGCATCGGCCTTCAGCTCGACGGCGCCTCCGGCGACCGCCATCCCGGCGACAACAGGATCGAGACCTTCAATCCGCTGTTCCCGAACGGCTATTACTTCACGCTCGCGGGCTTCACCGGCTACACCAACCTGGTCCACCTCAAGCCGTCGCTGACGGTGAAACCCGCGACCGATCTGTCGTTCATGGCGGCCATCGGCCTGCAATGGCGCGCGACGACGGCGGACGCGATCTACGTCCAGCCCAATGTCGCAGTGGTCGGCACGGCCGGGCGGGGCAGCGCATGGTCCGGCGTCTACGCGCAGCTGCGCGCCGACTATCGCTTCAGCGCCAATCTCACCGGCGCGCTGGAAGCCGTGCACTACAAGATCGGTGATGCGCTGCGCCGCGCCGGCGGCCACGATAGCGATTACATCGGCATCGAGCTGAAATACGCGCTCTAAACAACGAAGGTAGGACCACACATGTCGCAATTCGTGTCCCGCAACGTTGTGCCGCTGCTGCTCAGCGTCAATGCCGGCTATGTCGACACGGCCGGCTTCCTGGCGCTGCAGGGCCTGTTCACGGCGCACGTCACCGGCAACTTCGTGACGCTCGGCGCGGCGCTGGCGCTCGGGACCTCGGGCGCGGTCGCCAAGCTGCTGGCGCTTCCGGTGTTCTGCGTGGTCGTGATCGCGACACGCCTGACCGGCACCTTGCTGTCGCGGCGGGGGGCGCGCGCCTTCGAGATCCTTATCGCGGTCAAGCTCGTGCTGCTGATCCTCGGCGCCGCGCTCGCGGTGCATTTCGGCGCGTTCCATGATGGCGACAGCCGCGAGGCGATCATCACCGGCATGGTGCTGGTCGCGGCGATGGCGATCCAGAACGCCGTGCACCGGATCCATCTGCCGACCGCGCCGCCCTCGACCCTGATGACCGGCACCACGACGCAGGTGATGATCGATCTCGCCGACAGGATCTATGTCGGTGACAAGGGCCAGGCGCCGCCGCCCGCGCGGCTCATGCAGATGGCCATCAACGTGCTCGCCTTTGCGCTCGGCTGCGGCGGCGCCGCGCTGCTGTTCGTGCGCCTGGGCAGCTGGTGCTTCGTCGTGCCACCGGTCGTTGCCGCGCTGGCTCTCGTCGTGCGTCTCGCCGGGCCGGAGCCGGCGCGCTGAGGACGCTGTCAGGTGCCGGTGCCGAGCGCCGGCTGCACGTTCGGCGCGGGGGTCGTCGGCGGCAACCGCGGCAGTGATGGCGCGACCTGGGTGTCGCCGTCGCAATGGACCGCGTAGAGCAGTCCGAGCGGGTTGCCGTGCTCGCGGAGAAATTCCCGGCGCAGGCTGAGGAACGTCTCACCCAGCGGTACGCCGTCGAGAAGGCTTTCGAAGAAGCGCTTCGCCCAGGCCGTGGCGAAGATCGCCGGCGTCTTGCATTCCGTTCCAACCACGCCGCGCGCGCCCTTGGCCATGAAATACGGCACGAAGCCGTCGTAGAACGCCGGCGACAATTCGGCCGACTCGCAGGCGTTGATGAAGACGAGGGGATTGCCGGGAAGCAGCTTGCTGGTCGGGGCGTCCAGGCTGAGCTCGCCCAGCGTGATGCCGGCATCGGTCAGCACCAGGCTGGAGCCGTCGGGACCGCCGGGATCGTCGAGGCCGGTCGCCCGGGCGTGACAATAGAGGTAGAGGATCTGGTCGTTGGTGGTCTCGTCGGCCAGCGCCTTGACCAGCTCCTTGCTGGTCGTGCGCGAGACCACGTGGACGTTGCGGCGTGCCGCCTTCTCCGCGACCCAGAAGCGCTGCTGCTGGGCGACGAGGTCGGCGCCCATCTGCCGGTCGATGTTGTCGTTGACGTTGACGCTGATGCTGAGTTCGGGCTTGTCGCTGGGGATCAGGCAGTCGGAGACGCGCGGCGTGTTCTGCATCGGGATCTGCTCGATCACGTGGCGCATGCCGATGAAATTGTCCCAGTCGAGCTTGGCGCCGGCCGAGGCATCGCCGACATAGAGCAGGCCCCACGGCACCGTGGTCGCCTCCGCCACGATCTGCAGCTTCAGCCGCCTGGAGCGGTCGCTGGTCAGCTTGCGCAGGAATTCGCCGATGTCCTTGGAATCCCGCGCGGCGGCGGGGCCGAAGAACAGCTTCGTGAACAGCGCCGCTCCCGCGCGCGCCATGATCTTGAGCGCGGCGTCGCGGTCGGCATCGGCGATGTCGATCCCGCTCTGGAAGACGAAGCTGCCGGCCGCGTTCTGATAGGTCACGACCTTCATGAGCTCCTGACGCGCGATCTCGATCGACTTGGCGAGGTAGTCCGGCAGCAACGGCAGCCGGGCGCGCACCGTGACGGGCTTCCAGACGAGACAGTCGTAACCGCCCGCGATCGGCATGATCGACAGGCCGACGTCGCGCGGATTGAGCACGCTGGCGGAGGAATAGGGCCGGCCATGCGCGCCCTCAACGCGGGGCGAGGGCGCTGCGCCGACATCGATGACGAGGTCCATCTGCTGGACGAAATTGCCGTCCTTGTGGACCGTCGCCCGCAGCGCCGACGGGCCGAATTTCTTCGGCGACAGGTCGAACCGCGCCTTGTTGCGCGACTTGCCTGTGCGCGGCAGCCGCAGCGGGCGGCTCTTGTCCGACAGCTCGAAATCGTCGCTGTCGAGCTGGATGGTCAAGGTGACATCGGACGTCCCTTCCGGGAACAGTTGCTCGTCGGCGAGCGGCACCGACGAGACGCCGCTCTGCTGGATGTCGACGTCGAAAGCGAAGGTGTACCACTGGCCCGGCTTCAACGGCGCATCGAGATCCTCGAAGCCGGCGTTGATCCAGCGCTGCTCGCCGGGCGGATAGGCTTTGCGGTTCTCGAACGGGGGTGGCTGCGCGACCGGCGGCTCCGGCACCCATTGCGGATATTGCAGCTGAACCTGCTGCTGCTGGTCTTCCTGCTGCCGTTGCTGCTGCTGATGCTGACCCTGCTCCCGCTGCTGCTGCTCGCGTTGCTGCCGCTGGGCCGGCTCGACCTGCTGCTGATCCTGCTTCTGCACCTGCTCCGGGAACGGAGCACTCTCGAACGTCCGCTGCCGCCAGAGCTGCTGATCGAAGTGGCGGATGTCGCTGCCGAGCAGCCCGCCGCCCGGGCCGGGTTGCGGCCGCACGGCCATCGGCGCAGCCAGGATCGCAGCCCAGAAAGCGTGCGCCACTTCGGGGTGGGCGATGTCGCTGTGAGCGCCGGCCGCGCCGCCGCCGTTCCTGATGATGCGGCTCGCCTCGATGTTGTAGACCCGGCCGCTGCCGAAATTGTAGCTGAAGCCGACATCCTGGATCGGCATGTCGACGATCGCCAGGGGCTGGGTGCCGCGGACGCCGAAGCTGCCGATGGCGCCGTACAGCGGATAGTCGGTATCGAGCAGATATTGCTGCTTGAGCCGCGCTCCGAGCGGGTAGAACCATCCGTTGGCCCGGTCGTAGCTCGAGCGGGTGGTCACGAAGGCGCCGCGCACGAGCCCCTTGAGCAGTGTGCGCCGGAAATAGCCCTGCGTCGGCGCGGCCTGCGGAATGCTCTCGGCATAGCACCACAGCGACAGCGCACCTTGAACCAGGAACATCGTCTCGACCGGGCGCGGCAGCGCGCGGCCGTCGGGCGTGCCGGCGACGGCTGCCGACACGACGATGCAGCCGAAGCTGTGGCCCATCAGGTGAATCCGGGCCGTGGGCGCCGCCTGCTGCAGTCTGACGAGGACATCATGGGCGCCGGCCTCGCCGAACTGGCGCGCGCGATCCTTCATCTTCCAGAACGACAGGATGCGGAGCGGCGCCAGCAGCGCGTCGCGCAGATCATCGCCGAGGCCCAGCGTCCCGGCGGTTGCGTCGGCCGGCGCGCTCCGCGCCTCGCTCACGATCACGGATGGATCGAACCGGTCCTGCTCGGCGCCGGGGCGTCCGCTCGCATCGCCCATCGTAAGGCCGGCCGCGGCGAACAGCCTGAGATAGGCATCGCGCATCGAGTCCGGCAACGTGGCCGCCGCCGGCGCAATGCGCGCCTGCTCGAGGATCGAGCGGATGTCGGCGCGTGCCGCCGGGGTGTCGGCAATGCGGGCCGCATAGCGTTCCACCTCCGCCTCGAGCGATGCCGCCGACGTGTCGGCGGACAGCAACCCGCCGCCGCCCGATGGCAGCGTCTCGTCTCCGAACGGCAGGCTCGGCCAGTGCAGTCCGATGATGACGGGGGCAAAGCCGGGACGCTGCCGCGCGGCGGCGAGCCGATCCGCTTCGAGCGCCGCCATGGCGGCAAGCCAGCGATCATACTGTTCGATCGCCGCAGGGACATCGCCCATCCAGCCATGGCTCAGCAGAAGAATATCGGTGACCGCCCCGCCCAGCGTCTGGAGGCGGTTCACCACCATCTCGCTCGCGAGCGAACCGTCGGCCTCTCGCCGCTCCTGCCCCGGCGCGTCGAAGGCGATGAGCACGTATTGCAGGTCTGAGCCTGGTACCTGACGGACGGGCATGCGTGCCTCGCAATATGACCATGTCGGCACCCGCTGTGGTGGTTGGTTGCCGACCCTAACAATTTCTTATTATGCGTGTGTTGTATTTAGCCGAGTTGATCGAGTCAACGCGATGACGTGAGGCTGCAACCCCGGCTGCGTCACGCAGTTGATCCTGCTGACGGCGGATCGCGGTGAACGCGCAGGGGATCGCGCGCCGGCGGCCTCCAATGACGAAAAGTTTAGCTGTCCGCATCGCGGTCCGCCATTGCATCCCATCTGCATGACCTCCAATTCTAGAAACGAAACGGTTCCGTTCTATTCAAGGAGACGTGATGACACAGCAAGCTCTGTCATCGGCTGAGGTCCCATCGGCGGCCAACGACGGTCCGGCGGTCTCGGCCCGCGATCGTGCCGTGCGGCAATGGCGCGGGGATGCCTCCGGCGAGACTCCGCAGCAGATCGAGGCCAAGGCGCCGGCTGCGGAGCCCGGCCCGTCGCCGACGGAGCACGGGCAGCGCCAGGAGGGGTCCCGGAGGAGCCTGATCCGGCGGCATCCGCTTGGGGCAGCGCTGGGTCTCGTGCTGCTGCTCGCCGTCGGCGCCGGCGGCTACGTCTACTACGATGCGGCCGGTCACTATGAGACCACCGACGACGCCTTCATCGCGGCCCGCCAGTTCTCCATTGCGCCGAAGGTCTCCGGCTACATCACTGCCGTCCCGGTCACCGACAACCAGCACGTCAAGGCCGGCGACGTGATCGCGCGCATCGACGATCGCGACTACAAGACCGCGCTGGCGCAGGCCGATGCGCAGGTGAAGTCGGCGCAGGCGGCGATCCGCAACATCGATGCGCAGATCGAGGTGCAGCAGGCGCAGATCACCGCGGGCCAGGCCCAGGTCGAGCAGGCCCAGGCCGGGCTGACCTTCGCCGAGCAGCAGGCCAAGCGCTATCAGGACCTCGCCCGCACCGGCTCCGGCACGGTGCAGAGCGAGCAGCAATACACATCGCAGCTCCAGCAGCAGAAGGCGGCGCTGACCTCGGCGCAGGCCAACCTCTCGGTCGCGCAACGCCAGTTGGAGTCGCTGAAGGCGCAGCGCGAGAGCGCCGAGGCCAACCTCACGCAAGCCCAGGCACAGAGCGACCAGGCGCAGCTCAATCTGTCCTACACCACCGTGACCGCGGCGCAGTCCGGCCGCGTCGTCAATCTCAGCGCCGCCGACGGCCAGTTCGCGGCACAAGGCACGGCGCTTTCGATGTTCGTGCCAGACGACGTGTGGGTCACCGCCAATTTCAAGGAAACCCAGCTCGACCAGATGCGCCCCGGCGAGCCCGTGACTTTGGAAATCGATGCCTATCCTGAGCGCGAGATCCGTGGCCATGTCGCTAGCGTGCAGTCCGGCTCGGGCCCGGCCTTCTCGTTGCTGCCGCCGCAGAATGCGACCGGCAACTATGTCAAGATCGTGCAGCGCGTGCCCGTGAAGATCGAGATGGACGATCCGCCGACCGACGTCGCACTCGGGCCGGGCATGTCGGTGGTGCCGACCGTGCGCGTCGATCCCAAGCCGTCGCTCTATGAGCGGCTTAAGGCTGCGCTGTGAGAAGGCTGATGCCATGAGCGAGGCCGCCGCTCTCTCCGCGCCGCGCGCCGGCAGTCCGTGGATCATCGCCGTGCTGGTTGCGCTCGCGACCTTCATGGAGGTGCTGGACACCACCATCGCCAACGTCGCGCTGCCCTATATCGCCGGCGGCATGGGCGTCAGCCAGGACGAATCCTCCTGGGTGGTGACGACCTATCTCGTCTCCAACGCGATCATCCTGACGGCGTCGAGCTATCTCGCCAAGCGTTTCGGCCGCAAGACCTTCTTCCTGCTCTGCCTCGGCCTGTTCACCGTGAGCTCGGTGCTGTGCGGCTTCGCCTGGAATCTGCAGGTGCTGCTGCTGTTCCGGATCATGCAGGGCCTCGGCGGCGGCGGCATGGTGCCGGTGGCGCAATCGATCCTGGCCGACTCCTTTCCCCCGGAAAAGCGCGGCCAGGCCTTCGCGCTGTTCGGTGTCGCCGTGGTCGTGGCGCCGGTGGTCGGCCCGACGCTCGGCGGCTATCTCTCCGACAACGCGTCGTGGCACTGGTGCTTCCTGATCAACGGCCCTGTCGGTGTTGCGGCAATGATCCTGATCGGACTGATCCTGAAGGAGCCGGCCTCAGTCACGGCGGAGCGTCGCAAGCAGGCGCACGGCTTCGATGTCGTCGGATTCCTTCTCGTCGCGACCTTCCTCGGCGCGCTCGAACTGATGCTCGATCGCGGCCTGGAGGACGACTGGTTCGACTCGCGCTTCATCATGGTCACCGCCGCGGTCTGCGTCGCGGCCTTCATCGCCATGATCCCGTGGGAGATGAACCGGAAGAATCCGACCGTGGACGTCCGCATGCTGGCGTCGCGCCAGTTCGGCGCCAGCTTCCTGGTGATGCTGGCGACCGGCGCGATCCTGCTCGGCACCACGCAGATGCTGCCGCAGATGGTGCAGCAGGATTTCGGCTACACCGCCACCTGGGCCGGCCTCGTGCTGTCGCCGGGCGGCCTCGTGACGATGGCGATGATGTTCGTCGTCGGACGCCTCTCGGGCAAGGTGCAGCCGAAATACATGATCATGACGGGCGCCGCCGTCGTGGCGTTCGCGATGTACGACCTCACCCGGGTCTACGCCAATGTGGATTTCTGGTTCTTCGCCGAATCCCGCATGCTGATCGGAATTGGCCTGCCGCTGATCTTCCTGTCGATCACCACGGCGTCCTACAACGGCATCCCGCCTGAGAAGACCGATCAGGCCTCGGCGCTGATCAACGCCGCGCGCAATACCGGCGGCTCGATCGGCGTGTCCTTGGCGGCCAACATCCTGGCGCACCGCGCGCAGTTCCACCAGAGCCGGCTGGTGGAGAATGCGATTCCGTCCAATCCGGCCTATCAGGACACGCTGCACCAGGTGACCAACTACTTCACCGCGCATGGCAGCTCGCTGGTCCAGGCGCAGCAGCAGGCGCTCGCCTGGATCGGCCAGACCGTGCAGATGCAGTCGTCGCTGCTCGCTTATGTCGACGTCTACTGGGCGCTGATGCTGATCTCGCTGTCGGCGATTCCGCTGGCGCTGACGCTCCGCAAGGTCAAGCTCGGCGGCGGGCCGGCGATGGCGCATTGAGTAAGCACTGTTGTTCGGCTGTCATTCCGGGGCGATGCGCAAGCATCGAACCCGGAATCTCGAGATTCCGGGTTCAGCCCTGGCGGGCTGCCCCGGAATGACGGTCAAGAACATCAGGGGCGCTCACACCGCCTCGTCGGCGATGCCGTTCCGCAACAGTCCGATCTTGTCGATCTCGACCTCGACGATGTCGCCGGGCTTCATCCACAATGGCGGCGTGCGGCGGGAGCCGACGCCGCCGGGCGTTCCCGTGGCGATGACGTCGCCCGGCTCGAGCCGGGTGAACGACGAGCAGTATTCGATCTGGCGCGGGATATCGAAGATCATCTGGCTGATCGTGGCGTCCTGCACCACCTCGCCATTCAACCGTGTCTGCAGCCGCAGCGGACCGAGATCGTCGATCTCGTCCGGCGTGACCAGCCACGGGCCGAACGCGCCGGTCGCGGGAAAATTCTTTCCCGGCGTGAACTGGTGGGTGTGGCGCTGGAAGTCGCGGACGCTGCCCTCATTGTAGCAGGCATAGCCGGCGACGTGCTGCCAAGCCTCGCTGCGCGGGATGTAGCGGCCGGGCTTGCCGATGACGATGGCGAGCTCGCCCTCGAAATCGAGATCGGTCGAGACGCGCGGGCGGATGATGTCGGTGAGATGCCCGGTCTGGCTGTTGGCGAAGCGGCCGAACACCGTGGGGTTCTCGACCTCGGAGCGGCCGGTCTCCTTGCGGTGCGTCTCGTAGTTCAGGCCGATGCAGAGGATCTTGTCCGGGTTCGGGATCACCGGCAGGAAGCTGATGGCGGAGAGCGGATACCGCCTCGCGCCCGAGGCCGCTGCGGCCGCCTCCTTCAGCGCGTCCGCTGCGATCGCCGATTTCAGGTCGGGGAAGCGGTCGCGCAGGATAGCACCGAGATCGGCGATCTCAGTGCCCTCGACCAGTCCCCAGGTTGACGCATTGTCGATGGTGAAGCTTGCAAATCTCATCCGATGTCCTCAGGTCGAAACCGCCGCTACGGCGGAGGGAGAAGCCGGTTCTTGCGCCGATTTCGCGAAGCGCGCGATGGTGCGCTCCGGGAAGATCAGCGCGAAGGCCGAGATGGCGCCAACGATCAGCACGCCGGCGGTGAATGTCATGGCGTGGGCGTAACCGAGCGGCGCGTTGTTTCCGGCCTCGCCGACGATCCAGCCGGTGAGCGCATTCGACACCAGCGCGGATGCCGCGTTGCCGGAGTAGATCACGACGATGAGTCGGCCGCGCTGGATCGCCGGCGCCACGGCGCCGAGCGCGACGGGGCCGAAGATCGTGGTGAGGCTCGGTGCGGCGAAGGCGACCGCGATGCAGGCGAGCTGCAGCGGACCCGTCGTGACGATGCTCAACAGCAGCGCGCAGCCGGCGGCGAGCAGCGCGAGACCGGAGGCGTGGCCGAGGCAGGCACGCAGGCTGAAGCCCTTGCGCTGCAGAACTTGCGTCAGCCAGGAGCCGCCGAGCAGCAGCGGCGACTGGAACAGGTAGATCCCTGAGATGATCCAGCCGACATCGACCTGCTTGTAGCCGAGCCCGAGCTGCAGAAAAGGCGGCAGCCAGGTCGCGGACATGCCGACGATCCAGTACGACGCGGTCGACATGATGATGACGCCGATCACGGTCGGATCGGCCCACAGCACGCGCGCCGGCAACGCCTTGTCCTTCGCCGCCGAAGCCTCCGGCGCAAGGGCGGAGTAGGGGCCTTCGCCGCCGACCAAGAACCAGCCGAGCATCCAGGCGAGGCCGAGCAGGCCGCAGAACAGGAAGCCGGTGCGCCAGCCATAGCTCACGATGACATAGGTCAGGATCGGACCGCCGGCCAAGAGACCGACGCTGATGCCCTGCAGCACCACGGCGCTCGGCACGCTGCGCCGGTCGGCGGGAAACCAGTTGTAGCAGGCGTGCAGCGCGGTCGGCAGTCCTGGCCCTTCGCCGGCGCCGAGGATGATGCGGCAGATCACCAGCACGGCGATCGAGCCGGAGAAGAAGATCGGGATCTGCGTCGCCGACCAGACGCCGGCCATGATCAGGAGCAGCCATTTCACCGGGAAGCGGCCGACGACGAACATGCCGACCGCCATGCCCGACAGCGAGAACAGCAGGAAGAAGCTGCTGCCGATCAGGCCGAACTCCTTCGGGCTCAGACCCAGCTCCTTCATCATCGGCACGGCCGAGAGGCCGAACACCAGCTTGTCGAAGAAGTTCAGCGTCTGGAACAGGAACAGCATGACGAGGACGGCGATCGCGCGTCCTCCCACACTGGGTCTGGCGGTGTCGGATGATGTCGTCATGGCGTTTCCCCGTTTGATAGTCTCTTGTTTTGATTAGTGCAGTCGTTCGTTCAACTCGCTCAGCAGCGCGGCGAGCTCCGGCGCGTCCGTCGCGACGCCGTAGACATAATGGTCGGGTCGCACCAGCGCGGCGCTGCAGCCGTGGCGTTCGAACCAGCGTGCGACGACGGCGCTCTCCTCGTGCAAGCCGTGACCGCCGATGACGATCACACTGATCCCGGCGTCGCGGGTGGCAGCGTCGATCGAGCTCGAGTTCAGCGCACCCCGCCGGTCGAGGACGAGCCGCCATCCGGTGCCGGCGACGGTATCGAGCAGGGCACGCCCGCCATCACCGACGATCCAGGGCTGCGGAAACAGCGTGCCATTGGCCGCGTTTGCCTTGGTCGCGAGCAATCCCTGCGTCAGCGGCGGCACGATCTCCTGCCGGGTGATGGTGCGCGGCACGCCGCCGCCTTCGGCAAGGATACGCGCATCGCGTGCCGCTGCGGCCTCCGGATCCTGCTCGCAGATGACGCGGCCGATCGCCTTGATGCGCGTGGTCAGCTCGCGCACATGCGTGCTGCGCTCGATCTCGTAGCTGTCGAGCAGGGCCGCGGTCGATTGTCCGCGCAACACGCGCGCGAGCTTCCAGCACAGATTGGCGGCATCGCGCAGGCCCTGGCACATGCCCTGGCCGATGAAGGGCGGCTGCTGATGCGCGGCGTCGCCGGCGAGCAGGACACGACCCTGGCGCCAGCGGCGCGCGACCAGCGCATGGAAGCGGTAGCTCGCCGCGCGCCACAGCTCGCCATCGTCCGGAGAGAGCCAGGGGGACAGCAGCTGCCAGACCTGCTCCGGCTGCTCCATCGCCTGGCGGTCTTCCCCCGCTCGCAGCATGATCTCGAAGCGACGATGGTCGCCGGGACCGATGATGTAGGTGGTCGGACGCGCGGGATTGCAGAATTGGGCTGCGGTGGCCGGGAGCTTGCTGACGCCGCTGTCATTCACGAGAAGATCGACCACCAGCCACGGCTCGTCGAAGTCGAGATCGTCGAAGCTGATGCCGAGCTGCTGGCGCACGGTGCTCGAGGCACCGTCGCAGGCGATGACATAGTCCGCGGTGACCTCGCGCATCGTGCCGTCCGCCCGCTGCAGCGTGATGGTCGCCGCCGTTGCATCCTGCCGGATTGCGACGAAGGTCGTGCCAAGCTCGACCGTGACGGAAGGACAGCGGTGAACACGATCGCGCATCACCTGTTCGACCGGCGGCTGCGTGAACACCATGCTCGGCGTGTAGCCGAGGGGATAGGGCTCGCCAACCATGTCGATGCGGCGGATCAACTGCCCTTGCGCGCCGAAATGCTCGGACGCGGGGAACGGCGCGACGTAGCGGCTGACTTGTTCGGCGATGCCGAGATTGTCGAACAGCCGCATGATCTCGTGATCGAGCGCGATCGCGCGCGGCTTGTCGTAGATGTCGATAGCGCGGTCGATCGCGAGCGTTTTGATGCCCTGCGTGCCGAGCAGGCTCGCGGCGATGGCGCCGGTCGGACCGAAGCCGATGATGACGGCCTCGAAATGCTTGTGATCTGACGTGGCGGACATGGAAACTCGGAGTTGGAGAATGAGTCAGGCGGCGTAGCCGACCGCGAGCTGCGCGGCCTTGACGTGCTCGGCCTTGGGCGGCGCGATGCCCCATTGATCGGTGCGGCCAGGCGGCCAGACCCAATGGTCCGGTCCGCGCACGACGTAGTCGTCGTCGACCTGCAGCACCTCGGCGGTGTATTCGATGACCGTGCCGACGGGATCAATGAAGTAGGCGAAGACATTGTCGCCGGGGCCGTGGCGTCCGACACCCCAGGCGATCGGATGACCGGCATCGATCATGCGGCCCGCGCCACGCATCACGCCCTCCCAGGTCGGCATCAGGAAGGCGACGTGGTTGAGCCCGTTGACCTTCGCCGCAGCGATCACGACGGCATGGTGGTCCGAATTGCAGCGAACGAAGGCCATCGCCGCGGAGCGGTCGGTCAGGCGGAAGCCGAGCGCCTTCTGGTAGAATGCCGCCGAACGATCGACATCGGTGCTGTTGAGGTTGACGTGGGCGAGCCGCTCCGGGAGCTCGGGCCGCGGCGGCTTGGCGTCGTGCCTGATGTCGCCATGCACGAAGCGCAGCACGCCGCCTTCGGGGCCGCGCAGGCTCATGATCACGCCGCCGTCGGGGCCGAGGTTCGGCGCTGGCGCTGCGATCAGCGTCGCGCCTTCATGGATGGCGTTGCGGCCGACGGCATCGAATTCACTGGACTCGGCGAGGCGGAATGTCACCGCCTGCAGCTCGGTGCGCTCGCTCCGGTGCAGCGCCACGACGTGATGGTCGCTGCCGGTCGCACGGAGGTAGA
Organism: Bradyrhizobium sp. SZCCHNR1051; assembly: GCF_032489615.1. NCBI lineage: Bacteria > Pseudomonadati > Pseudomonadota > Alphaproteobacteria > Hyphomicrobiales > Nitrobacteraceae > Bradyrhizobium > Bradyrhizobium sp. SZCCHNR1051. The sequence continues at coordinate 67,792 of NZ_JAUEYJ010000007.1, read as the reverse complement.
CGATGCCGTGGGCCTCAGCGACGCGCTCCAGCCCCCAGGTCTGTCGATAGAACGCCTCCGATCGCGCGAGATCGGGCGTGCCCAGATCGACGCTGCGCAGAGCCGCGACCGGAAACCGGGTCATGAGCGTGTCCTCCTGCGCGATGCCCGGGTGAGGACGCGCGACGTTTCTGTCCCTGGCCGGCGAAACCGGCTCGTCCCTTTTATTACAGAAAAAATCGAAATCAATCAGAATTTATAAATTCTATGTTCTATGGCCCGGCTCTATATATGTCGTCTGATTCAGAGGAGATCGGACGTGGATGCGGTTTTGGAGGCCGAGGGGCAGGGCCCGTCGACCCAGGCGAGTCATGTGTATGACCGGCTGCGCGAGGACCTGCTGTCCGGCCGGCTGGCGCCGTCGCGCAAGCTGCAGATGCGGTTTTTGACCGAGACCTATCAGACCGGGCAGACGCCGCTGCGCGAGGCGCTCAACCGCCTGACTGCCGACGGACTGGTCGAGGTGCGCGAGCAGCGCGGCTTCTACGTCAAAGACATCAGCCGCGCCGAGCTCGCCGAGCTGACCAAGACGCGCTGCTGGGTCGAGGCGCTGGCGCTGCGCGAGTCGATGGCGGCGGCGACGCCTGATTGGGAGGAGCAACTGGTGCTGGCGCAGCATCGGCTCAGCCGCGCGCCGCGCTCGCTCAGCGCGACGACGTTCGAGGACAATCCGGAGTGGGAGAGGCTGCACCGGATCTATCATCGGGTCCTGATCTCGAACTGCGGTTCGCAATCGCTGATCGCGTTCTGCGGCCAGCTTGCCGACCAGCTCTATCGCTACCGCCGGCTGTCGATCCGCAAGGCGTTTCCGTCACGCCCCGTCGGCGATGAGCACGCCGACATCGTGAACGCCGTGCTCGACGCCGACACCGAACGCGCGGTTGCGCTGCTCACGGCGCACTATCAGCGCACCGCGGACGTGATCCTGCAGGACGAGACGATCTTTCCGGAGCTGCGCAAGGACAAAAAGATTTAGGATCACGTCGTCGCGGCGAGGAAGAAGTCGACGCGCTTCTCGACATGCGCCTGGGCTTCCTTCTTCAGGGCGCGCATGTCCTCGCCGAGCAGACTGCGGATCAGCACGGCGAACACGACGAGATCGAGGAAGATCCGTGCGCTGTCCTCGATGCGGTCGGCCGAGAAGGCGCCCTTGCCGGCGAGACCTTCGGCGCGCGCCAGCTCGCCGATCGCGTGGCTCACATTGCAGGTGGCGCGCTTGCGCGCCGTGTCCTGGATCTCGAGCGTCAGCTCGGGAAAGCGCGGACTTTCCGCAATCGCAGTGCGCATCAGGCCGATCGTGTCCTCGACGAAGGCGCGCTCGATCAAGGTGAGCCCGAGGCTGATCAGCCGGGCGCGGAAGGTGCGGCCCTGCGGCGCCAGGTTCTCATACTGCGTGTTGCGCGCGGCCTGGCGGCCGATGACGGCCGCGAACAGCGCGGCCTTGCTGGGAAATCGCGCGTAGATGGTCGGCTTGCCGGCGCGCGCGGTCTGCGCGATCTCGTCGACGCTCGCGCCTTCGAAGCCGTTTGCGAGGAACACCGTCTTTGCCGCGTCGAGAATGCGCTCCTCGACCTCGCCGGCACGTTCGAGCGGAGGCCGCCCCACCTTGCCGCGCGCCGTCCTGGAAGCAACCATTCGATCCGCCATGGCTTTCTTTCGAGGCCTTTGTGTTCCCGTCCTGTTTGGCACAGGGGTCGGGATTGTTCAATCAACGCGGCCAGGGCCGCTGCCCATGCCTGGGTGTTAACGCGTTCCACGGAATATCGGCTTGCCCGTGGGGTCTCGAACACTGAGACTCCACAACACGATTTGGGAGGAAAACCATGGGACGGACATTCGTTCATTTGGCGTTGCTCGCCGTCGCCTGCGTCGGGGCCGCGCCGATTGCTCGCGCCGAAACGGTCATCTTAAAGTCCGATCTCAAGGCCGCCAACGAGGTGCCGCCGAACGCGTCCGCCGCGTCGGGCGTGGCCGAAGCGAGCTTCGACACCGCAACCAAGACGCTGAGCTGGAAGGTTACCTTCTCCGGCCTCAGCGGCCCGCCGATCGGCGCGCATTTCCACGGGCCCAGCGAGCCCGGCAAGAACGCCGGCATCGTGCTGCCGTTCAAGAGCCCGGAGCCGCCGATCACGGGCTCCGCCGTAATCACCGATGCGCAGGCGGCCGATCTGCTGGCCGGCAAATGGTACGCCAACGTCCACACCCAGGCGAACCCGGGCGGCGAGATCCGCGGACAGATGACCAGGCAGTGAGGCGTGTGCCCGACGCGCGCGGGCTCGCCGTCACGCGGCCAGTTCCGGCTTGCCGGCCTGGCCGGGAACGGCCGAGGCCCGGTGCACGTCGAGGAACTGCTTGAAACGGCCGAGCGACAGCGGCGGCGCGACCAGATAGCCCTGGCCCTCCTCGACGCCGCAGGCGATCAGCGCGTCGACCTGCTCCTGATGCTCGATGCCCTCGGCGACCACGGACATGTCGAGCTCGCGCGCCAGCGCCACCAGCATCTGCACCACCACGATGGCGGACTGGTCGCGGGTGATCGCGTCGACGAAGAACTTGTCGATCTTCAGGATACGCGCGCCCAGCCGCTGGATATAGGACAGGCCACTATGGCCGATGCCGACGTCGTCGAGCGCGACGCGGAAGCCGAGCTCGCTGAGCTCCTTCACGACATCAGTCGCCTTGGCGAGATCGGCGAGCTCCTCGCGCTCGGTGACCTCGAGCACGACCTGGCGGGGGGAGACCGATGACGACGCGACCGTGTTACGCAGATCGTCGATGAAGCGGTCGCCGAGCAGATGGCGCGGGGTGATGTTGACGGACAGCTTGAACAGTTTGTCCTGCTTCATCTCCGGCTGCAGCTCGCGCAAGGCGGTCTTGAGAAGCTGCCAGGTCAGCTTCTCGATGCGGCCGGTGCTCTCGGCGAGCGGGATGAAGCTCATCGGCGGGATCAGCCGGCCGTCCGGCTTCTCCCAGCGCGCCAGGATCTCGCAGCCGACGATGTCGCCGGTTTTCAGTCGGAAGGTCGGCTGCACATAGGGCTTGAACTCGTTGGCCGCGAGCGCGCGGTCGAGCTCGGCGACTGGGTCCACCGGCCGGCTGAGATAGCTCGCCAGCAGCAGGCCGAACATGCCGCCCAGCGTGCCGGCGGCGAGCATCGTCAGGAGATAAGCGAGGTCGCGGCGCGCGCTCAGGCTCTGCGGTCGCACATGGATCGTGGCCTGCAGCGGATAGCGGTCGGACACGGTGGTGAAGGCGACGGTCTGCGCCGGCGTCTTGGCTAATGTCTCGGGTTGATAGCCGGCCACCTGCTCGCCATCGGGCAGGGTCAGGGTGACGTTGCTCTCGGCGCGCAGGCCGACCGGCATCACGTCCAGCAGGTTGCCGTCGATGCGCAGGATCGCCGCCAGCGACCGTTGCGCGTCGATGTCGCGCATCACGCCGAACGCGGCGCCGGTGAACTGCTCGACGCGGAACAGCCGCAGCTCGCCGTCGGCGGACTTGAACATCTCGTCGCGCCGCGCCCAGCCATTGTCGAATTCGAGCGTTTCGGAATAGGCCGCGCACTCGACCGCGCCGCCGCGATCGACGGTGCGGATGTCCTTGATGATGGTGCCTTGATAGACGTGAAGGCGCAGCGCCTGTAGCGCGACGGCGCTGCAATCCATCGGTCCTTTCGCGATCAGGCGGTTCAGGATCGATCCGGCCGAGTCGATCGCGGCCTCGGAACGGCGCAACGCCACCTTGCTGAGCTCGCTGAGCTGCCGCGCGGTCTGGTTGCCGATCAGCGCGGTCACGGCCAAATCGGCGCCGGCCAGGAAGATCCCGACGCAGGCGGCCACCGCTCCGACACGAAGCATGTGTTTGCGCTGCAATGCCATCGTGTGGTGAACACCCCCGTATGACCACGGGTATCCTTCAATCCAACCTTCAACTTTCCGTATATGCGCCCCAGGATGCCCGTCCGCAGCGGCAGGTTGGGCTGTGGGCGCAGAAAGCTGGTTAAGGAAGTGCTACCGGCTCAAGCCGCCTTGTCGGTCGTGCTGCGCGGCACCGCCGCCTCGGCGCGCCCGGCCGGGAGCAGCATCAAGGCGGCGAGCGCCGACAGGCTGAGGCTCGCCGACACGATCAGCACGCCGCGGCCGAGCCCGTCGATCAGCAGGCCGAACAGCAGCGGCGCGAAGGCCTGGCAGATCCGTGACGGCGCCCCGATCAGGCCGAGCCGGTAGGCGTAGTTGACGGGGCCGAAGATCGCGAGCGGCAGGGTGCCGCGAGCGATTGTCAGGATGCCGTTGCCGGAGCCGTGCAGCAGCGCGAAGGCCGCCGCGGCGCCGCCGCCGAACAGACCGATCGTCACGGCGGCGATCGGATGGGTGATGCAGGCGAGCCGCGCCGAGGCGAGCGGATGGAAGCGGCTGAGGAAGCCGGCCTCGAACACCCGCGCGGCGACCTGCGCCGGCCCGATCATCATGCCTGCGAACAGCGTCTGCGCCGGCGTCGCGCCGAACGCCTGCATCAGCCGCGGCAGATGCACCGCCATCGCCGCGGTCACCGTCCAGGCCGCCGCCATCGCGAACGCGATCAGCACCATCGGGCGGTCGAGCGGGATGTTGGGCTTGCCCGTCGGCATCTCGCCGGGCGCCATCGCGGTCGCCCGCGGCAGCGACAAATTGAGCGGCAGGCCGATGACGAGATGCGCGATCGCCCAGGCGAAACAGGTCTCGCGCCAGCCGATCGTCGCGAGCCCCAGCGTGCTCAGCGGCCAGCCGACGGTGGAGGCGAAGCCCGCGATCAGGGTGATGCCGGTGATCGCGCCGCGTGCATCCTTGCCATAGATGCGCCCGAGCGCGCCGAACGCGGCGTCATAGAGGCCGAGCCCCATGCCGACGCCGAGCCACAGCCACGCCAGCGCCATCACCCACAGCGAATGCGACAGGCCGAGCAGCGCCAGCCCGATCGCCAGCACGATGTTGGAGGCGCACAGCACCTGGCGGCCGCCGACGCGGTCGATCTGGCGGCCGATGCGCGGACCCAACAGGCCGGAGATGATCAGCGAGGCCGAGAACGCGCCGAAGAACCAGTTGTTGGACAGGCCGAGATCCCTGGCGATCGGGTCGGCGAGGATGGCGGGAAGATAGTAGCTCGATCCCCAGGCCAGCGTCTGGGCGGTGCCGAGAGCGATGACCACGCCCAGCCGTCGTGCCTGCATTCCGTTAAACCTCTGCTTGGCTCTACGTCACGAACAGCCGCAGCCGCTGCGGCCAGCCTCCTTGGCCTTGGCATCATCGGCACAGCAACTGTCTACGCCGGACGGCGCCGGTCCGCCACAGCAGCCGGGCAGGGCTGCAATGCTCTCCAGTCCGCCGCGGGTGCAGACGCCGGTCTCCGGCAGCTTCAACGGCGCTGCCGCCGCCGAACGCCTTCGCGGGATCGTCGCTGCGCAACAGCCAGATCGCCTGCGTGCCCGGCGCGTCCGCGGCCAATGCGGCCAGGTCGATCAAGGTGCCGATCGCCGAGTGGCCGGCGCCGATGATCGCGACCGTCTTGGCGTCCGTCATCTACTCCTCCTATACTTCTAGAAGCATCGAATTAATAGGCGAGATCATCAAGCCGCCGGCCTCGCGGTGCCGCAGTCGCGCTCCTCGACGCAGCATTCGGAAACCAGAAAGCCGAGCAGGGAGCGCATCACGTCGTATTCGGCATGGCAGACCAGCGTCGTGCCCTCGCGCATCTGCGAAATCAGCCCGACCGCGACCAGCGTCTTGACGTGGTGCGACAGCGTGGACGCGGGGACCTTCAGCCGCTCCTGCAGCCGGCCGACCGGCATCCCCGGCGCGCACCAGCGCGCGGTAGATCTTCAGGCGCGTGGTGTTGCCAAGGGCTTCCAGGCGGGCAGCGGCGTCATCGAGCTTCATGGTGTGGAGGATGCGGCATGCGGCCCGCCGGAGTCAAACGATATTTCTAGAATATTGGAAATATCCATGAGCGCGCGCCGCGCGTGGTCGGTTGTCCGGCGCGCTATTTCAGCCGGTAGCCGGCATGGCAGCCGACGCAGGTGGCCATCGTCTCGCCGAGCGCCTTCAGCGCCGGCTTGAGGTCTCCGGTCACGCCCGCGTTCTGCGCTTCGATGGCGAACCGGCTCGCCGCCTTGTGCATCGTCGTTCCGGCCTCCTGCATGCCCTGCGGCATGAACCCGGCGACCTCAGCGGCACCGTGCAGCCGCAGCGAGCTCATCCCCAGGCGTTGCTCAGCGATCTGGCCGGCCTTGTCCGGCTCGCCCGCCGCCAGCGCGTCGTTGATCTGCTGCAGCGCCAGCAAATGGTCGCGCATGTTGGCGAGGGTGTGCTCGGCGAGATCGGGCGGAAACGCCACCCGCTCGCGCGGGTCTGGCGGAAGCGCCCCGTGGCTGCCGTGGTCGTGATGGCCGTGGTGCTGCGCCGTGGCGATGCCGGCGGACGCAACGAAGGCCAGCACAATGGCGGCAAGACGCAGGCGCATGAGGACCTCCATTTGAGCGAACGCGGTGACGTCTTCCCTAGACCGCGCAGCCGGCGGCACATATGATCCTGATCATATGCCGAGGATCATCCATCTCCCGCCCGAGGGCACGCGCCCGCCGCTCGACTGGCGCGCCCTTGCACGGCTGTCGCCATTGCTTGCCGCTCTGCCGGCGGCCGCGCGGTTGCAGACCCGGCGCGTCCAGGTGCCGCGCCAGGGCACGGTGTTCTGTCGGGGTGATCGGCCGCGGGCGATGTTCTTCGTGCTGACCGGCGAGGTGCGATTGCTGCGCCGCTCGCGCGCCGGCGACGACATCATCCTGCAGCGTGCGCGGCGGGGCTTTCTCGCCGAGGCCAGCCTCGATCAGGCGTCGTATCATTGCGACGCCGTCGCGGCGCAGGATTCAGCGCTGCTCGCGATCGACCGCAAGGCCTTCGCCGAAGCGTTGCGTCGTCCCGAGATCGGGGACCGATGGTGCGATCATCTCGCCCGCGAGCTCCGCAAGGTCCGGGCGCAGTCGGAGCGGCTCAGCCTGAAGACCGCCCGCGAGCGGATCGTCCACTTCATCGAGACCGAAGGGGAGGGCGGCGAGGTCGAGCTCGGCCGGTCAAAGAAGGATTGGGCCGCCGAGCTCGGCGTCACCCACGAGGCGCTCTATCGCGCCCTGGCACGCATGGAACGGGACGGCGAGCTCATCGTCGACGGCACCCGCCTGCGCTTGCGATGAGCCTTCGGGCGCGTCGTCTCCGTTCGTCGGCAACGACCATTCGAGCTCGTCGGCCTTGACGCCGACTCTTTATATCGAGAATTCTGGATATATGGAAAACGAACAAGCCGTTCTGGCCTTGGCGGCGCTGGCGCAACCGACGCGCCTGGCAGGCCTTTCGCACCCTGGTGCAGCACGAGCCCGACGGTCTGCCGGCCGGCGAGCTCGCACGTCTGCTGGAGGTGCCGCAGAACACGCTGTCGGCGCATCTGTCCGTGCTGGCGCGCGCCGGCCTCGTCAGCTCGATCAGGCACAGCCGATCGATCGTCTACCGCATCGACCTCGCGCAATTTCAGAAGGTCGCGCTGTTTCTGCTGCAGGACTGTTGCGGCGGCCGACCGGAGGTCTGCGCGCCCGTCGTCGCAAGCCTCACCCCCTGCTGTCCGCCCAAGCGCAAGGAGAAGAATCGTGTCTGATCGCGTCTACAATGTGCTGTTCCTCTGCACCGGAAATTCGGCGCGCTCGGTGCTGGCGGAGTCGATCCTGCGCAAGGACGGCGCCGGCCGCTTCCGCGCCTTCTCGGCCGGCAGCACGCCGAAAGGCGCGGTGCATCCGTTGGCGCTCGAGCTGCTCAGGCGCATGGACTATCCGACCGACGATCTGCGCTCGAAGAGCTGGAGCGAGTTCGCCGTCGCCGGCGCGCCGGCGATGGATTTCGTCTTCACCGTCTGCGACAACGCCGCCGGCGAGGCGTGTCCGATCTGGCCGGGGCAACCGATGACCGCGCATTGGGGCATCGAGGATCCGGCGGCGGCCGAAGGCACGGAGCTGGAGAAGCTCGCGGCGTTCACGACCGCCTTCCGCTATCTGAAGAACAGGATCGACGCCTTCATCAATCTGCCGCTCGGTCGCATCGATTCGATGTCGCTCGGCACGCGGCTGCGCGAGATCGGGACGGGCGAGGGGGCAACGTCGTTCCGCTCCGACGTGGCCTGATCTGATGACGATCTTCGAGCGCTATCTGACGGTCTGGGTCCTGCTCTGCATCGTCGCAGGCATCGGTCTCGGCCATCTCATGCCGGGGCTGTTCGCGGCTGTCGCGTCGGCGGAGGTGGCACGGGTCAATCTGCCGGTCGCGGCCCTGATCTGGCTAATGATCATTCCGATGCTGCTGAAGATCGATTTCGCCGCACTCGGCAACGTGAAGGAGCATTGGCGCGGCATCGGTGTCACCCTGGTCGTGAACTGGGCCATCAAGCCGTTTTCGATGGCTCTGCTCGGCAGCGTCTTCATCGGCCATGTGTTCGCGCCGATGCTCCCCGCAAGCCAGTTGTCGTCCTACGTGGCGGGTCTGATCCTGCTGGCCGCGGCGCCGTGCACGGCGATGGTGTTCGTCTGGTCGAATCTGTGCGAGGGCGAGCCGCACTACACGCTGAGCCAGGTCGCGCTCAACGACGTCATCATGGTGTTCCTGTTCGCGCCGCTGGTGGGCCTGCTGCTCGGCGTCGCCTCGATCTCGGTGCCATGGACCACCCTGCTGCTGTCGGTGCTGCTCTACATCGTTGTGCCCGTCATCATCTCGCAACTCTGGCGTCGCTCTTTGTTGCGGGCGAAGGGCGGGGCATTGGAGCGCACCTTGCGCGTGCTGCAACCGGTCTCCCTCGCGGCGCTGCTCGGTACGCTCGTGCTGCTGTTCGGCTTCCAGGGCGAGCAGATCCTGAAGCAGCCGGTCGTCATCGCGATCCTTGCCGTGCCGATCCTGATCCAGGTCTATCTGAACGCGGGGATCGCCTATTGGCTCAGCCGCCGGCTCGGCGTGGCCTGGTGCGTCGCGGCTCCGGCCGCCTTGATCGGCGCCAGCAATTTCTTCGAGCTGGCGGTTGCCGCCGCCATCAGCCTGTTCGGGCTCGACTCGGGGGCCGCGCTCGCGACGGTCGTCGGGGTTCTCGTCGAAGTCCCCGTGATGCTCTCGGTCGTGCGCATCGTCAGGGCGACGCGTCGCTGGTACGAAGCGGGACTGCCGGCCTAGCTCCGCGCGGTGCTTCGCCAGGGGCGGTTCGCCTCACCGCCGCGGCTCGTCCTGATCGTCGTCGTCGCCTTCGCGCTCGCGGCGGGCCGGCTCGTAGCTCAGCGGCGGGCTTTCGGCCCGCGCATGCAGCGCCGCAAGATGCGGGTAGGCCCCAAGACCAGCTCCAAGACCAGCTTCAAGACCGCCGTCCACGGCACGGGCCACCGGCACCAGCGTGGGCGCCGTCTCCCGGCTGGCTTGTGACATGGCCAAGATGCCGCCCAGCCCCGCCAGCACGGCTGCCAATGTCATCGTCTTACGCATGCTCGTCTCCGAACTCACCGCCCCCGGCTCGCTCCGTCCTGAAGCGATCATGTTGCAACGAGACTGACGGCATCCTGTCGGGTCGTGTCAGCGGGGAGTCAGCTTGCCTCGGGCAGGATGCCGATCCTGTGCGAGTTTCCACCCCCGCATCTGTCTGATGCGCAATTCCGACATCGGAAGTTCAAACTATCATCCGCACCACCTCGTTAGCATTTGCGAATGCTCCGCAATTCGTGCCCCGCAATTCGAACCAGTGGCGAGAGCGCAACGAATGACGACGATCTCTGAAGATGACGGCGTCAGGCCCCGGAAGGATCATGCATTTGCCTCAAATTGGACGGTTCATGCGCATCACGGCATCTGCGATGCTGATCTCGACGGCTGCGTCCGCGGCGACGGTGGCGCGCGAGGATGATCGTGAGCGCCGTGATGCCATGCGTCATGCCGTGGAGGCGGGCGACGTCTTGCCGCTGTCGCAGATCCTGCCGAGATTGCGTGGCCGGGTCGCCGGCGACGTGATGGGGATCGATGTCGAGCGCCTGCGTGGCCGCTGGCGCTATGAGTTTCGGGTGATCGGCCGCGATGGCCGCGTGCGTGAGGTCTATGTCGATGCGCGCAGCGGCGAGATCGAACGGATCGAGGAAAAGTAGATGCGTGTGCTGCTGGTCGAGGATGATCCGCGGCTGGCGTCCGACCTGGTGCGGACGCTGCAGGCGGCGGGCTATCTGGTCGAAACGTCCGACAACGGCGAGCAGGCCTGGTTTCTCGGCGACACCGAGGATTATGGCGCCGTGATCCTCGATCTCGGCCTCCCCGGCATGGACGGCCTGTCGGTGCTGAAGCGCTGGCGCGGCGCGGGGCGACACATGCCGGTGCTGATCCTGACGGCGCGCGCGAGCTGGGCGGAGCGGGTCGACGGCATCGATGCCGGCGCCGACGACTATCTGCCGAAGCCGTTTCGCAACGAGGAGCTGCTGGCGCGATTGCGCGCGATCGTGCGGCGGTCCGCCGGCCGTGCGGCGCCGGTGCTCTCGTCCGGCGACCTGACGCTCGACGAGCGCCAGATGAAGGTCAGCCTGTCCGGCGTGCCGGTGACGCTGTCGCAGCTCGAATACCGGCTGATCGCCTATCTGCTGCGGCAGAGCGGCCGCGTCGTGCCGCAGCATGAGCTGGAGGAGAACGTCTACGGCCTCGGCCACGAGCACGACTCCAACGCGCTCGAGGTGCTGATCCGGCGCGTCCGCAAGAAGCTCGGCGCCGACATCATCGAGACCCGCCGCGGCTTTGGCTACATGATCCCGGAGACGGCGGAATGAGGCTCGGCTCGCTGCGGCTGCGGCTGGTGGCGGCGGGCACCATCGCGCTGCTGGTCGCGCTCGGCGTCGCCGGCTTCGGCATGGTCGTGCTGTTCAAGCGCCACGTCGCGCGGACGCTCGCCTCCGATCTCGACATTCACCTGCGCCAATTGCTGAACGGCCTCGAGGTCGATGCGGAAGGGCGCATCGTGGTCGCGCGGCCGCCGGCCGATCCGCGCTTCGTGGTGCCGCTGTCGGGGCTGTACTGGCAGATCTCGGACGATCATGGCCAGTTGCTGCGCTCGCGCTCGCTGTGGGACACCATCCTGCCGCTGCCGATCGACGAGCCTGGACCGAGCGACGTGCATCAGCATGAGCTCGCCGGGCCGGATGGCGAACACGTGCTGGTGGCCGAGCGCGGCATCCTGATGAATCCGGAAAGCCAGATCCGCGTGCGCGCGGCCGTGGCCTACGGCCTCGACGGTGCCACCAGCGCGGTGCTGACCTTCGCCAAGGATCTGTCGATCGCGCTCGCCGTGCTGGCCGTCATCCTCGCCGTCGGCACGTCGGTTCAGGTCACTCTCGGCCTGCGTCCGCTCGGCGTGCTGCGCCGTGGCGTCGCCGAGATCCGCAGCGGTCGGCGCCAGCATCTCCCCGTGGACGTGCCGACCGAGGTGGCGCCGCTGGTCGAGGAGGTCAACGCGTTGCTCGATGCGCAGCAGCGCGAGATCATGCGCTCGCGCAGCCGTGCGGCCGATCTCGCTCACGGCTTCAAGACGCCGCTCGCCGCCCTCACGGCCGACGCCGCGCGCTTGAGGGAGCTCGGCCAGCTCGAGCTGGCGCGCAACGTCGAGGATGTCGCCGAGGCGATGAGCCGGCAGGTTGATCGCGAGCTGGCGCTGGCGCGGCTGCGCGGTAAGGCCCGCGGCGGGCCGGAGGCCGCGACCGAGCTCGCGCCTTTGGTGAATGCGCTGCTCGGGACGCTCGGCCGCACGCCGGCGGCCGCCCATGTCAGCTTCGATGGCGAGGTGCCCCCGGGCCTGAGCGTCGCCATGGATCGGACGGATCTCGCCGAGGTGCTCGGCAATCTGCTGGAGAACGCCGCGCGTCATGCGGCGAGCACGGTTCGCATCGTCGCCAGTGCGACCCCTCTGATCGTCATCGTCGAGGATGACGGTCCGGGCATTCCGGACGCGAAGATCGGCCGCGTGCTCGAGCGCGGCGGCCGCCTCGACGAGCAGGGGCCGGGCAGCGGGCTGGGGCTCGCGATCGTGCAGGACGTGCTCGAAGCCTATGGCTGGCGGCTGCAGATCGGCCGTTCCGAGCTGGGCGGCGCCAGGATCACGATCGCGCCGGCCATCGTCTCGGCGCTCCGCTGGCCGCAGCCCGCGATGTCCCAGGCGACCCCGGCGCCGTCCATTCTGACAGCAGGCTGACATCCCGCGTCAGCGGCGCGACGCCCCCGGTCAGCTATTGCCTCAGGTCATGACGCCCCACGCGGCTTGCCACCGCGGGGGTGCCCAATGGTCGAAGGAAGCTGATCATGCGTATTCGAAATTCCGCCAAGGCGTATGGGTCCGTCGCGATCGGGCTGCACTGGATCGTCGCCGTGCTGGTGCCGGCGGCCTGGATCTCGGGCCATCTCGGCGACATGCTGCCACGCGGCTCTCATGACACGGGCCTGTTCATGCACGTCTCGCTCGGGCTGTCGATGCTGGGCTTTGCGCTCGCGCGCCTGGCCTGGCGCCTGGCCGATCCGCCGCCGGCGCCTGAAGCGACCAAATTCGGCGCGTGGACCGTTCACGTCGGCGAGATCACGCATCTGCTGATCTACGGCATCATGTTCGCCATTCCGGTCCTCGGCATCGTCACCCAGTTTGCCCGCGGCTACGGCTTGCCGGTGTTCGGCCTGTTCGAGATCGCCTCACCCTGGGTCGGCGACCGCGGCTTCGCCCACGACATGAAGGAGATGCACGAGGCGCTGGCCAATGGCCTGATGATCCTGATCGGCCTGCACGCCGGTGCGGCGCTGCTGCATCATTACTGGCTGCACGATCGCACCCTGCGGCGGATGGTGCCGGGACTGCGGTGATCGGTCCTGTCATCCGGGCCTGCTAAGAGGCCTCCGTCGATCACGCCATCGGAGGCCGTCATGCCGGCAACGCCGCACATCGAAAAGCACTTCACCGCGTCGGAAGTCGTCCGCGACGTCGTGATCGGCATGGCCGACGGGCTCACCGTGCCGTTCGCGCTCGCCGCCGGTCTCTCGGCTGCGGTCGCCAAGACCGACGTGATCGTCACCGCCGGCCTTGCCGAGGTCGTCGCCGGCGCGATCGCGATGGGGCTCGGCGGTTATCTCGCCGCCCGCTCCGACGCCGAGCATTATGCCGCCGAGGAGAAGCGGGAGCACGACGAGATCGAGCACCTTCGCGGCCGCGAGGTCGAGGAGGTTGCGGCGATCTTCCGCGGCTATGGTCTCGAAGGCCAGGCCTTGACCACCGTGGTCGACGCCATCGCGTCCGATCGCAAGCGCTGGGTCGACTTCATGATGCGCTTCGAGCTCGGTCTCGAACGCCCGGATCCGAAGCGCGCGCCGGTCAGCGCCGTGACCATCGGCGGCTCCTACGTGATCGGCGGCCTGATCCCGCTGATCCCCTACATGCTGGCGCCTGACATCTCGTCCGCACTCCGGATCTCCGTGGTCGCAACCGGCATCGCGCTCTTGATCTTCGGCGCCATCAAGGGCCACTTCACCGGCGTCAACAAGATCAAGTCGGCGCTGCAGACTGCGCTGGTCGGCGGCCTCGCCGCCGGCGCGGCATTCTGGCTGGCGCATCTGTTCGGGTAGGGCGGGACAGGATTGCGGTCGAGGCCATTCGGAAGAAGGTCACCGGGCCGGTCATGATTGACGAGGGACCGTAGGGTGGGCAAAGGCGCGCCGGGGGGTGAGGCCTTGTCGGGCGAGCTTTCGCGCGCGCCGTGCCCACCGCCCGCACCCAGCGCCGCCGATGGTGGGCACGCGCCGCCTTTGGTGTCGCTTTGCCCAGCCTACGGCAGCGTCGTCTGCGGCAAAGGGCTTTGCCCGAGTTCGAGATCGCCGCGCCGGCAGACCCTTTCGGATTGGTCAGCCTCGTGCCATGATGTGTGATGATGCGCGCGCTTCTCCTCATGACTTCGATCACAGTGCTTGCAACCGCTCCGGCCGCAGCTCAACGGTTCGATGGCATTGATCCGGTGTGCCTCCAGATATGGGAGTGGGGCGGTTCCAGCACAATCTCGTGCCAGTACAGGTCGTGGGAGGCGTGTAGAGCGGGGGCTGCGGGCATGTCGGCCATGTGCTTGCCGAACCCCTATGCACAACGCCCGTCTGAGCCAAGCCGCCGTCGGCCTCCCCGGTAGGCGCCGATTGCGATCTGACAACACCCCAATCGTCAACGGAGCAGGCACGCGCCGTCCGATGCTTGCTCGGGCTGATCGGAATCAGCCCGTATTTCTGATAAAAATAAATATGTTGCCATTTTTCGGAAATCGTGCTTGATTGTCTCCATCCCGTGCTCCTCGAGAGGGGCGCTTCGCGATCGTCACGGAACGTTGGGCGCGGGATGCGGTGGCTGTAGGATGCCGCAGCGTGGGGCGACTCGCGCGGACGAACGGCAGCTTGCGGACGCGAAGTCGCGTGGTCCTGGCGCCCCGATGCTGGCGCCAAGTCTTCGGGCGATGATCCCGAGGGCGACGGTGGCTAGCTGTGGAGCCTCAGGAGGTTGTCCTCGGTTAAACCGAGTCTGCTGATAGGCGGCTGGGAGTTTATGCCGCCGTGAGGCCGGTGCCAATTATACTGGTGCAGCCAGATGGGCAGTTGCGCGGCGCGCTGATCGGAAGTGGGATAGGTGTGTGCATAGGCCCACTCCCGGAGCGCTGTCTGGATAAAGCGCTCAGCCTTGCCATTGGTTCTGGGCGTGTAGGGCTTGGTGCGGATATGCTTGAGACCAATATCGCGGCAGGCCTTATCGAAATCGAAGCCGATATAGCAGCCACCGTTGTCGGTCATGACGCGGGTGACGGTAACGCCCAAGCTCTTGTAGTGAGCGACAGCGGCCTTGAGAAACGCAACAGCACTCTCGGCGGTCTGATCAGGCTTGAGCTGTGAAAAGGCGACACGGGAGTGGTCATCGATGCAGACATGCATGTACTCCCAGCCAAGTCCGCGACAATGACTATAGCCGTTCCGATTGCCGGTGACGCGATGGCCGCTTTGCGCGAAACGGCCGAGCTTTTTGATATCGATATGGATCATCTCGCCCGGCGCAGCGTGCTCATAGCGACGCACGGGTTCGATCGGCTCCAGATCACGGATTCGGTTCAACCCCAGTCGTCGCAGAACGCGGCTGACCGTGGCCGGCGACACCTTAACCTCAGCCGCAATCTGCTTGCCCGTGTGGCGCTGACGGCGCAAAGCCTCGATAGCGGTACATGTGGCAGCAGTGGTTTGGCCTGGCGATGAGTGCGGTCTGGAGGAGCGATCGAGCAATCCCTCGACACCTTCCTCGCGGAACCGCTTCACCCATTTGGCTACGGTCTTCGGCGTCGTATTGTACTGGTAAGCAGCTTCAGCATAGCTCAGCCCACCCTCAACGACACTCCGCACCATCGCCTCTCGACCTTTCGGTGTCATAGGCGCATTCTTGTGGACGTCCATCTGGTCTCTCCTTGGAACACTGAAGCTTCGCAACCTCAGCTTCCTCGGTTCAGACCGGATGGACAACCTCCTGGAAGACCACAACTAACAAGCCGGTACACCGAGGAGATCGCGAAGTAAGCGTGAAAACCATCGCGCGGGGAATGCCGGGATGTCTCGGCTGAACCTGTGGTGACTGCCGCCTGCTTTTTTTCTGCAGGCGGGCCATGGGGGCGGCCAGCTCCCGGCATTCCCTGCGCCCTCTGCCTGATCGGGGGGCAACACCGTTGACATCACTCGGGCGCCTGGCGCCGCGAGAGCAGTGACGCACGTCTTCATGGCGATGCCCAGGGGGAGGGAGCGCGGGAACCAAATTCCGCACTCAAGGTTAGCTGGCATGCAGGAGGACTCCCGATGCGCCGTCCGAAGATTCAGCCGTCCCGCAACAAGCTCGACATGACCGATCAGGCCCAGGTCCGCGTGGTGACCAAGCGGCTGAAGATGTCGCCCGGGGAATTGTCCGAGATGGTCGAACGCATCGGCAACTCCATCGCTGCCATCACCAAGGAAGTCGCGCAGCAGCGAGCCGCGAAGGCAGCGCCGGAAGGAGCTGTGATCGCGTCGGTGACGGTGACCGAGACCAAGGCGGAAGTGATCGTGCCGGACGAGACGCCAGCGGCAACCTAGCAATCGACGCTAATCATCGAGACCCCCGGCAATCGATCTGGGGAATCGGACGAAGGGGGCAAAGGATGGACCAACGCACCGACCTCGGTGACGCTTTGACGCAGGCGGCGTTCAATCTGCGCAAGACCAGGATCAGCGAAGGCCGTCCGTTTCCGCTCGGCGCGACCTGGGACGGGCTCGGCGTCAACTTTGCGATCTTTTCCGCCCATGCGACCAAGATCGAGCTGTGCCTGTTCGACGAGACCGGCGAGACCGAGCTCGAGCGCATCGAGCTTCCTGAATACACTGACGAGGTCTGGCACGGCTACCTGCCGACGGCCCGTCCCGGGACGGTCTACGGCTATCGCGTGCACGGACCCTATGAGCCCGATGCCGGCCATCGCTTCAATCCGAACAAGCTCGTGATCGATCCCTACGCCAGGCAACTGGTCGGAAACCTGCGGTGGGGGCCGGAGCTGTTCGGCTATCAGCTCGATCACGCCGACAAGGATCTGTCGTTCGACGATCGCGACAGTGCGCCGCTGATGCTGAAATGCCGGGTCATCGATCCCGCCTACACCTGGGGCACCTCGCGCAAGCCCGAGATTCCGTGGGAACGGACCATCTTCTACGAGATGCACGTCAAGGGCTTCACCAAGTTGCATCCGCTGGTGCCGGAGGCCGATCGCGGCACCTTTGCCGGGCTCGCGCACCAGGACATCCCGGCCTATCTGCGATCGCTCGGCATCACCTCGGCGGAGCTGCTCCCGATCCACGCCTTCATCGACGACAGCTATCTGGTCGAGAAGGGGCTCCGCAACTACTGGGGCTACAACTCGATCGGCTTCTTTGCGCCGGAGCCACGCTATCTGAAGACGCCGTTCGCGACCGAATTCAAGACCATGGTCAACCAGTTCCACGCCAATGGCATCGAGGTGATCCTCGACGTGGTCTATAACCACACCGCGGAGGGCAACGAGCTCGGACCGACGCTGTCGTTCAAGGGCATCGACAATGCCAGCTACTACCGCCTGCTGCCGGACCAGAGGCGCTACTACATCAACGACACCGGCACCGGCAACACGGTGAACCTGTCGCATCAGCGCGTGCTGCAGCTCGTCGCCGACTCGCTGCGCTACTGGGCGACCGAGATGCGCGTCGACGGCTTCCGGTTCGACCTCGCCACCATTCTGGCGCGCGAGCCCTATGGCTTCGATGAAGGCGGCAGCTTCCTCGACGCCTGCCGCCAGGATCCGGTGCTGAACAGCGTGAAGCTGATCGCGGAGCCCTGGGACATCGGTCCCGGCGGCTATCAGGTCGGCCAGTTTCCACCGGGCTGGGCGGAGTGGAACGACAAGTTCCGCGATACCGCGCGCGCGTTCTGGAAGGGCGATCCCGGGACGCTCGCCGATTTCGCCAAGCGCATCTCGGGCTCAGGCGATCTGTTCAACAAGCGCGGCCGTCGTCCGTGGGCGAGCGTGAACTTCATCACCGCCCATGACGGCTTCAACCTCAACGACCTCGTCTCCTACAACGACAAGCACAATGAGGCGAATGGCGAGGACAATCGCGACGGCCACAGCAACAATCATTCCTGGAATTGCGGCGTCGAAGGGCCGACCGACGACCCCGAGATCACGGCGTTGCGCGAGCGCCAGAAGCGCAACCTGCTGGCGACGATGCTGCTGTCGCACGGCACGCCGATGCTGCTCGCCGGCGACGAGTTCGGCCACTCGCAGGGCGGCAGCAACAACGCCTATGCCCAGGACAACGAGATCACCTGGCTCGACTGGATGGGCATCGCGCCGCAGGGGCGGGCGTTGCGCGAGTTCACGCGCAAGCTGATCGCGATGCGCAAGGCGTTTCCGATCCTGTATCGCAGCCGCTTCCTGATCGGCTCGCACAATGAGGACCTCGGCGTCAAGGATGTGACGTGGCTCGATCCGTCGGGCGAGGAGATGGCGACCGAGCAGTGGACCGACGACAACGCGCGCTGCTTCGGCATGCTGCTCGACGGCCGCGCCCAGGAGACCGGCGTCAAGCGCCGCGGCTCGGACGCGACGCTGCTGCTGATCTACAATGCGCATTTCGACGTCGTGAACTTCACGCTGCCCTCGGTTCCGGAGGGGCACAATTGGCTCGCGCTGCTCGACACCAACCAGCCGGACGCCCAGCTCCAGTCGCTGCCGTTCGGCCATGTCTACGAGGTCACGGGCCGCTCGCTGCTGGCGCTCGGCCTGTCCTCGGAGCAGCAGCCGATGCGCAGCCTGCGCCACGGACTGGGCGCGCTGCTCGACATCGCGGAGGCGCCGCTGCCGGGGTAGGGGGAAATCGCAGTTGAGCAAGAAGTGGGGCAACCACGCGTGCCGCCCGTCCTTCGAGACGCGCGCCAAGCGGCGCGCTCCTCAGGACGAGGGCTGTCGTTGCGGAACGAGGGGTGTGAGCGTGGCCCAAGCTCCATTCCTTTCTGCAACCCTCTCGGCGAAAAGGCTCAACCCTCATGGTGAGGAGCGCGCCGCTTGGCGCGCGTCTCGAACCATGAGGCCGAGATGTCGCGGCATCGTCTGCTCTCCGCGGATCGCCGCAGTTCAAGCGCCGCGCGCATATTTCCCGAGCCGCACATCGAGCACGCCGAGCATGGCCTCGCGCGCCGGATCGCGCGAGCCGCGCAGCCAGGCCGCGGCCAGCGGCAGGCGTCCGGCGCTGCTGCCGCGCTTCAGGCGCAGCGGCACGAAGCGCACGCCGGACACCGCCAGCCGTGCGGTCCAGCGCGGCACGATGGCGATGCCGAGCCGCGCGCCGACGAGATGGACGATGGTCTGCTTCTCGTCGGCGACCTGCGCCACGTCGGGCGACAGCCCGGCCTGGGCGAACAGCTTCATGGTGAGGTCGTGGCTGTGCGGCCGCGATCTCCTGTCCGGCACGATCAGCGGCTGGTCCGCAATGTCGGCCAGCGAGACCGAGGCGCGCGACGCCAGCCGATGCCGCTGCGGCAGCGCCACCACGGCGCTCTCGCTGAGCAGGGCGCGGAATTCGAGCCGCGGGTCGGCGCGCTCGGGCGGCCTGACGAAAGCGAGGTCGAGTGCGCCGGAGAGGATCTTCGGCAGCAGCCGGATCGTCTTCTCCTCCATGATCTGCACCGCGATCCCCGGATGCCTGTCACGAAAATCATGCAGCAGCTGCGGCAGCAGGCCGGCGGCTGCGCTGTCGATGGCCCCGACGCGCAGTCGCTGCGCTCCGGTGCCGCGCGCGCGGCGGCGGAAGCCGGTTTCGACCGCCTCGACGCGGGCCAGGATCGCCCGGGCGTCGCGCAGCAAGGTCGTGCCGTGCTCGGTCAGCGACACCGCGCGCGTGGTGCGAGCGAACAGCGGCGTCGCGAGATCCTCCTCCAGCAGCTTGATCTGGCGTCCGAGCGCCGAGGGCAGCATCTGCAGCCGCTGCGCCGCCTTGCCGAAATGCAGTTCCTCGGCGGCGGCCACGAAGCAGCGGAGCTGGTGCAATTCCATGGCGGAGTCCTGATGAGGCGATGGGTCGAATTATATCATTTTTTTGTATAATGATGCGAGTATTGAAGCCGGCCTGGTTCGCCGCCTACGCTTGTCAGATCAACGACAAGACGGGACAGGGAGGTGACGATGGCCGGAGAGCTGGAGATGCGCGTGCTGCGCAGGATCACGTTGCGCATCGTGCCCTTCATCATGCTGCTCTACTTCGTAGCCTTCATCGACCGTGTCAACGTCGGCTTCGCAGCGCTGACCATGAACAAGGACATCGGGCTGTCAGCCTCGGCCTATGGCTTCGGCGCCGGCATCTTCTTCTGGGGCTATTTCCTGTTCGAGGTCCCCTCCAACCTCGCGCTGGACAAGTTCGGCGCCCGCATCTGGATCGCGCGGGTCATGATCACCTGGGGCATCGTCTCCGGCGCGATGGCGTTCGTGCAGGGACCGACGAGCTTCTATGTGCTGCGCTTCCTGCTCGGCGCGGCGGAGGCCGGCTTCTTTCCCGGCATCATCCTCTATCTGTCTTACTGGTTCCCGGCACGGCAGCGCGCCGCAGTCACCGCGCTGTTCATGGCGGCAGCGCCCCTGTCGACCGTGCTCGGATCGCCGGTTTCCGGCGCGCTGCTGGAGATGGACGGCATTCTCGGCTTCAAGGGCTGGCAGTGGCTGTTCCTGATCGAGGCGCTGCCGGCGGTGCTACTCGGCTTCGTCGTGCTCGCCTACATGACCGATCGTCCGGAGCAGGCGCGCTGGCTCGCCGACGACGAGCGCGACTGGCTGGTGCGCACGATGAATGCCGAGCTGGCGAGCAAGGCCGCCACCGCCAGCCACGGCATCTGGCGCGGGTTGGCCGACATCCGCGTGCTCGCGCTCGCGCTGGTCTATTTCGGCACCTCGGCCGGCCTCTACACGCTCGGCGTCTGGGCGCCGCAGATCATCAAGCAGTTCGGCCTGTCGTCCTTCGCCGTCGGCTTCCTCAACGCGGTGCCACCGACCGTGGCCGTGGTCGTCATGATCCTGTGGGCGCGCCATTCCGACCGCACCGCCGAGCGCACCTGGCACGTCGTGCTGGCCTGCGTCGTCGCCGCCGTCGGCCTCTGGCTGGCCGGGCTGTCGACCAGCGTCGCCGCCGTGCTCGCGGCACTCACGCTGGTCAATGTCGGCATCTCCTCCTCGAAGCCGCCGCTGTGGAGCATGCCCACCATGTTCCTGTCCGGCTCGGCCGCCGCGGCGGGCATCGCGACCATCAACTCGATCGGCAATCTCGGCGGCTTCGTCGGTCCCGCGATGATCGGCTGGATCAAGGACCAGACCGGCAGCTTCAACGGCGGGCTCTATTTCGTCGCCGGGCTGCTGGTGGTATCGGCGGTGCTGACCCTGTTGCTGTCACGTTCACAACGTGCAAAGGCCGCTGCGGCCACGCAATCCTGACCCATCACACGGAGCCCTTTCATGCGCACCCATTCCATCGCCGCGATTCCCGCCGACGGCATCGGCCCCGAGGTCATCTCCGAAGGTGTCCGTGTGCTCGAGGCGCTCGCCAAGCGCTCAGGCGACATCAGCTTCAACGTCAAGACCTTCGACTGGGGCTCGGACTACTACAAGAAGCACGGCGTGATGATGCCGGCCGACGGCCTCGCCGAGCTGAAGAAGTTCGACGCGATCTATTTCGGCGCGGTCGGCGCTCCCGACGTGCCCGACCACATCACGCTGTGGGGGCTGCGGCTGCCGATCTGCCAGGGATTTGATCAGTACGCCAATGTGCGCCCGACCAAGATCCTGCCCGGTGTGGCCTCGCCCTTGCGCAATGTCGGCGTCGGCGATCTCGACTGGGTGATCGTGCGCGAGAATTCCGAGGGCGAATATGCCGGCATGGGCGGCCGCGCGCACCGCGGCCTGCCAGAGGAGGTCGGCACGGAGGTTGCCGTCTTCACCCGCGTCGGCGTCACCCGCATCATGCGCTACGCGTTCAAGCTGGCGCAGTCGCGGCCGCGCAAGTTGCTCACCGTCGTCACCAAGTCGAATGCGCAACGCCACGGCATGGTGATGTGGGACGAGATCGCCGCCGAAGTGGCGCGCGAATTCCCCGACGTGACCTGGGACAAGATGCTGGTCGACGCGATGACCGTGCGCATGACCCTGCAGCCGAAGAGCCTCGACACCATCGTGGCGACCAATCTGCATGCCGACATCCTGTCCGATCTCGCCGGCGCGCTGGCCGGCAGCCTCGGCGTGGCGCCGACCGGCAACATCGATCCGGAGCGGCGCTTCCCCTCGATGTTCGAGCCGATCCACGGCTCGGCCTTCGACATCACCGGCAAGGGCATCGCCAACCCGGTCGCAACATTCTGGACCGGCGCGCAGATGCTCGAGCATCTCGGTGAGCGGGACGCGGCCGCGCGGCTGATGGCGGCGGTGGAGAAGGTGTGTGCAGCCGGCATCCTCACGCCCGACGTGGGCGGCAAGGCGACGACCAGGGAGGTGACCGACGCCGTCATCGACGCGATCCACGGCTCCAACGTCTGAGGCGTGCTGTTCTCTTGCACAATTTTGGCGTGTTTCGTGTCGCGCTTGCAATGGACGCTGCGGGGCGTATATCAGCGCTTCCGCTGCGTCCGCGCATGCCAATCACATGCGTGTCATAGAGACGCGAGACACGGCTTAAGGAGAAAGGACCCATCATGCGTCGTCACCGTCGAGCCAAGATCGTTGCGACTGTCGGTCCCGCGAGCAATTCTCCGGAGATGCTGAAAGCGCTGTTCCTCGCCGGTGTGGACACCTTTCGTCTCAACTTCAGCCACGGCACCCAGGCCGATCACGCCAAGGTCCATGCCGCGATCCGCGCGCTCGAGAAGGAAGTGCAGCGGCCGATCGGCATATTGATGGATCTGCAGGGTCCTAAGATTCGCGTCGGCACTCTGCGCGACAAGAAGATCCAGGTCGAAGTCGGCGAGACGATTCGATTTGTCCTCAACGGCACCGAGGGCGACAAGACATCGATTCCGTTGCCGCATCCGGAAATCTTTGCGGCGGTCTCGCCCGGTCACGATCTTCTGATCGATGACGGCCGCGTCCGCGTCCGCGTCACCGGCCTCGGCGACGACTGGATCGAGGCCAAGGTGATCGTCAGCGGCGCGATATCCAATCACAAGGGCGTCAATCTGCCGGGCACCATTCTGGAGCTGTCGCCGCTGACGGCCAAGGACCGCTCCGATCTCGCCTTCGGGCTCGAGCTCGGCGTCGACTGGGTAGCGCTGTCGTTCGTGCAGAAGCCGTCGGACGTGCTTGAGGCGAGGGGCCTCATCAACGGCCGCGCCGGCATCATGTCCAAGATCGAGAAGCCGGCGGCGCTGGAGCGGATCGACGACATCATCCAGTTGTCGGACGCGATCATGGTCGCGCGCGGCGATCTCGGCGTCGAGATTCCCAACGAGGACGTGCCGGGCAAGCAGAAGGAGCTGGTGCGTGCCTGCCGGCTCGCCGTGAAGCCGGTGATCGTCGCGACGCAGATGCTGGATTCGATGGTGGCGACGCCGACGCCGACGCGCGCCGAGGTCTCGGACGTCGCCACTGCGATCTATGACGGCGCCGACGCGGTGATGCTGTCGGCGGAGTCTGCCAGCGGCCGATACCCGCGCGAGGCGGTGGCGATGATGGACAGCATCATCAAGGCCACCGAAGGCCACAAGATGTATCGCTCGATCGTCGAGGCGACGCAGCCGGGCGAGGAGCAGACGCCGCCGCATGCGGTGGCAACCGCGGCGGCCGATCTCGCCTCGGCGATCCACGCCAGGGCGATCGTGGCCTATACGTCGAGCGGAACCTCGGCCTCGCGCGTTGCGCGCAAGCGGCCGAGCCTGCCGATTCTGGCGATCACGCCGAACGAGGACACCTCGCGGCGCATGTGCCTGCTGTGGGGCGCGCACAGCGTGCTGTCGCAGGACGTGCAGAGCTACGAGGAGATGGTCGAGCGCGCGACCTTCTTCGCCGTGCAGGAGGAGTTCGCTGAAGCCGGCGACCTGCTCGTCGTCGTCGCCGGCATCCCGTTCGCGCGGGCCGGCACCACCAACAATCTGCGCGTCGTCACCGTGCCGAGATAGGAGGCTGATTTTCCCTGTTCGCGCCGCCCGCCTGTCGCCTGATTGTCGCACCCCGCTGGTATCGCGGGGCAGTGACGAAGGACGTCGCGAGTCGTCGAACGAGCGGTGTCCGGTAGCGGTCCGGCAGGATGGGTTCTGCTGGTGCGGCGTTTCGTCATCGCGGTGTCATCAGGGACTGTTAGGTGGGCGCGCATGGGACTTGAGACTGCTGGTGAAGAAAGCCCGGCTCGGCGCTTTCGGACGTTGTTCATCTCGGACGTACATCTCGGAGCCCGCGGCTCGCAGGCCAATCTCCTCGTCGATTTCCTGCGCCACCATGATGCAGATACGATCTATCTGGTCGGCGACATCATCGACGGCTGGGCGCTCAAATCGAGCTGGCATTGGCCGCAGTCGCATAACGACCTGGTGCAGAAGATGCTGCGCAAGGCGCGCAAGGGCGCCAAGATCGTCTATGTCCCCGGCAATCACGACGAGTTCCTGCGCGGTTATTACGGCACGCATTTCGGCGGCATCGATGTCGTCGAGAACATCGTCCACACCGGCGCTGACGGCAAACGCTATCTGGTGATCCACGGCGACATCTTTGATCTGGTCGTGCAGAACGCGCGCTGGCTCGCCCATCTCGGCGACAAGGCCTATGACTTCGCGATCCAGATGAATCGTCTGGTCAACTTCTTCCGTCGCATGTTCGGCGTTCCCTATTGGTCGCTGTCGCAATGGGCCAAGCAGAAGGTCAAGAACGCGGTGAACTACATCGGCGCGTTCGAGACGGCGCTGGCCTCCGAGGCGCGAAGGCATGGCGCTGACGGCGTGATCTGCGGCCACATCCATTGCGCTGTCATCCGCGATCAGGACGACATTCGCTACATGAATTGCGGCGACTGGGTCGAGAGCTGCACGGTGCTGGTCGAGCACGAGGACGGCCGCTTCGAGATCCTCACCTGGACCGATCCGCTGCGGCAGCGCGCGCCGGTTCCCCAACTGGCCGCTCGCGCCGCCTGACACCGGCTCCCTTGCCTCTCGGCAATCGGGCGCGGTAAAATAGGGGCATGACAGCTCATTCCCCGATCCTGCCCGTGACCGCCGCCGACATCGATGAGGCGGCACGCGTCCTCGCGCCCGTGGCCGTGCGGACTCCGCTGCTGCCGGCTCCCGTGCTGAGCGAGCAGTTCAAGGCGAACGTCTTCGTGAAGCCGGAGGTGCTGCAGCGGACCGGCTCGTTCAAGTTCCGCGGCGCCTACAACAAACTGGCGTCGATCCCGCAGGCAGCGCGCGGCAACGGCGTCGTCGCATTCTCCTCCGGCAATCATGCGCAGGGCGTCGCCCATGCCGCCACATTGCTGGGCATGGACGCCACGATCGTGATGCCCTCGGATGCGCCGGCGGCCAAGCGCGAGCGCACCAAGGCGTTCGGTGCCGAGGTCGTGCTCTATGATCGCGATCGCGAGGACCGCGAAGCGATCGCGCGCGACATCGCAGCAAAGCGCGGCTCGACGGTGGTGCCGCCCTATGACGATCCCCACGTCATCGCAGGGCAGGGCACCGTCGGCCGCGAGATCGCCGAGGACCTCGCGACGCTCCGCCTGTCGCCGGATCTGGTGATCGTCCCGGCTTCGGGCGGTGGACTGCTTGCCGGCGTCTCGACCGCGGTCAAGGCGCGCTTTCCCAGCACCCAGATGGTCGTGGCTGAGCCCAAGGGCTTTGATGACCATGCGCGCTCGCTGCGGGCCGGCCACCGCGAGGCCCATGATGCGAAGGGGCGCACCATCTGCGACGCGCTGATGGCGGCGATTCCGGGCGAGATCACCTTCGCGATCAACAGCCAACTGCTATCGGCTGCGGTCGAGGCCTCGGATGAGGAGGTGGGGCGCGCGGTCGGCTTTGCCTTCCGGGAGCTGAAGCTCGTCGTCGAGCCCGGTGGTTCGGTCGGGCTTGCGGCATTGCTGGCCGGCCGGCTGGATGTGGCGGGCAAGACGGTGGTGATCGTTTTGTCCGGCGGCAATGTCGATGCTGAGCTCTACGCCAGGCTGATCGCCTGACGATCAAGCCTCAGTGAAAGCTGAGGCCGCCTTTTGCAGATCCCCCACCGCCGATCCGCAGTCCGGACTGCGCGACGTGCGGCGTGCCCCGCGTCGGGCCGCCCTGCATCCCTCCTTGGCCACGCGCTATCGACGGACGCGACGCGTTGATGTTCGGCTTGAACGGACCGGAATTGCCGGGGAAGGGACGCCGGACCTCGCGGGTGTCGAATGGCCGCCCAGGACTGCGCTTCAGTGGATCGCGCTGGATCTTCGCGGCGACGGGCGGATTTGCCGGCGGCATGATCCTGTCGCGCAACCTGGTCTGAGCGATTGGCCTGGGATCGACGACCTTGTTGGGACCCGCGTTGTTGATGGCATTGCCTTTCGTGACCACCGTTGGCGGCATCGGTCCGCGCGGCGGCACGGTGGTGACCGGCAGCTTCGGTTGCAGGCCTGGATGGCTCTGGATCTGGGCGCCGGGATTGAACGGCCGCGCGATCGGTGCCAGTTGCGGTGGCATGATGAGACGGCTCGGTTGCAGCACGGGGATGGGCCGAGGCTGTCCCTGCAGCCGCAGCGCGACCGGCGCATATGGGCTGTCGGCATAGGATTCACGGAAGCTCTGATAGGCGGCCGGCGAATTCGCCAGCACGGCCTGGTGCCACGCCGCGGCCTGCACGAGGCCGGCGAGCAGTGCGCGGATGCGGTCGGCGAGCGGATCGCGTGGGTACATCTCGATGAACTCGCGATAATACTGCGGACGGTTCTCCGACAGCACGTAGTCATAGGCCTGCCGCACGGAACGGCTCGGCAGGTCGGCGGCCATCTGCACCACCGGCGCGTTCTCCGGCGCGCGCGCTGCGGCAACCAGGGATTCGCCGAAGAAGGTGAAATCACTGGTCAACGACGAGCTTTCCCACGGCGTCTGTCGACCATCGGTGCTCTGGTTCACCTGCAGGCGAATGCGCTTGAACAATTGCTCGATCGGCAGGTTCGGCTGCCGCGCCAGGTTCAGGAACGCCTGCGCGTACGGGCTGTGCTCGCCACGCCCGTCGAGCGCCTCCTCGCCAGGCGAGGTCGAATATCCGAGGATGGAGCCGTTCGGTGCGTCGACGATGGCAAGTCCGCGTCCGGCATCGTTGATGGCAGGGAATGGATTGTTGCGGCAGGCGTCCAGCACGACGATCCGCATGCGGCTCGGGATGGCGTCGAGCGTTGCCATCAGGTCCACCAGACGGATCGTCCCCGTCGTCAGGTCGGAGGGCGCTGAGATACGGGCATCGATCGGGATCAGATAGTTCTCGCCCGCGAGCTGAACCCCGTGGCCGGCGTAGTAGACCATTGCCACGGTGTTCGGGCCGTTTGCTGCCACCCGGGTCGAAAAATCCTGGACGACCTTGAGCATCTCGTTCTGCGTCAGGTCGGTCGCCGTGATCACCTCGAAGCCGGCCGAGTTCAACAGCTTGGCGACAGCATGGGCGTCGTTGTCCGGATTCTCCAGCGGCGGCGCGTTCTGATAGCTCGCATTGCCGATCACGAGCGCGACGCGTGGCTCGGCTCCTTGAGGGATCGCGGCGGGCGTGTTGCTCTCCTTTGCAGGTGAGGGAGCTGCCAGCGCGCGCGGTGGCGTGTGAAGGTTGTCGATCTCACTGCCGGCGGCGAATGCCGAGTCCGGGCCGACCCAGGCCATCAGGCCCAGCAGCGCGGACATGAGCAGGGATTTCCAGGCGGATGTTACAGCGCGAAATTTCGGAACGGACACGGCGTTCTCCTCGAGCATGCGCCAAGCGAATGGCTTGAGGATCAGGCTACGCAGATCACGCAGCAGCGTACGTGATCCGCGTCACCTATCAACGCGTCACCTTTCGGTGCTCAGTGATCGAGGTTCGATAGGAGGTGGCCGAGACGCTCTCGCCCTACGAGAAGAATGCGATCTTCTCAGGCTGGGTCATGCGACGGATCGGCGCCAGCAAGTCATTGGCGGGCGCCTGTGGCCGCTGCAGAAGGCCGTTCGACAGGAGCGTCGATCCCAGCGACGGCTCGTAGGCAGGCCTGGGCATCGCGGATGCGCTGGTGCTGTGAGCCGCGGCGGCGGTCGGGCGGACCTGCTGGCTCGGCGCAACGTCGGCCTGCGGGGCCGCCGCGGGAGATTGAGCTGCGACTGCAGCCGCCACGGCGGCCAGGGTCTCGATGGTGATCGCCTCCGGAAGCGGTGCCGATACAGGCACGCTGGGGACTGGCGCCGGGGCTGGAGGCGAGGCCATGCGCGGGGCCGCCGCGGGCGGGGCCGGCATCGGCGGGGCATACATTGGCGGGGCAGATATCGTGGGCGCAGCGGGAGCCGGCGCCGCCGTGGTAACCGGGGCTTCTGCCGTGGTCAGCGCGAGATCCGGCTCCGACGGCGCCGGCTCGCTGAAGCTCGCGACGATGTCGTCGTCGACCGACGTTGGCTCCTCAATGTCGAAGCCAAGCGTCCTGGCCCGGCTGAACTCCTCATCGTCGATCGGATCGGGAGCACCCATCTCCGCCGCGACCAATTCCAGGATGGCTTCGTCGTGGGCTTCTGCGGCGACGGCGTCATCCAGGGCCGCCGCGGCGTGCTGCTCGATTTCGAGAAGGGTTTCGTCCACCGACGGCTCGGTCGCAGCTGCGGGGGGCTGCACCAGCGCCGCAGCGTCGGTGTCAACCATCCTGGCTTCAACCGCTGCAGCCGCCATGATCACAGTGTCAGCGCCGGAGGATGTCTCGACCGATTCGATCGCGGCCACTGCGGCAACGAGCGGAATGGTCATCTCGGGCCCGGCTTGGGCCGCCTCCATCTGTTCCGGTACGGGCTCCGGCCCCGAAGCCACCTGCGGCTCAGCCGAGACCGTCGCCTCCGCAGCCGGACCCGATGCGACATCAGGTACTGGCGGGGCGGCGGACTCGGTCGCCGGGTTGATCTCGTCAGCCGCGGGCGGAACGCTTGCTTCCGCCGCGTCGAGCTCCTTCAGCCGCGTCTTGATGATCTCGAAGGCCGCAAGCAGCGCGACCTTGGGGTCGGCACTCGCAAGCTGGTCGCACGCGGCCTCGATCGATGTGACCTGTGAATCGATCAGGTCGCAGATCCGGGAATCGGCGCCGATCTCGCGCCAGCGCCAGGAAATTTCCTTGATGATTCGGATGCCCTTGCGCACCGGCGCCAGGTTCTGCTCAAGGGCCATGCTGTCGACCGCAGAGGCTGCGGCGAGTGCGGCGTCTTCGACCGTGGCGCGGATCGCGGCCAGCGCCTCGGGCAGCGCCTTGCTGTCGGCCTGCTCGAACTCCTGCTGCTGCTGACGCTGCGAGGCCAGCGCATGCTCGATGCGGGCCACGGCGTCGAGCACCATGCTGGTGTCGGCATTGCGGTTGCGTTTGGCGTATTCGCCGAGGAACCAGCGGCCTCGGGACGTCTCCATGAAGGCGTCGCGGATCGCCTCGTAATCGGCCTCGTTCGGCTGAGCCGCGCGGGCGGATATCGGCGAGAGGGCGAAGACTTCATCGACCATGGCAAACCTATCGCGCACATTGCTGCGCGTTGGCATAACGATCACCATGATATTGATCGAATCGCAATTGAATTGATGCCACTGTCCCGACAAATCTCCACCACATCGCCGGTATTGTCGCGCCGATTCGCGGACAGGTTGGGGCTGTTCTATGGCGCGGTGTTCATGCTGTCGGGGACGCATCTGCCGTTTTTCCCCGTGTGGCTACGGGCGATCGGGCTGGACGCCTCGTGGATCGGCGTGATCATCGCGGTTCCCGCCGTGACCCGCTTCACCGTCCTGCCGCTGATCACCGCGGTTGCCGAGCGCCGGCAGGCCCTGCGCACCGCGATGCGGCTGACCACCTTCGCAACGGCATCGGGCTTTGTGGTTCTCGCCTTCCAGCGCGAACCCTGGCTGGTATTCCTGGTCTACGTGGCAACCTGCTGTCTATGGACACCCGTTGTCCCGCTGACGGACGCTTATGCGCTCCGTGGCGTGATGAGCTATGGCCTGAACTACGGTCGCCTGCGGCTGTGGGGATCGGCCGCATTCATCGCCGGAACGCTGCTGTGCGGCGGGGTGGCCGACCTCGCGCCGTCGTCCGAGCTGATCTGGATCATCCTCTTGGTCGCGCTATGCGGTGCGGCAAGCAGCCTGCTGCTGCAGGCGCTGCCGCCCCTGCCGCATGGCGCCGGCCTGGCCCGGGACGGGCGCAGTCCGCTGGGCCATCCGAGCTTCCTCTGCATCATCGCGGCTTCGGCGCTGATCCAGGCCAGCCACGCGGCCTACTACACGTTCTCCGCCATCGCGTGGAAGGCGCAGGGCTTCAGCGGGCTGACCATCGCTTGGCTCTGGACCATGGGCGTGCTGGCCGAGATCGTCGTGTTCGCCCTGTCACCACGCTTCACGTTGGCGCCCGCCAACCTGGTCATGATCGGTGCAGCGGCGGCCGTGCTGCGCTGGAGCCTCACGGCTCAGGAGCCGCATGCAGCCGGGCTCGCCGCGGTCCAGATCAGTCACGGCTTCACCTTCGGGCTGACCCTGGTCGGAACCATGGGGCTGCTGGTCCGCCATGTGCCGGCGCAACTGACGGCGCGCGGGCAGGGCTATTATGCGGCTGCGAGCGGCGTGGTCGGCTCGGCGGCATCGGCCCTCTCGGGGCCGGTCTATGCGGCCTATGGACCCGGTGTCTACTACGTGATGGCCGCGATGGCCGGAGCGGGTGGCGTCCTGATGTGGATCGCGCACCGAAGCCTGTCGCTTCAGCCCCACAACGCCTGATCGGGCGGATAGACCAGGCTGTCCTCGTAGTGCAGGCCGTGCTCGCAATCCTCGGCGAGCAGCAGCGGTCCGTCCAGATCGACGAAACGGGCGAGCGGCGTCAGCAGCATGGCCGGTGCCATCGAGAGCGATGTCGCCACCATGCAGCCGACCATGATGTCGAAGCCGAGCGAGCGCGCGGCATCGGCCATGGCAAGCGCCTCGGTGAGCCCTCCGGTCTTGTCGAGCTTGATGTTGACGGCGTCGTAGCGTCCGCGCAGCGCTTCGAGCGAGTTGCGGTCGTGCACGCTCTCGTCGGCGCACACCGCGAGCGGGCGCGCGATGTTGGCGAGCGCTTCGTCGTTTCCTGCGGGAAGCGGCTGCTCGACCAGCGTGACGCCGGCGGCGGCGCAGGCCGCGAGATTGGACTCCAAATTCGCCTCGGTCCAGGCCTCGTTGGCATCGACGATCAGTTGTGACTGCGGAGCTGCCTCGCGCACGGCTGCAATCCGCGCCGGATCGCCGTCGCCGCCGAGCTTGATCTTGAGCAGCGGGCGGTGCGCGGCCTTGGCCGCAGCTTTGGTCATCACGTCGGGGGTCCCGAGCGAAATCGTGTAGGCGGTCACGCATGGCCCCGGCGCGCGGCGTCCGAGCAGGTCCCAGATGCGCCGGCCGCTCCGCTTGGCTTCAAGGTCGAGCAGCGCGCAGTCGAGCGCATTGCGCGCCGCCCCCGGTGGCATCGCCGTCTGTAGGGCGTTGCGGTCGAGACCAGAGGCGATCGCATCGCGCATCGCGAGCAGCGCGCTCAACGATGCCTCGGGGGTCTCGCCATAGCGCGCATAGGGCACGCATTCGCCGCGGCCGACGATCGTGCCGTGTCGCACTTCCGCGATCACCGTGACCGCTTCGGTCTTGGCGCCGCGGCTGATCGTGAAGCTGCCGGCGATCGGCCAGTGGCCGATCCGGGCGTCCAGTATTGGAAAATCGTTGGAAGTCATTTGAAAGTCTGGCGATTTGTGAACCGGAATGAGGCGCTTGGGGCTTGCGCGATCTGACCGACTATGGCTGTTGATAGTGGTCTCCGGCAAGGTGGTAGCGACGCGGTGGGATTTTTCTCGTCAAGGAGCGGACGTCCGAGGCTCCGAGGATGGCCGTCGTGAAGGGCGGCCCTGATTTGCAGCGCAGTGGCGATGGCAACGCGCTGTCGCTGCGCGCGACCGGCGCTTGGACTGCGCCCTTTGCGCCGTCGCTCGAACGGCTTGTCGCCGATGCCGAAAAGCTCGCCGGCAAGAAGATCGATGTCTCGATCGACGTCTCCCAGGTGTCCAAGCTCGACACGTTCGGCGCCTGGCTGATCGAGCGGCTGCGCCGCAGCTTCACGACCGGAACCGTCGAGGTCCGGATCGATGGGCTCTCTGCGAACTACGCCAGCCTGGTCGACGAGGTTCGCCGCGTCAGCACCGCGCCCAATGGCGACGCGACGATGGTGACCATCACCGGCATGCTCGGCCAGATCGGCCTCAGTGTCGCCGGCATCTTCGGCACGGTCGCCGCGCTGATCGACATGCTCGGCGCCGTGATCGTCGCCAGCGGCCGGGTGCTCGTCCATCCCCGCAGCTTCCGGCTGACCTCGACCATCCATCATCTCGAGCAGGTGTGCTGGCGCGCGGTGCCGATCATCGTGCTGATCACCTTCCTGATCGGCTGCATCATCGCCCAGCAGGGCATCTTCCATTTCCGCAGGTTCGGCGCCGACATCTTCGTGGTCGACATGCTCGGCGTGCTGGTGCTGCGCGAGATCGGCGTGCTGCTTGTGGCGATCATGATCGCCGGCCGCTCGGGCAGCGCCTACACGGCCGAGCTCGGCTCGATGAAGATGCGCGAGGAGATCGATGCGCTGCGCACCATGGGCTTCGATCCGATCGAGGTCCTGATCCTGCCGCGCATGCTCGCGCTGGTGATCGCGCTGCCGATCCTGGCCTTCCTCGGCGACATCGCCGCGCTCTATGGCGGCGGGCTGGTGGCGTGGTTCTATGGCGGCGTCGATCCCGAGGCCTTCCTGCTGCGCCTGCGCGATGCGATCTCGATCGATCATTTCACGGTCGGGCTGCTCAAGGCGCCGGTGATGGCGGCGGTGATCGGGATCGTCGCCTGCGTCGAAGGACTGGCCGTGCAGGGCAGCGCCGAGTCGCTGGGGCGCCACACCACCTCATCGGTGGTGAAGGGTATCTTCTTCGTCATCGTGATGGACGGCGTGTTCGCGATCTTCTTCGCCGCGGTCGGGATGTGACATGACGCAGGAGATGTCCGATCCGATCATCCGCGTGCGTGACGTCACCGTGCAGTTCGGCAAGACGCGCGTGCTCGACGGGCTCGACCTCGACGTCAAGCGCGGCGAGATCCTGGGCTTCGTCGGTCCCTCCGGTGCGGGCAAGTCGGTGCTGACGCGCACCATCATCGGCCTGGTGCCCAAGCTGTCGGGCAATATCGAGGTGTTCGGCGTCGATCTCGACGCCGCCGATCGTGCCGGCCGCCGCGCCGTCGAGCGGCGCTGGGGCGTGCTGTTCCAGCAGGGCGCCTTGTTCTCCTCGCTCACGGTGCGGCAGAACATCCAGTTCCCGGTCCGGGAATATCTCAAGGTCTCGCAGCGTCTGCTCGACGAGATCATGGTCGCCAAGCTGGTGATGGTCGGATTGCGGCCCGATGTTGCTGATCGTTTCCCGAGCGAGCTGTCGGGGGGCATGATCAAGCGCGTCGCGCTGGCCCGCGCGCTCGCGCTCGATCCGGAGCTGGTGTTCCTCGATGAGCCGACCTCGGGGCTCGACCCGATCGGCGCCGGCGATTTCGACGAGCTTGTCCGTACCCTGCAGCGCACTTTGGGACTGACCGTTTTCATGGTAACCCATGATCTCGACAGCCTGTATACGGCGTGCGACCGCATCGCCGTGCTGGGCAACGGCAAGATTATCGCTGCGGGATCGATGGCCGACATGCAGGCCTCGGAACATCCGTGGCTCCGGCAGTATTTCCACGGCAAGCGTGCACGGGCCGTGATGGGTTAGTGCGTAGCGCCCCTCGGGGCGATTATTTTTGTGAGCGGGAGTGGGGACTCCTGCGACATAGCTGATGGGGTGGGTGCCGCAGTCCGGCGCCAACCGAGAGCGCATGGGAGCGGCGGCTGGGATCTCCGCTGCGACGTGCCGGTACCGGAGTTGGTAATGGAAACGCGGGCGAATTACGTCCTGATCGGATCGTTCACGCTGGCAGTGATTGCCGCGGCGGTCGGGTTTGTCCTCTGGTTTCAGAGCCTGCACACGACCAAGCAGCGCAGCCCGCTGCGGGTCGTGTTCGAGGGGCCGGCCGCGGGTCTGCGCAACGGCGGCAGCGTCAACTTCAATGGTATCCGGGTCGGTGAGGTCATCTCGGTCAAGCTCGACAATCCGCGCCGCGTCGTGGCGCTGGCGATGGTCGAGAACAACGCGCCGATCCGCAAGGACACCCTGGTCGGGCTCGAGTTCCAGGGACTGACCGGCGTCGCCGCGATCTCGCTCAAGGGCGGCGAGGAGGCTGCGCCGCCGCCGCCGCTCGACGAGGATGGCGTGCCGGTGCTGCGTGCCGATCCGACCCGGCTGCAGGACGTGACCGAAGCGATCCGCGCCACCCTGCAGAACATCAACAAGGTGGTCGCCGACAACCAGGACGCCGTGAAGAACTCGATCAAGAACCTCGAGGTCTTCACCCAGTCGCTGGCCCGCAATTCCGAGCGCATCGATGGCGTCATGAGCCGTGTCGACGGCATCATGGGCAAGGCCGATACCCTGATGCTCGGTCTCAACACGCTGGCCGGCGGCAAGGATGGCGGCGAGCTGTTCCTGACGGTGAAATCGATCCGCGAGCTCGCCGAGGATCTGGACAAGCGCTCCGGCGCGCTGATGGCCGATGGACGGCGCACGCTGTCCGACATCAGCCGCGCCGTGAACAATTTCGATCGCAATCCGACCCGGGTCCTGTTCGGGGCCAGCAACGCCAGCCCGAGCAACGCCCAGGCCTCGCAGCCCGCGCCCGCACCGCCGGCGGCGACGGGACGGCGGTGACGCGAGCGAGTTGCGAATAGGGAGTAGCGAATAGGGGCGCGCGGCAGCGGACTGCGCTCCATCGCTGTCGCTATCCACCGCTGCTGGCTGGCTACGGAGCACGTCGCACACCGTTGTGCCGGCGATGCGGGGCCCGAACGGCCAAAGCCGAAAGCGCCTTCATTGCATCTCCAAACGCG
Source organism: Bradyrhizobium sp. SZCCHNR1051 (assembly GCF_032489615.1). Taxonomy (NCBI): domain Bacteria; kingdom Pseudomonadati; phylum Pseudomonadota; class Alphaproteobacteria; order Hyphomicrobiales; family Nitrobacteraceae; genus Bradyrhizobium; species Bradyrhizobium sp. SZCCHNR1051. The sequence continues at coordinate 32,918 of NZ_JAUEYJ010000007.1, read as the reverse complement.
AAGCGGAGGCCTCGTGGCCTCCGCTTGTTCTTCTTGTCGCAGCGCTGGTTCTACTGAACTCTTCGCTACTCGCTACTCGCTACTCGCTACTCGCCCATTCGCTCCCATCACGCCAGCCGGCCGGCGGCGTGGGCGAGCAGGGTGTAGACCAGCCCGGTCTCCGAGGTGAGCTGGGCGCGCAGCGCCTGCGGGTTGCGGTCGTCGCGGGCGACCTCGTCGAGCAGCCGTTCGAACTCGGTGATGTAGCGGTCCACCGTCTGCTTGAAGGTGCGGTCGGCGCGGTACTTGCGGGCGACCTCGTCGAATGCCTTCTGACCGGCCGGGGTGTAGAGACGCTTGGAGAACGCCTTGGTCTCGCCGCGCTGGTAACGGTCCCACATCTCGGCCGCGAGATTGCGGTCCATCAGCCGTGCGATGTCGAGCGACAGCGACTCCAGCGGATTGCCCGGCTGCTGCTGGGCCGGTCCGCGGCCGCGCGGCGCTGTCTGGCCGGCGGTGCTGTTGTCGGCCCGGTTGAGCAGGTCGGACAGCCAGTTGTCGCTGCGCTGATCGGCGACCGGACCCATCGGCGGCGCCTCGACCCGGCGCGGCTGCGGCGGCGGGGCCGGCGGCTGCATGCCGAGATCCGGCGGCGGCAGGTTGGCGACGCTGGTCGCAGCCGGCTCGCGCAGGCGCATGTCCGGCCGGCCGCCGACGGCTGCGGCGACGATCGGCTCTTCCTGACGGGTCACGGCTGCGGGAGCGGCGACCGCGGCGGGACGCGACGCGCTGACCACGTCGAGGCCGCGGCCGTGATGCGCGACGATCCGGTTGAGCTCGGCCAGCGCCTCGATCTGGTCGACGATGACCTTGCGCATCTGCGCCGTGCTCTCGGCGGCCTCCTGCGGCATCTCCAGCACGCCGCGGCGCAGCTCGTTGCGCGTCGCCTCGAGCTCGCGATGCATCTCGGCGGTCATCTGCTTCATGCTCGACACCAGCGTGGCGAACTTCTCCGCCGACTGCTTGAACATCGCATCGGCTTCCTGCGTGCTCTGCTGGTAGATCTCCTGCATCTGCGACGTGGTGAGGCGGCGTTCCTCCTCGGCGTTGGCGCGGATGGCTTCGAACTGCCGGCTGAGCGCGGTCGAGCCGGCCCCCGCCGTTTCCGCCACGACCCGGGCGATGTCGCGGGCGCGCTCCTCGGCGGCCGCCAAGGACTCGTCGAGCAGGGTGGTGAAGCGCGTCAGACGCTGGTCGAGATCGGCGGTGCGCAGATCGATGGTGGTGACCAGCGATTCCAGCGTCGTCTTGCGATCCGAGATCGAGACGGTCGCATCGCGGTTGCTCTGCTCGACAATGGCCGCCGCCTCGATCAGCGCCTTGCCATGCGCGTCGAACTGGCCGGACAGCGAGTTGAGATCCTCCAGCGCCCGCGACGTCTTGGAGTTGAACACGTTGAGCTGGTCCTCGAGCGTCTGCGTCGCGGTGCCGTTGCGTGCGGTGACGTCGTTCATCGCGGTGACGAAGTCGGCCACCCGGGTGACCAGCGCCCGCTCCAGCGAGTTGAGGTTGTCGTGGGCGCCGGTCAGGACCTCCTGCAGCAGGATGTTGCCCTCGCGCAGACGTTCGAACAGCGCGACCGTGTCGGTGCGCAGGATCTTGCTCGTCTCCTGCATCTCGGTGACCGCAGCCACCGAGACCTGGCGCGACTGCTCGATCGCCGCGCGCGAGGCCTGCTCCAGCTCCTTGAGCGACTTGGTGATCGCGGTGGTCGCGAGCTCGCCCGCGGAGGTAATGGTGCGGGCGACCTCGGAGCCGTTGCCATTGACGCTCTGGGCGAAGTTCTGGCCGCGGACCTCGATCGCCTTCAGCGCATCGGTGGTGACGCGATCGATCTCGATCGTGAGCTGGTTGGTCTTCGAGTTCAGCGTCTCGACCAGCGTGCCGCGCTTGCCGTCGAGCATCTGCGACAGTCGCTCGCTCTGCTGCTGCACATAGGTGACGATCTCGTCGGTCTTGCCGGTCATGGCCGAGCCGAACGAGTTGCCGGCGGCAAGCACCGAGCGCTCGATCTCGGTCGAGGTCGATTTGACCCGCGTGGAGACCTCGTTGGAGGCGGCGACGAGTGCGCTCTGCGCATTGAGCGCGCTGCTCTGGATCGCGTCGGTGGTGTTCGCCGCGACGGAATTGATGACGCGCTCGATCTCCGACGACATCGCCTTGAGCTGGCCCGCGGTGTCGGTGGAGGTGGCCGTCAGCAGGTTCTGTGCTTCGCGCGCGCCGCCGACGATCACCGCGACCGTCTCGGTCGTGGTCGTGGTCAGCACCGCCTGGGCTTCGCGTGCGCTGCCGACCAGGGTGGCCGCGGTGTCGGCCGACGTGGCGGTCAGCGACATCTGCGCCTGGCGCGCGCTGTTGAGGATCGAGGCCGCGGTATCGGCGCCGACAGACGACAGCGTCCGCTCGACATCGACGGCCAGCGACTTGACGTGCTCGGTTGCTTCCGTCGAGGCGGTGACGAGCTTCGTCTGGACGTCGCGGGCGCTGTCGACGATCGCTGCGGCCGTGCTGGTTCCGACCGCGGCGAGCGTACGCTCGACGTCGGCTGCCAGCGACTTGACGTGATTGGCCGCTTCGGACGACGCGCTGATCAGCGTGGTCTGCGCTTCCCGGGCGCCGCCGGTGATCGCTTCCGCGGTCGTGGTTCCTGCGATCGACAGCGAGCGCTGGACGTCGACGGTCAGCGCCTTGACCTGTTCGGCCGCTTCGCTCGATGCCGCGAGCAGGGCATGCTGGGCATCGCGAGCACTCGCCGTGATGGCTTCGGCGGTTCCCGTCCCGGCACTGGTCAGCGAGCGCTGCACATCGGCTGCGAGCGACTTCACGTGCTCGGCCGCGTTGGAGGAGGCGGACACCAGCGTGTTCTGAACCTCGCGCGCACCGGCGAGGATCGAGGCTGCCGTGGCCGAGCCTGCGGCCGTCAGCGCCTGCTCGACGTCGACGGCGAGCGACTTGACGTGGGTGGCGGCATCGGAGGAGGCGGACACCAGCGTGTTCTGGGCCTCGCGCGCACCGGCGAGGATCGAGGCTGCGGTGGTCGAGCCTGCCGCCGTGAGCGTGCGCTCGACGTCGGCCGACAGCGACTTGATCTGGTCGGCGGTCTCGCCGGAGGCCGCGACCAGCGTGGCCTGGGCCTCGCGCGCACTGGTCAGGACGGCCTCGGCCGCGCCGCTGCCCGCGTTCGACAGGGCGCGCTCGACCTCGGCGGACGTGTTCTTCAACTGCGAGCCGACGTCGGTCGAGACGTTGAGCAGCGCCTGCTGTGCCGAGCGGGCCCCGGTCTGGATGGTCTCGCTGGTGTTGACCACGAGATTGGTCAGCGCCCGCTCCGCGTCTTCCACGTGCGACTTGATGCTGGCGGACAGCAGCTCGGCGCGGGTCATCAGCTCGTCGCTCGCCTGACGGCCGCTGCTCTCGATGCGGCCGGCCACGGCCTCGACGCGCGAGCCGAGCAGGTCTTCGAACTGCGAGACGCGCTGGTCGATGTCCTTGGCGATCGAGCCGACGCGGGTCTCGATGCCCTGATGGATGTCCTGGAAGCGCGCGGTGACGGCTTCGGTCAGCTCGTAGCTGCGGCCGTCGATGATGTTCGACAGGCTGTGGATGCGCTGATCGATCGCTTCGAGCGCCTTGTCGGTGCCGTCGGTCAGCGAGGAGGTCAGAATGTTGAGGCGGGAATCGATCGACTGGATCGCCTGGGCCGAGCCATCGGTCAGCGAGGAGGTCAGCACGGTCAGCCGCGAGTCGATCGCGTGCAGCACCTGGGCAGCGCCGTCGGTCAGCGAGTTGGACAGAGTGCCGAGGCGGCCTTCGATCGTCGAAGTGACCGAGGTCGCGCGGTTGTCGAAGTTCTCCTCGAGCGACTTGAGGCGGCCCTCGACGCTGTCGTCGAAGGTCTTGATCTTCGCATCGAGCGAGGTGTCGAGGGTGGTGATGCGGGCCTGCAGATTGGTCTCGAACTGGTTCAGCCGCTGATCCAGCGTCGCCGTGATCTCACCGCTGTTGGACGACAGCCGCGTATCGAACGTATCGACATAGGACTTGAGATTGTCGGAGATTTCCTGGGTCCGCTGGCCCATGCGCTCGACGATCTCGCCGCCATAGGTCTTCACCGTGCGGTCGAACTCGGTGATGTGCCGGGTGATCAGCGCGCCCAGCGTCGAGCTGTCGCGTGCGAAGCGCTCGGCGAGCTCGGTGCCCTGGTTCTTCACCAGCTCGTCGAAGGCACTGATCTGGATCGACAGCGTGTCGTGGGTGCTCTCGGTCTGGCTGACGACCTTGGCGACCAGCGAATTGACAGTCGCATCGAGCGACTCGCTCGCCTTCTCGCCTGACGTGACGATGTGGCCGGACATGCGCTGGCTCGCCTCGTCGATCTTGGTCACGAGATCGCCGCTGCGCAGCTCGAGCTCCAGCAGGAGGGACTCGCCGGACGCCTTGAGCTGGTCGTGAACCTGCTCGGTTCGCACCGAGATGCCGTCGACGATGGCCGCCGTGCGCTGCTCGAACTCGCTGGTGATGCGGTCGATGCGCTCGTTCAGCATCTCGTGGACTCGGTCCGACAGGTCGGCGAACTCGTCGTGGACGTGGCCGGTCTTGAAATTGAGGCTGGTGGTGAGCCGCTCCGAGGCGTCGAGCACGGCGCGGGTGGTCTCGGCGCTGGCCTCTTCGAGCCGGTCGAGCAGATCGCCGCCGCGCTCGCCGAGCGCGAGGATCATGTTGTCGCCGGCGTTGCCGAGCGCGGCCGTGATGTGGGCGCCGCGCTCTTCCAGCGCGCCGGTGATGCTCTTGGCGACCTCGTCGACGCGCGAGGCGATCGCGTCCGAGATCAGCGCGATGTCGTGGCGAAGGTCGATCTGCACGCCGGAGATGGCGCTGCGGACCTGCTCGGCCTGGCCGACGAGGTTGTCGCGCTGATGGGCGATGTCCTGGAGCAGGGCGCGGATGCGCACCTCGTTGTCGCTGTAGGCGCGCTCGAGCGCCGCGACCTCGTTGGCGACCAGCATCTCGAGCTCGCCTGCGCGCGCGATCGCGCGCTCGACGCCGTCGCCCATCGCCGCGACCTCGCGGCGGATGGCCTGGCCGACGGTCACGATGGAATCGCTGACGGCGCCTTCCGGCTCGGAGAAGCGGATCGCGACCTGCGCCATCGACTGCGCGATCATGCGCAGCTCCTGGCCGCGCCAGGCGAGACTGGCCAGGAAGTAAAACAGCAGTACGGGTGCGAAGAACACCGCGGCGAGACCGGCGAGCACCAGCACGCCGCCGCTCTGGCCGATCAGGGCCTGCAAAGCGGGCAGGAAACCGATGGTCAGCAGGACGCAGCCGACGATCCAGATGCCTGCAAAGGCGGTTGCCAGCGTGTAGACGCCGCGTGACGGGCGGCCCTTCTGGATCGCCTGCAGCAACTGGCCGATGGTCTCGCGGTCGTCATTGGCCGGGCGGCGCGCGGCGAGCGGCGGCGGCTCGATCTCGTCAAGGCTGCTGCGGTCGATGCCCGGACGCGAGTCGAACGAATCCAGACTGGACACGCCGTTCGGCATGACGGGCGGGGCCCCCTCGGCGTGGACCGAGCTCTCCGAGTCCGTGGGCGCGGACGAATCGCTGATGTTCAAAGCCTCCTGAATGGCGGACAGCGCAACTTCAGTCGGGTCTTTGACCTTTTTCGGAGTGTTCGCCATGTTGAGTCCGAGCCCTCGTCTTAATTTCGATCCGGCGAGCCGCGTACGAGTGCCCTCTCGCAACGCTCGAACCGGACGTCATCCCTCGCAGGCACCAGGGGTGGCAAATTCCGCCAGGTGACCCACTCCATCCGGGCATCATCCTATTGGCAGTGCCTGTTGAAAGAAATGGCCGTGGTTAAGAGATTCTTAATCATCGTTAACAGCACCCGCCGTTAACACTTTAGAAGTTCTGCGAATTCCCGTTTCTGCCGCGATTGGGGCAGAGCCGGGCCCAAATCGCGGCAAACCCGCGGCAATTGGGCCGGTAACAATGCATTAACCATTGTCGTGCTTGACTTACCACAGGCGCGCGCGGCGCGCCCGCCGGACCGGATTGCCGCCATGATTCCCGACCTTTCACGGATCGAATGGATGCCCTCGCCCCCGCTGGTTCCCGACGACGGGCCGATCAGCCTGGACCTGCTGCGACGGATGACCCTCGGCGACAGCGCGCTCGAGCGCGAGGTGCTCGCCATGTTTGCGGACCAGGCTGTCCGCCTGCTGGAGCGGTTGCAGGTGATGCCCAAGGATGCGGCCACCGTCGCCCACACGCTGAAGGGCTCGGCCCGCGCCGTCGGCGCGCTCGATGTCGCCGACGCGGCGGAAGGGCTCGAAGCGGCGCTGCGGGCGGGCGACCCGGCCGATGCGCTGGCCTGGCTGGGCACGGCGATCGCGCAGGCCCGCGCGGCGATTTCGGAGATGCTCGGCGCGGCCTGAGCGGCCGGCGGCAGCACTAGCGCGGAGCGGAGCGGTCCGTTATAGGACAGCCCGACCTCATTCCCTGCGCAGCACGAGCACACATGGCCAAGATCACCTTTGTCGACCATACCGGCGAATCCAGAACCGTTGAGATCGAGAACGGCGCGACCGTGATGGAAGCGGCGATCCGCAACGCCATTCCCGGCATCGAGGCCGAATGTGGCGGCGCCTGTGCCTGCGCGACCTGCCATGTCTATGTCGACGAAGCCTGGCGCGAGAAGGTCGGCCCGCCGACCCCGATGGAAGAGGACATGCTCGATTTCGGCTACGATGTCCGGCCGAATTCCCGTCTCTCCTGCCAGATCAAGGTCTCCGACGAGCTCGACGGCCTCGTCGTCTCCACCCCCGAGCGTCAGGCCTGACCGTTCGCCTCGCGTCCTCATCGCCGCGCCCCCGGTGATCGCCGCCAGGCCTATGCCGGCAGCGCGATCGTCACGCCGCGGCGGACCCAGGGCTGGAGCGCAGCAATGAGCTTCGGTGTCAGCGGCGCCGGCTTGCGCGTCGCTTCGTCGATCAGAACCATGACCGCGGTGGCCGACGCCACGCAGCGCCCGTCCGAGAATACGACCTGCTCGCAGGTCACCGACGTGCGCCCCAGCCTCACGACCCCCAGTCCCAGCTCGATCATGCCCGGCCAGCGCAGCTCGGCCCGGAAATGCATGTCGAGCCGCACCATGATCCAGGCCAGCCCCTCTTGTCCGAGGCCATGGCGCGGGTCCTTCATCAAGGTCACCCGGCCGGTCTCGAAATAGGTCGCATAGACCGCATTGTTGACGTGCTGGTTGGGATCGAGGTCGCCGAAGCGGACATTGTCCGTCAGCCGATAGGGAAAGTCCTCCAGGCGTGGCGCGTGGTCGCGGCGGGCCGTCTCTGTCACCGATTGATCTCCATCATTCATGTCCCCTTCAAACCCGGCTAAGCCCACCGCTGCAAGCCGCGCGCGAGCGAGGGGCGGCTTTTGTGCCTTCCCTGCGACCACCCCGTTGGCTACAAATTCGGAACCGCCATCTGCCGCCATCCGTCGAGCGGCGCCTCCAACGAGAAGAGCGACATGAGCGAAGCGATCAAGACCGATGTGCTGATCATTGGCGCGGGCCCCTGCGGACTGTTTGCCGTGTTTGAATTGGGGCTGCTCGACATCAAGGCGCACCTGATCGACATCCTCGATAAGGTCGGCGGCCAATGCGCCGAGCTGTATCCGGAGAAGCCGATCTACGACATTCCCGGCGTGCCGATGGTGACGGGGCAGGGCCTCACTGAGCAGCTGATGGAGCAGATCAAGCCGTTCAGCCCGACCTTCCATCTCGGCGAGATGGTCGAGAAGGTCGAGAAGATCGGCGATCCCGGTTTTCGCATCACCACCGACGCCGGCAAGGTGTTCGAGTGCAAGGTCGTGGTGATCGCGGCCGGCGGCGGCTCGTTCCAGCCGAAGCGTCCGCCGGTGCCGGGCATCGAGGCATACGAAGGCACCTCGGTGTTTTATGCCGTGCGCAAGATGGAGCAGTTCCGCGACAAGAATGTCGTCATCGTCGGCGGCGGCGATTCCGCGCTCGACTGGACTCTCAATCTGCATCCCCTCGCCAAGCGCATCACGCTGGTGCATCGGCGCGACGATTTCCGCGCGGCGCCGCACAGCGTCGAGCAGATGCGCGCGCTCGTGGCGAGCGGCAAGATGGATCTGCGCATCGGTCAGGTGACGGCGCTCGAAGGTGCGAACGGTCAGCTTTCCGCGGCCACCATCAAGGGCAACGACAATGCGGTCGAGACCGTGCCGTGCGAGATGATGCTGCCGTTCTTCGGCCTGACGATGAAGCTCGGCCCCGTTGCCGAGTGGGGCCTCGCGCTCGAGCACAATCTCATTCCGGTCGAGACCTCGGCGTTCGAGACCTCGGTGCCCGGCATCTTCGCGATCGGCGACATCAATACCTATCCCGGCAAGATCAAGCTGATCCTGTGCGGCTTCCACGAGGGTGCGCTGATGGCGCAGAAGGCGCACCGCTACGTGTATCCGGAGAAGCGGCTGGTGTTCCAGTACACGACGTCGTCGTCGAGCCTGCAGAAGAAGCTCGGCGTCAACTAATTGCTCGGAAGCGTGGAACCCGGCGCCGCCGGACCAACTCAAATGTGAAGAAATGTTTCCTGCGCGTGCCGGTTTCACCGGCGCGCCAGACCTGTTATGGGCTGGAACGATGCACGAAACGGCCGTACTGTGCGGCCATTCATTTTGTGACTTGGTCAAGGTGAGATGATGATGCGCAATGCGTTTCCCCGATTTCGGCTGGCGCCTGGTGTGACGAAGCTCGCGATCGGCGCGCTCGTCGTTGCCGGTGCTCTGCTGACGCGGCCTGCGCTCGCGGCTGAGCCGACCGCGGCCGGTCTGTGGCAGAAGGTCGAGGATGGCAGGCCCGTCGGCTGGTTCCTCTTCATCGACCACGACGGCGTGTTCGAGGGCGTGATCGCCAAGACGTTTCCGCGCCCCGGCGACAATCCGAACGAGGTCTGTTCGAAGTGCAGCGATGACCGCAAGAATGCGCCGGTGCTCGGCATCTCCTTCGTGCGCGACATGAAGCGCGAGGGCCTGAAATACGAAGGCGGCAACGTGCTCAATCCTCGCGACGGCAACATCTGGAAGGCCAATATGCGGGTCAGTCCGGACGGGCAGACGCTGATCCTGCACGGCTATCTCGGCATCTCGCTGTTTGGCAAGGACGAGACCTGGACCCGTCTTCCAGATACCAACATGGCCCAGATCGACCCCGCGATCCTCGCCAAATATCTGCCGGCCCAGGCGACCACGGCAACCGGCCCCGCGACCAAGCAGGCGCCGCCGCCGATGATGAAGAAGCCGGCGCCGACTAAGTAGTTCGCCGCCGAACTGCAGCTTGGTGGTCGTTGTTAAGCGACACACCATCGTGATCTCGCGGCGCATGGCGTCCGAGTTTTCAAGCTGAACGCGACCCTCTCGAGCGAGAGGGCGCAGGGAATGCCGGGTGAGGGCCTCACCCATGGCCCGCCTGCTAAAAAAAAAGCAGGCGGCAGGAACCACAGGTAAAGCCGATCAACCGGCATTCCCTGCGCGATGTTTGACGGCTTATACGTCCTCTCCCCGGGGACCGGCTGTCTTGCCCCCGTCACGAGCGGATCATCACCAACGCTCGCTTGGCATCAGCATCGGGATGCCAGGACCCTACGACTTCACCGTGCGCCGCCGCTCGTTCGTCGGCATGATCGGATCACGCTGCGACCGGTGGCGCCCACCGCGTCCCGCACTCCACGTTCGTGACGACCGCGAACCGCCCCTCTCATGAGCACGGGATGCGCTCATCAGAGCATGATTTCTGGAAAAAAGAAACAGGAAATTTTGTCACGAGGCGGCCGGACGCAGTCATCGACCTGGAATGGCGGGCGAATTTCGTCCTTTTGCGGCAGGCCGTTTCGGCGCAATCGACGGACTCCGCTCGCGACCGAGACGCAACGTCGAGCCGACGGGCGACTCGGTGCATCGGCGGTGAGCCGATCGTTGGCCGCGCGCTACTGCCGCACGACTCCCGCTGGCGGCAGCGGCTGGCTCGTGACGTTGGGCTCGGCCGCATCGAGGTTGAGCACCTCTGCTGCGGCCGGAAACGCGGCATCGGCCATGGCGGCGTGGCCCTCGGCGGTCGGATGCACGGCGCCGCCATAGACGGCCGAGAGCACGCCCCAGCTCGCATCGTGGATGTCGGAAGGCTGCATCGCCGCGGGCAGCCCTTGCGGATAGGTCATCGCCGAGAAGTAGCTGTCATTGGCGTCGCGGATCCAGCGCGCGCGCGGCAAATAGGGGCGATATTCGCTGGCGCCGCGGCCGCACAGCAGCGGCTCGTTGGCGGCGCTGACGATGTTCGGATCGAAGCTGGCGCCGTCGGCCGAAAAGCATTCGCGGTCGAACGGCGGATCCTGCGTCGAGCGGGCGCAGAAGCCGTGATCGGCAAACGCGGCCTGATGAGCATCGACGAAGGTCATGCGGTCGGCCTGCGGATCGCGGCACAGAACTCCCGCGGTGCATTGCGCCAGCCCGCGCAGCGACGGCAGGAACTCGTTCTCGACGAAGCCCGCGACCTTGGCGAGCCGCTGCGGATTGGCATTGAACGACGGATGGACCTCGAAGCCGGCCGGGCCGCCCGGGCAGGGCGTGCCGGCACGGCTCAGCGCCGGATTGCCGTAGGAGGTGTAGATGACGTGCGAGAGGTCGCCGACCAGCGGCTTCAGCGCCTCGCGCAGCTTGGCAAAGCCCTGCGGCAGGTCGCTCGCCAGCTCGCTGCGCGATTCCTCCACCGAGCCGATCACGCCGGAGCGCTTGAACAGGGTGCGCTCGGTCGGCGTGTCGACGATGACGTCGGCGACGAGGCCGGAGAAGTTGATGTCGTTGGCGCCGATCGACAGCAGAATCAGGTCGAGCTTGCGGTCCGGCTGGCGGCGCTTGGCCGCGGTCAGCGCCTCGCGGAGCTCGCCGAGCTGGCCGTTGACGCCGCCGGCGCAGGTCGCGACCGAGCGGCCGGGCGTGCATTCGCGCGCGCGCTGGCTGCCGAACAGGCCGTCGGCGATGGTGGCGCCGGTGCAGGCGAGCGGCAGGTAGGTGACCGCGACGTGCGGATAGCGCACCGCGAGCGCCAGCGCCGTGCGGGTCTGGTAGCTATAGAGCGAGCGGTGGCAGGCAGCGTTGAGCCAGACCGCGCTGTATTTCTGCCAGTTCTGTAGCGTGTCCGGCGCCTCGCAGGCGCGGCCGCCTTTGAAGCCGGCCCGGCTCGGCCGATAATATTGCGCGGTCGGGCCGCCGAGATAGGAGCGGAAGCAGAAGCCGTCGTCGGCGAGCGCGATCGGGCGGTCCGGATTGCCCTCGCCGGAGGCGATGCTGTCGCCGAGGCCGGCGATCAGGACGTCACGGACCTGGATTCCGGTCGAGACCTGCCGCGTGCCTTCGGGACTCGCGACATCGACGGATGCCACGGTCTGGCGGCCGTAGCGGACGCGCAAATTGACCGGCTCGGCGCAGTCGAAGGTCGAGGTCTGCGGCCCGTCGCCGTCGTCGAACGACCAGGCGCAGGTGGCGCCGACCGGCACCGGGCCGGTCAGGCGCACGGTGACCGGATGGTCGATGGGTGTGAGATAGCTTTCCTTGACGTTGTCGCGCGTGCACGGCTCGTTGACGCGGCCGGCGAGGTCGATGCAGAGCCGGTTGACGACGTTGCGCGCCCAGCCGCGGCCGTCGCTCTGCACTCCCAGCGCCTGCTCGGCGGCGAGGATGGAGCGGTCGCGCGTGCTCTCGGTATGCAGCAGGAAGTCGCGCTCCTCGCGGAAGAGACGGAAGCGGTTGCGCACCTCCCAGCTGATCTGCAGCGGCGCTGCGCCGAACTGCGCGGCCGCCTCGGTGGCGGCGAGAGGGGCGAGCAGGCCGGCCAGGACGCAGGCGGCGAGCAGCGGACGAGGGGGCATTCGGGTCATGCGCAAGGATTCACGTCAGCGATGGGGCGGAAATAAGAGGACCGCACGCGAGTTCAACCGGTCGAGGATCGAACCGTCGCATCGTCCGCGAGAGAATTGCTGCTCAGCGCTGGGAGTGGCGCTTGATGCGCTGGGGAACCGCGGCAGGGGCCGTGGCGGCGGCGCGCTTGGCGGCGACCTCGTCCTCGCAGCCGGCGTTCAGCCGGCGCCGCTCCTGCCACGGCTTGACGACGTTCATCCAGAGCTCCCTGATGCCCATGATCGAGATCGCGATGGCGAAGGGGATCACGAAATAGAGCACGCGGAAGACGAGCAGGGTGGCCAAGAGCTGCTCGCGGCCGAACTGCGGCAGCGCCACCAGCATGGCGGCATCGAACACGCCGATGCTGCCAGGCGCATGGCTGGCAAAGCCGAGCAGGGTGGCGAGGATGAACACCACCGACAGCGACAGGAAGTCGATCGGAGGATCGGCGGGGACGAGCAGGTACATCGCCAGCGCGCAGAAGCCGAGGTCGACGACGCCGATCAGGATCTGCACCAGCGTGAGCTGCGCGGAAGGCAGCACCACCTTCCAGCCGTTCTGGCCGAGCTGCCGGCGGTTCTTGCCGGCGGTCAGCCAGCCGAGATAGGCGAAGATCGCGCCGAGGATGCCGATCGCGATCAACTGGTTCATCGCCGGGGGTAACTGGTCCATCGCGGTGGCGGCCGCCGGATGCAGGGTCATGCCGATGCCGAGTACGAACAGGTTGCCGAGCCAGAAGGTCAGGCCCGACAGGAAGCAGATCTTGGCGACGTCGATCGCGGACAGGCCGTAGTCCGAATAGATCCGGAACCGGATCGCGCCCCCGGTGAAGACGGTGGCGCCGATGTTGTGGCCGATCGAATAGCTGGTGAAGGCGCTCATCGCTGCGATGCGATAGGGGACGTGTTTCTTGCCAATCGTTCGCAGTGCAAAATAGTCATAGAAGGTCAGCGTGCAGAACGCGCCGATCACACACAAGGCCGCGAGCGCGATGTGACCGAGCGGGATTTCGGTGAGCGCCGTCAGGATGACGCCGGCATCGACGCCCTTGAGTGTGCGCACGAGCGTCGTGATCGCGAAGGCGATGATCGCAAGGCTCGCTGCAATCCCCAGCCGCTTCCAGCCGATCCATTTCTTGAAGCCACGCGAGAGCGTGGTCAGCAGGCGCTGCATTCATCCTCCCGGCGGGGCGCTACTAGTTCTTGGAAAAGAGGCGAAACCATTGGTCGATGGAGGCGGGCAATTCGTGACAGCCTGTTCCTTATGCTAAAATGCGCGCCTTGTGCAGTCCTTGACACAGCTCAGCTCCGACCCATGCGGCGCGGGTCTGTCACACTTCAGTCACATGGCTGGCGACCGCCTCAGTTCGGTCCAATTGGTTACGCGCGCGGTTCACGAGCAAACTTGGCCCTCTGCGACCGGTTCCGGCCGGCAGGGCCGGTTGCGCCGGAACAACCGCCGTGGCCGCCGGTTAGCGCCCCGCGGGCACAGCGAACATGGCGACGATCGGTCGGGGAGGGACCTGCCATGTTTCCGAACCAAGAGGACATGAGGCAAATGGGACTGTTCACCAAGGACATCAAGACGATGAACGATCTGTTCGTTCATCAGCTGCAGGACATCTATTACGCCGAGAACCAGCTCGTCAAAGCGCTGCCAAAGATGGCGGACAAGGCGACGGATCGGAAGCTCAAGCAGGGCTTTCTGACCCATCTCGATGAGACGAAGACGCATGTGACGCGTCTCGAGCAGGTGTTCAAGATGCACGGCATCGCGGCCAAGGCGGTCGACTGTCCGGCGATCGACGGCATCATCGAGGAGGCCGAGGAGGTCGCCGGCGAGGTCGACGACAAGGCGGTGCTGGACGCAGCGCTGATCAACGCCGCCCAGGCGGCCGAGCACTACGAGATCACGCGCTACGGCAGTCTGATCGCCTGGGCCAAGCAGCTCGGCCGCAGCGATTGCGCCGCCGTGCTGCAGAAGACGCTCGACGAGGAGAAGGCGACCGACATGAAGCTGACCAAGCTCGCCGAGAGCGGCGTCAACCTGCGCGCCGCGAGCTGATCGCGTCACCAGTCGATGAGACAAAACGCCGCGCGGACATCCCGCGCGGCGTCGTCGCATCCGGATGCCGCGCGTCAGCTCTTACGCAACGCGAAATTGGCGCCGCAGAACGCCATCAGGGCACCGAGGCAGAGCGCGGCGAGGCCGGCCAGCACACCTGAGGCCGACGGCACCGGGCTCGGGCCGGAGATCGCCTGGCCGATGCCGGCCAGCATCAGTACGCCGACCACGACCAGGAAGTTGCGCATCCGCTGCGGGATCTCGCCCGACACCGCGCTGTGCATGATGTTGGCGATGAAATAGCCCGAGGAGAAGCCGACCGTGGCGATCAGCCACCAGGCGATCGCCGATCCCGCCGGCATGAAGGCGCCGCTCTCGGTCTGCCACAGGCCGCCGAGATCGAGCCCGTAGCGGGCGCCGAGCATGTGCACGGCCAGCGCCAGCAGCACGCCGGCGGCCATCGCTCCGGCCAGGATCAGGTGGCGCGGAAAATAGATCGTTTCGCTCATGCTCCGTTTGTAGGATAAGGCGCGCGCCACACGCAACAGGACCGATCCATTTCCCAGGACATCACCACAGAAGGCCATGACGCGATCCGCTACGCCTACAAGGCGTCGTTGATCGGCGCCGCGCAGCAGTTCGAGCCCACGGGGCAGGGCCTGTCGTGGCGGTTCGCCGGCCGCACCGGCCTGTGGCCGTACGCCGACATCGCCGCGATCCGGCTGTCCTACCGGCCGGTGTCGATGCAGGCGAAGCGTTTTCGTGCCGACATCACCCATCGCGATGGCCGCAGGCTGAGCATCATCTCGACTTCCTGGCAGACGGCGGCGCTGATGGCGCCGCAGAGCGAGGCCTATCGTGCTTTCATCCTCGGCCTGCATGCGCGGCTCGCCTCGAGCGGCAGCAACGCGCGGCTCACGGCCGGCCTCGGCCGCTTCACATATGGCGCGGCGCTCGCCGCGATTGCGCTGTTCGCGGTGGCGATGACCGGGCTTCTGGTGCGTGCGCTCGTCATCGCCGAATGGTCGGGAGCGTTGTTCCTGATCGGCTTCGCGGCGCTGTTCGCCTGGTATGTCGGCGGCTTCATCACCCGCAACAGGCCGCGCAGCTACACGTTCACGGATATTCCCGGCTCGCTGCTGCCGTGATCACGCGGCGTCATCGCCGGTCATCGAATGTGAGCGCGCGACAGCGCCGCTGTCATGCCAGGATGAGCCGACGTTGGGAGAAGAACGATGCAGGATCGCGCGCTGCGCAGACCGGATGACGCCGAGATCGCCGCGGTCAACGCGCGGCATTTCGCCGATACGCCGCTGCGGCCGGCCGATCTCCTGTTCGTGTTCGGGACTCGCGTCGACGAGGAGCTGCGTGCCGAGACGGCGGTGAAGCTGTGGCAGCAGGGCTACTTCCGCCACGCCATCGTCAGCGGCGGGATCACGCCGGGCGCTGATCTTTCGGAGTGTACGCTGATCAAGGCCGCCATGGTGAGCCGCGGCATTCCGGCCGAGCGCATCCTCGAAGAGCACCACGCCACGAATACCGGCGAGAACGTCGCTCTCGCGCTGCCGGTGATCGACGCCGCGCTCGGCCTCGCCAACGTCGGCAGCGTGATCTGCCTCGGCAACAGCTGGACCGCGCGGCGCTACGCGATGACCCTGCAGCGGCACTGGCCCGAAGTGGAGAAGATGCTGCTGACGGTCGATAGCTTCAGCGTACCGCGGCAGTTGTGGCACACCCATCCGGAGTTCCGCCGCCGCGTGCTGAGCGAATGGGACAAGATCGAACCTTATAAGGCGAAGGGCTTCATCGCGGAGTGGCCGTGATCGACTCGGCGCGTGCTCGCACTTCGATGACAACAGCGTCCATCGGGTCTCATGGCAGACTTTGGTGGTCATTCCAGATGGGGCATCTGGCCCCTGCGACGGAGTTTCCATGAACCAAGGTGCAGGCCGTATTGTCGCCCACTACGAGCACCATGCGCTGTCGTGGGACGCCGACCGCCGCGCGGCTGCCTGGACTGACAAGCCTCCCATCGAACGCTTCCTTGCGCTTCTTCGACCGGGCGCGGCCGTGCTCGATCTGGGCTGCGGGGGCGGTGCGCCCGTCGCAGCGCACATTTCCGGACAGGGGTTTTCCGTCACCGGCGTGGACAGCTCGCCGACGATGATCGCACTTTGCCGAACGAGGATGCCGGATCAGGAATGGATCGTCGCCGACATGCGGTCGTGGACCTCAGGGCGGCGATTTGACGGCGTGCTGGCCTGGGACAGCTTCTTCCATCTTGGGCACGATGACCAGCGACGAATGTTTCCAATCTTCGCGGCCTGCATGGCTTCGGGGGGCATTCTGATGTTCAACGCAGGCCCCGCACATGGTGAAGCCATCGGGTCCTATCGCGGCGATCCGCTTTATCATGCGTCTCTCGATCCATCCGAGTACGCGGCGCTGCTTCGCGACAATGGTTTCGAATTGATCGCACATTCGGTTGGCGAGCCAGCGAACGGCGAGCGTAGCTTCTGGCTTGCTCGCGCGGCTGAGGCTGGTCCGACCGTCTGACTCACGGCTCGGTCAAAGCGGTCCGACATGCGAAGATGCGGTGATCTGCCGCCTCACGGCCTCACCACCAGCACCGAGCACTTGGCGTAGCGCACCACGTGCCCCGCGTTGCTGCCGAGGAAGTAGGTGCGCATCGCCGGGCGGTGCGAGGTCATCACGATCAGGTCGGCGTTGACCTTGGCCGCCTCCTCGAGGATCTCGTGATAGATGCCGCCCTGGCGTACCGTGTAGCTGATGCGCTCGGCCGGGATGCCGGATTCGCGCGCCACGATCGACAGAGCTTCCTCGGCGGTCTCGCGCTGCTGCGCATCGAAATCGGCCGGGACGTATTCGGCGAGCATCACCGGCGTCATCGGCATCACGTTGAGCAGATGCACCGTGCCGCTCCAGGTCTGCGCCAGCGTGGCCGCGGTGGCGATGGCCGGCTTGGCGAGGTCGGTGTCGGCCAGATCGATCGGCACCAGAATCGAGTTGAACATCGAAGGTCCTCCTCTCTCTCCGCCGGCATTACGCGCCGGCCCCGACCTGCCTGTCAATCGACCGAGCCGTGCTTGAGCAGTTTCGGCGTGATGAACATCAGCAGGTTGCCGCGGGCGAAGCTCACATCGCCCCAATCGTCGGTGTCGAAATCGAGCACCGCGAGTCCCGCGGTCGGCATGTTGCGCATCAGCTCGTGGCGGGCCTCGGAATCGCCCTCGCCGGTCAGCGCCAGCGCCAGCTCGTGCATGCCGGGATTGTGCCCGACGAGCAGGAGCTGCTTCGGATCGTGCGCTGCCGCAAGGCGGATGTGATACAGGATCTGCATCGGCTCGGCGCCGTAGAGCTCGGGAACGGACTCGACCTGCGGGGCCGGGACACGGTCCTTCATCGCCGCAAGCGCGAGGTCCCAGGTCTGCTGCGCCCGAACCGCGGTCGAGACCAGCACCAGCTCCGGCACCGGCGGGTGGCTGGCGATGAAATCGCCGATCATGGCGGCATCCTGGTGCCCGCGCTCGTCGAGACGGCGGTCCTGGTCGCGGCCGGTCGGCGCGTCAGTCTCGGTCTTGGCGTGGCGCAGCAGCATCAATCGGCGCATGGAATTCCGTCTCGAATCGTTCAGGCTGGGTCAGCCTCTACCACGTCTCTTTATCGCCATTAAAAGCGTCATGACGTCCGGCGCAGGGTTCGCTAAGAAAACGCCATGAGCGAGACTTCCACAAGCATGAACGATGACGCCGATGCCGCAGGTGCACACGGCCGCACCAGGTTGAATTTCGACCTCGACGTCGACGTCTGCGTGGTCGGGGCGGGATTGGCCGGCTTGACGGTGGCGTTGTGCGCGGCCCGGCAGGGGGCGAGCGTCGCGGTGCTGGAAGGTCGCCAAGTCGGATGGAACGCATCCGGTCACATGATCGGCACGGTCATGCCCGGGTTCGACCTGCCGCTGCCGGATCTGATCGAGCGCGTCGGGCTCGCGCATGCGCGGGCGCTGTGGGCGTTGTCCTGGTCCGGCGCCGAGTTCATCCGCGCCCAGGCCACCGAGGCTGCGATGCCGGGCATCGGGCTCAGCGAAGGCGCGCTCGAAGTCTCCAATGTCGATGCCGGCGACGCCTTGATCCGCCGCCTGCAGATGCTGCACGAGGATTTCGACACCGAGGTCGAGGGCTGGCAGGTCGAGCGCGTCAGGACCAAGCTCAAGACCGACCGCTACTTCCATGGCGTCCATTACCCCCGGGCGTTCCAGCTCGATGGCCGGAAGTATGTTCATGCCCTGGCGCGGCTTGCGCACAGGGCCGGGGCGCGGATCTTCGAGGATACGCCGGTGGTCAGCATCGATGCGTCAGGCGTGCGCAAGCGCATCGTGACGCCGTCGGCGCGGATGCGGGCCTCGCACATCGTGCTGGCCGGCAACATCCATCTCGGCGCGCCGCTGCAGAAGCTGTCCGATACGCTGCTGCCGGTGTGGCGTTATGGCGGTGTCACCGCGCCGCTCGGCGAGCGGCTCGCCGAGGCGGTCGCTTTCCAGGGATCGGTCAGCGATACCGACGGCATCGATCATTTTCGCATCGTCGACGGTGACCGGCTGATGTGGGCGAGCCCGGAGACGACCTGGGACGCCCGGCCCAGCGGATTTGCCGCGGCGTTGCAGCGCCGGATCCGGACGGTGTTCCCGCAGCTCGGCCGCGTCGAGATCGCCGAGACCTTCGGCGGCGTGACCGGCCAGACCGTGCATGGCATGCCGCAGATCGGCCAGCTTCGCAAAGGGCTGTGGGTCGCGAGCGGCTTCGGCCGGCAGGGGCTCAACACCTCGGCGATGGCCGGGCAGCTGATCGCGCAGGCGATCCTCGCCGGCGACGACCGCTGGAAGCTGTTCTCGCCGTTCGAGCTGGTTTGGGCCGGCGGCGTCAGCGGCCGGGTCGCCGGCCACGTGGTCAATCTCTGGATCCGTGGCCGCGCCGCCGCGGCCGGGACGCTGGCGCGGCACCGCGAGCGCGTACGCGCGCAGGAGCGTGTGCGCGAGATCAGGGCGGCCGAAGCGCGGCGCCGGGCAGCCGAGCGTCCCGGCTCGCGGCTGCCGTTGCGGCCGCAGCCATCCGATCTGAACCGCCGTCCCGACGCCGGGGAGGGCTGACCCCTCGCAAGAAAGTGAGCCGTCGCGCCCGCGCCTGACGTAACTTCGCGGGATCCCATCCGTAGATCCGGTAACCCATCGCCGCACGGAGACATCCATGATCGACCGCCGTCTGATGTTCACCACCGCCGCCGGCCTGTTCGGCTTCGCTGCCTTGCGCTGGCTCGGCGGCTCCGCGCCGGCCCGTGCCGCCGAGAAGTTCGAGATCGAGAAGACCGAGGCCGAGTGGCGCGCGCAATTGACGCCGCAGCAGTACGAGATCCTGCGCGAGGAGGGCACCGAGCGGCCCTGGACCAGCCCGCTGCTGAAGGAGCACCGCAAGGGCACCTTCGCCTGCGCCGGCTGCGACCTGCCGCTGTTCTCCTCCGAGACCAAGTTCGACAGCGGCACCGGCTGGCCGAGCTTCTTCAAGCCGCTCGACAATGCCGTGGCGACGCGCCAGGACAAGACCTACGGCATGGTCCGCACCGAGGTGCATTGCCGCCGCTGCGGCGGCCATCTCGGCCACGTGTTCGACGACGGCCCCAAGCCGACCGGCCTGCGCTACTGCATGGACGGGCTGTCGCTCACGTTCCATCCGGCAAATCCGTCATCGACCTGACAGGAATTTGCGCCCGGATTGTCCGGCCCGTCCGTTCAAGGCTCAGATGGGGGTCTTCAGGACGCGCCGGCAGCCGCGACGAGCGGTCGAGCCGGAGCGCGATTTGGCGCGTCCGGCCCGGCAAGAACTGCCGGCTCGGCAATTGTTCACCAGTTTTGACGCCGCTCTTTTTACGTTGCTATTTTCCAACCTGCTGATTTCACAGCATTTTCACATCTGGCACAGCGATTGCGACAGCTCTCCACGAAACGCGGTGCGGGCCGACCCGCCACCGGCATCACAGTGGAGAGATTGGTATGGGTATCTTCGACGCGATGAACACTTCGGTGAGCGGTCTGTCCGCTCAATCATTCGCGCTGCAGAACATTTCCGGTAACATCGCGAACGCGTCGACCGTCGGCTACAAGGGCATCGGCACCAGCTTCGAAGACCTCATCCCGAACGCCACCAACCCCACGCGCCAGAATGCCGGCGGCGTCACCGCCTTCGCCAAGGCCACCATCACCACCCAGGGCACCGTCTCGACGTCCTCCGTCGCCACCAACATGGCGATCAACGGCGATGGCTTCTTCAACGTGCAGAAGGCCTCCTCGGTCGTCGACAACGTGCCGGTCTTCACCGGCGTCACTAACTACACCCGCCGCGGCGACTTCCAGCTCAACGCCAACGGCAACCTGATCAACGGCGCCGGCTATTACCTGATGGGCGTCGCGGTCGATCCGAAGACCGGCAACGCCACCGGCAACGTGCCGACCGTGCTGCAATTCGCCAACAACTTCGTGCCGGCGCAGGCGACCACCGCGATCCAGTACGCCGCCAACCTGCCGACGCAGCCGAAGACCGCCGCGAGCGGCAACGCTGCGACCGGCACGCTGGTCGCGGCCGGCGGCCTCAACTCGGCCGATCTCTCCAACGTGCCGCTGCCGGTCGGCACCAACTTCTATGCCGACTCCACCGTGACCGGCGCCACCGCCATGAACAAGGTCCCGGCGCAGATCACGACCTCGACATTGTTGAGCGGAGCCAGCGGCGACTCGATCTCGAGCAACTTCACCGCCGGCGACACCATCACCCTGACCGGCAGCGCCGGCGACGTCGTCACCTTCACCTTCGTCGCCTCCGGCGCCTCGGGTACCCAGATCAATGTCGGCGACTCCGTCGGCACGCTGTTGGCGAAGATCGCGACCGTCACCGGCGTGCAGCCGACCATCACCGCCGGCAAGATCACGCTGCATTCCGGCAGCGGCGAGGACTGGAACTTGAGCAGTGCCTCCCCAGGTTTCACCGCGCTCGGCCTCACGTCACCCGTGGCGCTGACGCGCACGTCGAGTCCCGGCACCGGCATCGTGATCGGCAACGATCTCACCAACTTCAACAACGAGACGATCTCGGGCGGCGCGGTCACGGCCTACAACTCGTCGGGCACGCCGGTGAACGTGCAGCTGCGCTGGGGCAAGGTCGACAGCTCGACGCTCGGCACGGGCCACAAGGACACCTGGAACCTGTTCTACCAGACCGACTCGAACGCGACCGGCTCGACGGTGGCGTGGCAGAACGTCGGCACCAACTTCCAGTTCGCCTCCGACGGCTCGCTGGTGTCGCCGACGACCTCCAACATCTCCATTCCCAACGTCGTGGTCGACGGCACCACGCTCGGCACCGTCAGCCTCAACATCTCCTCGGGCGCGCTGACACAATATGCGAGCACGATCGGCTCGGCGACCATCAACCAGATCAATCAGAACGGCTTCGCCGCCGGCCAGCTGCAGTCGGTCGCCGTCAACAATAGCGGCGTCGTCACCGGCACCTTCTCCAACGGCCAGACCATCAACCTGGCGCAGGTCACGCTGTCGCACTTCAACGGCACCAACTACCTGAAGGCGCTCGACGGCGGCGCCTATGAGGCGACCGACCAGTCCGGCCAGGCCATCATCGGCGCGACCGGCAAGATCTCGGGCGGCTCGCTGGAAGGCTCCAACACCGACATTGCCGACGAGTTCACCAAGCTGATCGTGACCCAGCAGGCCTATTCGGCCAACACCAAGGTGATCACGACGGCCAATTCGATGGTGCAGGATCTTCTGAACGTGCTGCGCTGATCGCGCTGAGACGTGGCAGTTGAATTGACACAAGGCTACCGAACATGGGTTTGAGTTCTGCCCTCGCCACCGCGATGTCCGGCCTGCGTTCGACGCAGGCCGCGCTCTCGATCATCTCCTCGAACGTCGCCAACGCGAACACGCCCGGCTATGTCGCGCAGAACCCGAACCAGATCGAGGTCGCCAGCGGCGGCTTCGGCTCGACGGTGACGACGACGGGCGTCAACCGTCAGCTCGATTTGTTCGTCCAGAACCAGCTCCGCACCGAGACCTCGGGCGGGACCTATGCCAATCAGATGGCCAACATCCTGGGGCAGCTGCAAACCGTGTACGGTACGCCCGGCGGCAGCGGCACGCTCGAGACGGCGCTGAACAATTTCACGACGGCGCTGCAGTCGCTGTCGAACAATCCGAGCAACCAGTCGGCGCAGTCGGTGGCGCTGTCGGCGGCGCAGGGCGTGGCGCTGCAGCTCAACGCGACCACCAAGGGCATCCAGACCCTGCGCACCAATGTGGAGCAGGACATCGGCAATTCGGTCACGCAGGCGAATGCCGCGATCAAGCAGATCGCGACGCTGAACATGCAGCTGCAGGGGCTCAGCCCATCCGACCCGCTGTCGGCGACGTTGCAGGACCAGCGTGACAACGCCATCGACACGCTGTCCAAATACGTCGACATCCGTGTCGTCTCGGATGCGACCAACGGCACGAGCGTGTTCACCAATTCCGGCATCCAGCTGGTCGGCGCGGGCCTCAGCTCGGAGTTCACCTTCTCGTCGCCGGGGACGCTCGACGCCACCTCGCTCTACAGCAGCGATCCGACCAAGACCGGCGTCGGGCAGCTCAACATCAAGCTGTCGAATGGCGTATCGCTCGACGTCGTGTCGAACAATCTCCTGAACTCGGGGCAGATCGCGGCCGATCTCAAGCTGCGCGACCAGACCCTGGTGCAGGCGCAGACCCAGGTCGACCAGCTCGCGGCGACGATGGCCTCGGCGCTGTCCGACAAGACCACGGCGGGCACCGCGGTGACCGGTCCGCCGGCCGGCTTCGACGTCTCGACCACCGGGCTGCTGGCGGGCAATACCATCAATCTGACCTACACGGATTCGAGCAACGTCCAGCGCCAGGTCAAGATCGTCAACGTCAACGATCCAGCGGCGCTGCCGCTACGGAATGCCACCGGTGCCAACCCGTCCTATGTCGGCGTCGACTTCTCGCTCGGCATGGCCTCGGTGGTGTCGCAGCTCAACAGCGCGCTCGGTGGCGCGCATCTGCAGTTTGCCAATCCATCCGGCACCACGCTGCGCATCACCGATGACGGCACAAGCCAGGCGACGGTCAAGGCGGCCTCGGCCACCACCACGGTGCAGACGCTCGCCAGCGGCAACGCGCAACTGCCGGTCTTCACCGACGGCGGCGCGCTCTACACCGGTGCGATCACCTCGACCGGCTCGCAGATGACGGGTCTCGCCGGGCGGCTCAACGTCAATCCGGCGCTGCTGAACGATCCGACCAAGCTGTCGACCTATTCGACCTCGCCGCAGACCGCGGCCGGCGACCCGACGCGGCCGGACTTCCTGTTCGCGCAGCTCACCTCGGCGACCTTCAGCTACTCGCCAACCACCGGCCTTGGCTCGGCGGCGCAGCCGTTCCAGGGCACGGTGTCCGGCTATCTGCAGCAGTTCGTCAGCCAGCAGGGCAGTGCCTCGACGCTGGCGACCCAGCTCAGCCAGGGCCAGAGCGTCGTGGTCAGCACGCTGAAGGAGAAGTTCCAGAGCACGGCGGGGGTCAACATGGACAGCGAGATGTCCAACCTGATCCAGGTCCAGAACACCTATGCGGCCAACGCCCATATCATGTCGGTCGTGCAAAGCATGATGCAGAGCCTGCTCCAGGCATTTTAGTGAGGCGCGTGTAAGATGTCGATCAGCAGTGTCAATTACGGAAATTCCCTGCTCGGCCTGTCCGTGCGGAACATCTCCAACCAGCTCGCGGACCTTTCCACGCAGCTCTCGAGCGGCGTCAAGGCGAACAACTACGCCGGCATGGGGCCCGACGAGGGGTTCGCGATCGCGGCGCGAGCGCAGCTCTCGAACATCTCGGCCTTCACGCTGACGATGACCCACGTCAATACCGTGATCGGCGCGGTCAATACCTCGCTGCAGTCGCTGTCCAAGATTCATGACCAGGTCCAGAGCGGCGCCTCGGCGACGCCGCAGAACCTGACCAGCACGGGCCAGACCACGGGACAGTTGACGGCGCTGTCCAACCTGTCGGCCATCACTGGCATCCTCAACACCCAGGTCGGCGATCGCTACATTTTCTCCGGCAGCGCCACCGACCGGCCGGCGATCGCGTCGGCCGACGACATCCTGAACGGCACCACGACGCAGGCAGGCCTGAAGCAGGTCATCGCCGAGCGGCAGCAGGCCGATCTCGGGCTCAACGGTCTCGGGCGTCTCAACCTTTCGGCGTCGGCCACGATGCCGATCACGCTGGCGGAGGACGTCGCCGGCTCGCCGTTCGGTTTCAAGCTGAGCGGCGTGACTTCGTCGCTCACCAACGCCACGGTGACCGGACCGTCCGGCTCGCCTGCGGGCATTTCGGTCGACCTCACGGCGGGCAATCCGAATGCGGGCGACCAGATCAGCTTCACCTTCAAGCTGCCCGACGGCACCTCGGAATCGATCAAGCTGACGGCGTCGACCACGACGCCGGCGCCGACCAATACGTTCGCCATCGGTGCGACGCCGGCGGCCACCTCCGCCAATCTCAACGCGGCGCTCAACACGGCGCTGTCGACCCTGGCCAACACCTCGCTGACCGCCGCCTCGGCAATCGTCGCCGGCGACAACTTCTTCAACACGGCGAGCTCCGTGTCGGGAACGGCCGTCAACAACAAGGCTACGACGCCCGCGCCGATCACCGGGGCGACGCTGCTGTCGGGCCCGGCAAATAGCGACTCCCTCGCGACCAATTTCACCGCCGGCGATACCATCACCGTGAACGGGCAGACGCTGACCTTCGTCGCCTCCGGTGCCAACGGCAACAACCAGATCAACGTCGGCGACAGCGTGCAGACGCTGCTGTCGAAGATCGACACGCTCAGTGGTACGTCGAAGCCGTCGACGATCAGCGGCGGCGTGATCACCTTGCGCACCGACGACGCCGCCAGCTTCTCGGTGTCGAGCTCGAACGCGGGTGCGTTCGCGGCGTTGGGCTTCTCCGGCACGGTGACGGCGGCGACGCCGCCCTTGCGCGTCTCCGGCTCGCCGCTGGGGTCGGCGACCAGCCTCGTCAACGGGTCGGCCAACACCGTCGCCTGGTACACCGGCAACAGCGGTCCCGGCTCGGCGCGGTCGAGCGCGACCATCCGCATCGACACCGCGCAGAGCATTCAGTTCGGTGCCCAGGGCAACGAGTTCGCGATCCGCAACCTCGTGCAGCAGACCGCGGTCTACGCCGCCGTCAACACGCCGCCGGCGGGAGCGAATGCGCCGCAGCAGATCGGCGCGCTCAGCCAGCGCATCGCCGCCAACCTGACGCCGCAGCTCGGTCAGCAGTCGATCTCGGACATCCAGACCGATTTCGCCAACGCCCAGACCACGATGAAAGACGCCACGGCGCGTCAGACCCAGGCCAAGGCCGCGATGCAGAGCATGGTCGACCAGACCGAGGGCATCTCGCAGCAGGAGGTGGCGAGCCAGATCCTGCAGCTGCAGACCAACCTCCAGGCGTCCTACCAGACGACGGCGATGCTGGCCCAGCTCACGCTCGTGAAATATCTGTAGCGCCCCGGGGGCGGCGGTTAGGTTTTCGTTAACCACGTCTCTTTAGCTTTTGTTCAGATCTGGGGCGAGAGCCTCTTTGTCTGGAGGCGGACGTGAGTGACGGAACCGACGAGCGCATTCACCTGGTGATCGCGACACCATGCTTCGGCGGCCAGGTGTCGAGCATCTATGCGAGCTCGATCTTCGCCCTGCAGCGCGAGTTGCGCGCCACCTCGAACGTCGACCTGACCGTCCACATGCGCGACGGTGATGCGCTGATCACCCGGGCGAGGGCGAATCTGGTCACCCTGTTCCTCAATGATCCCTCGGCCACGCATCTGTTGTTCGTCGATGCGGATATCGGCTTCACGCCAAGGCAGGTGTTCCGGCTGATCGAGTCCGGCGGCGACATGGTCGCCGGTGTCTATCCGGTCAAGAAGGTCAATTGGAACAAGGCACGCCGCGCCATCAACGACAACCGGATGGACGTGCCGGCGGCGTCGCTCGATTACGTGCTGGAGATCGACAATCCGGATCACGTCGCGGTGGTCAACGGCTTCACCCGCGTGCGCTATGCCGGCACCGGCTTCCTGATGATCCGCCGCCGCGTCGTTGAGGCAATGATCGCGCACCCGGCCTACGCGCCGCTGCAGTTCTTCCGCGAGCATTCGCAGGACGCGCTGGCCGGCTGCCCGAACCGCTTCGCGCTGTTCGAATGCATGATCGATCCTGAGACGGGCACCTATCTCAGCGAGGATTTCGCGTTCTGCAGGCGATGGACCGATCTCGGCGGTGAGATCTGGGCCGATCTCGACAGCCGGCTCGATCATGTTGGTCCGTCCGTGTTCCACGGCAATGTCGCCTCGCAATTCGCGTCGGCGGTGGCGGTTCCTACCGCTGCCGCGGCCGACGCAGCCTGATGATCCGCACGATGACCCCGGCGGCAACCCGGTCGCACATCTCTCAGCCATCCCCGATCGACCGGCGCGAGCAGGGCGCCGCGACCGGACTGCGTGATCTGTTTGCCTTGCTCGGCGATCTCCTGATCGACGGCGGCGACACCCGCCTGGCGCTCGATCGCCCCTGGGGCCGCAACGTCTATGGCTGCGGGCCGTCGCCCGAACCCGATGTGCTGTGCTTCGCATCGAGCACGGCCTCGCCGATTTCGGAACGCGCCTATGCGCGTGTCGAGCTGGCGCGCGAGCAACTGATGCATGCGGCGATCTCGCTCGGCCTCGACGCGGCGCTCGACCGGCGCACCGAGGAGATGCGCTGCGAATTGCGTGGATATCTCGGCCTTGCCGACGAGGTCGACATCGTGTTCTCGCCGTCCGGCACCGACTCGCAACTGCATGCGCTGGCGCTCGTGCGGGCGGTGCTGGGTGAGGCCGTCACGAGCATCGTCGTCGGCGGCGACCAGACCGGCAGCGGCACCGCCACGAGCGCCCGGGGACACCATTTCAGCACGCGGACGGCCAATGGTCTGACGGTGCGAATGAACACTCCGATCGACGGGCTTTCGGGCGACGCCGTGTCGCTGCCGCTGCTCGACGGCGCATCGATGCAGCCGCGCGCTGATATCGACGCCGAGGTGCTCGACAGCGTCGAGGCGCTGGTGCGGAACGGCCGTAGCGTCCTGCTGCAGGTCATGGATTCCTCCAAGCTCGGCTGGCGCGCGCCGGACATGGCCTGCCTGGACGAGGTGGCGCGGCGCTGGCCGGGGCGCGTCCAGGTCGTCGTCGATGCCTGCCAGATGCGGCTCGGCGCGGCGCGGCTGCGCGATCATCTCGAGCGCGGCCACTTGGTGCTCGTCACGGGCTCGAAGTTCTTCGGCGGTCCCGCCTTCAGCGGCGCGCTGCTGGTGCCCGCGGCCGCAGCGGCTGCGCTGCGCAGCGGGCATCCGATCGCGCCCGGCCTGTTCGACTACGTCAATCGCAGCGATTGGCCGCTCGCCTGGACAGATCTGCGCGCGCGCACGGCGCCGCGCGCCAATATCGGCCAATGGCTGCGCTGGGAAGCCGCGCTGGCGGAGATCGCGGCGTATCACGCCGTGCCCGAGACGTTCCGTCGGATGGCGATCCGGCAGCTCGGCGAGTCGATCGAAAGCCTGCTGATGCTGTCGCCGGTGCTGCGTCCGATCATCACCCGCGCCCCCGCGCAGGGTGGGAGCGATGGCGAATTCGGCTTTCCCACCATCTTCCCGTTCGCGCTCCAGCGCGATGGCGGACCGCTCGGCCTCGGTGAGACGCAGGCGGTGTATCGCGCGCTGCAGCGCGACCTCGGCAGCCGCTTCACTGGACGCGCGGCCGAGGTTGCCGCGCGCCAGTGCCTGATCGGCCAGCCGGTGCGGATCGAACGCGCGCGCGAGGCGCCGACGGCCGCGCTGCGGCTGTGCATCGGCGCGCGCCAGGTGACGGACGCGTGGTGCGACGACGTCACCGCCGCCCGGGTCAATCTCGAATCCGACATCGACCGCATCGCCGACATCGTCGCCAAAACAGAGCTGCTCGTATCGGATCTGAGCAGCCAGGATCTCAGGGACATCTGCAATGCCGACTGATTTGCTCGCGCTGGCCGAGGCCAGCGGCGCAGGATATGCCGACCGGATCGGCATGGCCAAGCTCGCCAAGGCCGCCTTCGACGGCCAGGACCTGAAACCGATGTGGGCCGCCTTGCTCGCCAAGCTGCTCGACGGCCGCGCGCAGCCGGGCGAGGGGCTCGATCTCGCGCTGATCGCGCAGCTCATCGGCGAGAAATCGTCCGGGCTCGCGATCCAGTACGACGTTCTGCAGTCGCAGCAGCTCTACCGCGTTGCCAGCAACAGTGCGACGCCGCGGCTGCGCGTGCTCGCGCTCGCCGCGGCCACCGACATGGGCAGCAACACGCCGATCGAGTTCCTGCTCGAGGACAGCGACATCGAGCTGCTGCTGCTCTATGTCGTTCCGGGCGCGGATCTGCTGGCGCCTTTGCCCGCTCATGACGTCGCCATCGTCATCGCCTCCGATTCCGAGGATTGTCAGCACGCGCTGCGCGAGATCGATGCCGTCGCGGCGCGCTGGCCGCGTCCGCTGCTGAATCCGCCGGAGCGGATCTGGCATCTCGATCGCGACAAGCTGCATGCGCTGCTGGCCGGCATCGACGGGCTCACCATTCCGGCGACCATCCCCGTCGACCGCGAGCGTCTGATCGAGATCGCCGACGAGCGCGAATGGATCACGGACGTCGACCACTCGGTCGCCTTCCCGGTCATTGTCCGGCCGCGCGGCTCGCATGCCGGCGTCGGCCTCGAGAAGATCGATGAGCCGCTCGAGCTGTCGCTCTATCTCGACGAGCGCGACGAGCAGGAGTTCTTCGTCTCGCGCTTCGTCGACTATGCCAGCGAGGACGGCCAGTTCCGCAAGTACCGCATCGTGTTCGTCGATGGCACGGCCTACGCCTGCCACATGGCGATCGCGCGGCGCTGGGACATCTGGTACCTCAACGCCAACATGGCCGGCAGCGAGAGCAAGCGCCTCGAAGAGGCGACCTTCATGCAGACCTTCGATATCGGCTTCGGCCGCCGTCACCGCAGCGTGCTCGATGCGATCGCCGCGCGCGTCGGCCTCGATTATTTCATTATCGACTGCGCCGAGACCAGGGACGGCGCGCTGCTGGTGTTCGAGGCCGACAACACGGCCGTCGTCCACAACATGGATTCGCCGGAGGTCTTCCCCTACAAGCCGCCGCAGATGCAGAAGATCTTCGCGGCCTTCGCGGCCATGATCGACAAGCGCGCCGCGTCGCGGGCGGAGCAGGCGGCGTGACCGCCGGGCTGCGCATCGATCCAGCATCGCGGACGGCGGAGACGCTCGATCCGCAACATTGGGACGAGATGCGCGCGCTCGGTCATCGCATGCTCGATGACATGATCGACTATGTCGCTGATATCCGCGACCGGCCGGTATGGCAGCCGATGTCGCCTGCGACGCGGCAGAGCTTTCTCAGCGCGCTGCCGCATGCGCCGACGGATCTCGCCGAGGTCTATCGCGATTTCGGCGAGCTCGTCGTTCCCTACGCGACCGGCAACGTGCATCCCGGCTTCATGGGCTGGGTGCATGGCGGCGGCACCGTGGTCGGCATGCTCGCCGAGATGCTGGCTGCCGGACTGAACGCCAATCTCGGCGGCCGCGACCACGCGCCGATCGAGATCGAGCGGCAGGTCGTCGACTGGATGCGCCAGCTGTTCGACTTTCCGGCAAGCGCGAGCGGCATCTTCGTCACCGGCACGTCGATGGCGAACCTGATGGCGGTGCTGGTGGCGCGCCGCTCCGCGCTCGGCGCGTCGGTTCGCACGCTGGGCCTCGGTGACGACGGCCGGCGCTTGCGCGCCTACACCTCGAGAGCCGCGCATGGCTGCATCGCCAAGGCGATGGACATCTGCGGACTGGGCAGCGACGCGCTCGGCTGCATCGCGGTGGATGCCGCACATCGCATCGAGGTCGGCGAGCTGCGGACCGCGATCGCGCGTGATCGCGCCGCGGGACTGCATCCGTTTCTTGTCGTCGCCTCCGCTGGCACCGTCGATATCGGCGCCATCGACGACCTCGCTGATATTGCCGAGCTCTGTCGTGCCGAGGGGCTCTGGTTTCACGTCGACGGCGCCTTCGGTGCGCTCGCGATGCTGTCCCCGGAGCTCGCACCGAAGCTCGCCGGCATCGAGCAGGCGGATTCGATTGCGCTGGATTTTCACAAATGGGGGCAGGTGCCCTACGATGCGGGCTTCCTGCTGGTGCGCGATGGCGCCAAGCATCGCGACGCCTTCGCCTCGCCGGCCGCCTATCTGCGCCGCGAAACCCGTGGTCTCGCGGCGGGCACCGAGTGGCCCTGCGATCTCGGTCCTGATCTGTCGCGCGGCTTCCGGGCGCTGAAGACCTGGTTCACGCTGAGGACGTTCGGCACGGACGCGCTCGGCGCCGTGATCGCGCGAAGCTGCGAGCTCGCGCGCCATCTGGAGGCGCGGGTGCGCGCCGAGCCCGAGCTCGAGCTGTTGGCGCCGGTCAATCTCAACATCGTCTGCTTCCGCTATCGTGCCGACGATGCCGATGCGCTCAACGGCGAGATCGTCGCCGACATCCACGAATCCGGCCTCGCCGCGCCGTCGACCACGATGCTCGACGGACGGCTGGCGATCCGTGCCGCGATCGTCAATCATCGTACCGGGACGAGCGACATCGACCGGCTGATTGCGGCGGTCCTCATGTTCGGCCGCCAGCGCGCGGCCGGTCTCACGCCGTTGATCGAGGTCGATGCGCCGCCGCTGGCGCTCTGAGCGCAAACCGCATCTCGGCGTCGTCCGCTGGTCGATGACGACCGCCGGCAGAATGTCGCCGCGCGTGTCGAAACCTTTCCAAAGGTGGTTGACGCGTTGTGAACGACGGGCGCGTTTGTTGAATCAACGAGCCTTTTCAAAGGGCGTTCTTGCGCGATGACGCGGCAATGAGCCGCGCCGATGCGCCTGTTCCGCTGATTGAGGCGGCTGCGCACCACAGCCCTTCAGCGTTTGTTAGCCACTGCCATTCACCGTGACGCCCGTCGTCCGGGGTCGTTCAAATCGACCTGGGCTGCACCCTGATCTCGAAGGGATCGGGGTTTATTTCACACCAGAAGGGTATGAAAATGTCAGGTATCGTCCTCTCGGCGTCGGTGCGCCAGAATCTGCTGTCGCTTCAGTCGACGGCTCAGCTCCTCGCCACCACCCAGAACAATCTCTCCACGGGCAAGAAGGTCAACTCGGCGCTCGACAATCCGACCAACTTCTTCACCGCCCAGGGTCTCGACAACCGCGCTTCCGACATCTCCAATCTGCTCGACGGCATCGGCAACGGCGTGCAGGTGCTGCAGGCCGCCAACACCGGCATCACCTCGCTGCAGAAGCTCGTCGACAGCGCCAAGTCGATCGCCAACCAGGTGCTGCAGAGCGCGGTGGGCTACTCCACCAAGTCGAATGTCACCTCCGCGGCTCTGACCGGGGCGAGCGCCACCGACCTGCTCGGCTCCAGCTCGACGGCTGTGACCGGTTCGGTCGTGCAGAACGACAACACCACCCCGGCGGCGATCACCGGCTCGACCAAGCTGTCGGGCACGGCGGGCACCGCGTCGAACAACCTCGCCACCGGCATCACCTCCGGTGAGACGCTGGTCGTCAACGGCACCACCTTCACCTTCGTCACCGGCACCTCCTCGTCCGGCACCAACATCGGCATCGGCGACAGCGTCAGCAACCTGCTGTCGGCGATCCAGACCCAGACCGGCGTGACCTCGTCGATCACCGCGGGTGCGATCACCCTGACGCCGCCGGCGGCGGGATTGACGCTCTCGGGCAGCACCGGCACCTTGGGCAAGCTCGGGCTGACTGCCGTCGGCGACGGCTTGTCGGGTCAGACCTTGACGGTCGGCGCCACAGGAGGTGGCACCGCGACCAGCATCACGTTCGGTCTAGGGACAGGGCAGGTCAAGTCGCTGAACGATCTCAACGCCAAGCTCGCAGCCAACAACCTGCAGGCCTCGATCGATTCGTCGACCGGCAAGATCACCCTCAGCACGACCAACGACGCGGCTTCGGCGACGATCGGCGCGATCGGTGGTACGTCGGCCGCATCCAGCCAGGCCTTCAACGGCCTGACGGCGGCGGCTCCGGTGGCGGATGCGACCGCGCAGACGCAGCGCGCGAGCCTGGTCTCGCAGTACAACAACGTGTTGGCGCAGATCAACACGACCGCGAGCGATGCGTCGTTCAACGGCGTCAACCTGCTGAACGGCGACACGCTGAAGCTGACCTTCAACGAGAACGGCAAGTCGACGCTGTCGATCACTGGTGTCACGTTCAACTCGGCGGGCCTCGGCCTCTCGACGTTGACCTCGGGCACCGACTTCCTCGACAACAGCTCGGCGAACAAGGTCATCGGCGTGCTCACCACCGCGAGCTCCACGCTGCGCAACGAGGCCTCGACGCTGGGTTCGAACCTCTCGGTCGTGCAGGTTCGTCAGGACTTCAACAAGAACCTGATCAACGTGCTGCAGACCGGCTCGTCGAACCTGACGCTGGCCGACACCAACGAGGAAGCGGCCAACAGCCAGGCGCTGTCGACCCGCCAGTCGATCGCGGTGTCCGCGCTGTCGCTCGCCAACCAGTCGCAGGCGAGCGTGCTGCAGCT